>JBKPTC010000067.1:0-5028 GCA_046735355.1 bacterium
TCGGCAGCCGCTCCTGGTCGTGATGGCCGTCTCGCAGGCCGCCGGGCTCGCGTTCGTCGCCGTCCTGCTCGCTGCGCGCGGCCAGGGGCCGCGCGAGACCGCCGCCCTCGCGTACGGACTCGCGGGCGGCGTCGCCGGTGCGGCCGGGCTGGCCGCGCTGTACCGAGCGCTCGCCGTCGGACGGATGAGCGTCGTCGCGCCGACGGCCGCGCTCTCGGGCGTCGTCCCGGTGGTGTGGGGGCTCGCGCGCGGAGACCGCCCGACGATCGTTCAGGCCATCGGGGTCGCGCTCGCCGTCGGCGGCGTCGTGCTGGCGTCGAGGACGTTCGACGCGGACGCGAACCGGGGGACGGCCTCGGGGGTCGGGCTCGCGCTCGTCGCGGCCGTCACGCTGGGTCTGCTTGTCGTCCTGCTCGACGAGGCCGGCCGCTCGGATGCCCTCTGGGGCGTGCTGATGGTGCGCGTCGGCGCGCTCGGCATCCTGGCGGTCGCGGTGCTGGTCCGGCGCCCGACGCTGTCGCTGTCCGGCGCCGAGGCCCGGCGGCTCGCCGCCGTCGGTGTCCTCGACAACGGCTCGAACCTGTTGTTCGCGCTCGCCGCCGGCGCGGGCGGCGTGCTGGCGCTGACGTCGGTGCTCGGCTCCCTGTATCCGGTCGCCACGGTGCTGCTCGCTCGAGCCGTCCTGCACGAGCGGCTCGAGCGCCATCAGACGATCGGCGTCGCGGCGGCCCTCGCGGGGTCGCGCTGATCGCCGCCGGCTGACCGACCGGCTGGGCGGCGCCCGCCGTTCCGACGCCCAACGCGAGTACCCTTTGCGCCTCGAGCGGGAGGGGGCGTCGGGATGACGGAGGAGCTCACCGGGATCGTCGAACGGGTCCGTCGGGACCTGGAGGCGCTGGTCCTGTTGGACGAGCTGATCGAGCTTCGGCTCGAGACGCTGCACGACGACTGCCGGCTGCTCGAGGCCGCGACCGGAAGCCTGTCCGAGGCAGCGGCGCTCGTCGGCATCTCCGAGGTCTCGTTCGCGGAGCTCGGATCGCGAGGGCATCAGCGCGTCATCACGGACGTCCTCAGCCTGTACAGCGCCGGGATCCTGCGCGAGCGAACGGCCGAGAACCTTCGCCGCGCCGTCGAGTGAGCCCTAGGCCGCGTCGCGCCGGGAGCGCGTGTACAGCTGCTGGGCCTTGCGGTCCTTCCAGTCCTCCGAGAACAGGCCGCCGAACGTCGTCAGGGCGTGGATCACGAGGGCGATGCCCCAGCCGAGCAGCGGCCAATAGAACCACCAGCTGCCGTTCTCGCCTCGCGTGAGCGCGTTGATCGCGAACAAGCCCGTGTTCACGGCCACGTACACCACCAGATGGATGTAGAAGCCCTGGAGCTCCTCCGCCCGCTTCCGCGCGCGTTGGTAGAGCGGATCCTCGTCGCTCTGCGGCGGAGCGACGTCGGTCTTCGTGGACATGGACGCCTCCCTGGTTCGGTCGACGTCTCCAGCGTGGCCCCGATGCGATGCGGCGACATCGAGCGCTCGTCCCCCGCCGGGCGGGACCGTCGTCCCCCAGCCGAACGTCAGCTCGTGGGCCGCTCGATCACGCAGAACTCGTTGCCCTCGGGATCGGCCAACACGATGAAGGCGTCGCTCGGATCCTCCGAACGCCACAGACGCCGGCCGCCGAGGCCCTCGATCCGCGTGGCCTCCGCCTCGATGTCGTCCGACAGGAGGTCGACGTGGACGCGGTTCTTGCCCGTCTTGGGCTCGGGCACCTTCTGGAACGCGATCGCGACGCCGCCTTGCGGTGGGGCGATGGAGGCCCACTCCGCCTCACGCGTCCGCGCGGCGTATCCCGTCACCCCCGACCAGAAGTCGATCAGCGCGAGCGGGTCCGCACAATCGATCACGACGGTTCCGAGCGGTGCCGGCATCCGAACCTCCCTGACGGCCCACGGTACGACGTCGCCGCTGACATGAACAGGCCGGGCCCCGCGAGGGACCCGGCCCGTTCGAACAGCTCATCTCACCCGCACTGCGGCCCTCGCGGGCTCGTCCGGTAGACCAACCGGAGCGCGTGAGCTCGGTGAACTGGTTGGATTCTGCCGGTCTCCCGGCGCACGGGCGGGGGTGGTGACCCCGGCCCGAGAGGGACGGCTCAGCAGCCAATCACCTCGGGGGTCTCGTGCCGTTTATGCAAGCAGGACCACCTCCTTTCTCCCGTGTCGCCATGGTGCGACAAGATCGGCGATACGGCAAGAACCATGGTGGGAACGGCGGTCTCCTACGGGCCGAGGTCGTAGCCGAGCCGCCGCGGCAGCCGGGCCACGAACCCCGTGAGCCGGTCGACACGGCGCTCGGCGTCCTCGAGGTCGTCCTTCCGCACGATCGCGCGCTGGGTGAGCGTCGCGCCGACCGAGCGGATCGGCTCCGGCGGGAACCGCATGAACGGCATGCCGACGAGCGGCAGCGACGTGTGCTCGTCGTCGAACCCGAGCGCGAGCGCCGACAGGACCTTGCCGGCCAGATGCGTCGGCCCGACGCCGCCGCCGGTGAAGCCCGCTCCGACGTGCATCCGGCCGCCCGGCAGCGTCGCGAACGACGGGAGATGCGCGCCGGTGATGTCGATCGGCCCGCCCCACGCCGCCTCGAACCGGACGCCGCGGAGCGACGGAAAGAACCGATGCACGTCGTCGACCAGCGACGAGATCGAGCGCTCGTCGTATCGCATCCTCGGACCGAGCCCGACGCCGATCCCCGTCGCGGCGCTCGCCGCGCCGAACGCGATGCGGCCGTCCCTCGTCGTCCGGAAGTACCGGAGCGCACTCCGCCAGTCCGCGAGCCCCTCGCCGCCCGTCCATCCGATCCGCTCGAGCGCGTCGGGCACGGGCTCGGTGACGACGATGTACGAGCCGCGCGGAACGATCGCGCGGCCGAACGCGCGCGTCTGCGCGAGCCACGCGCCGAGCGCGAGGACGCCCCGCTCGGCGCGCACCGATCCGCGCGGCGTCCGCACGCGGACCGGGCCGTCGCTCGAGTACGCGGTGACGGGCGTGTGCTCGAAGACCCGGACGCCGGTTCGGACGAGCTCGCGGCGGAGCCCGAGAGCCAGACGCGCGGGCTGGAGCGTCGCGTTCGGCGCCTGGAACAGGCCCGCGCGGAAGACCGGCGACTCGCAGCGCTCCCGCACCGCTCGCGCGCCGAGCACCTCGAACCGCCCGTCGGCCACGCCGAGCCGCTCGGCCTCGTCGACGAGCTCCCGCCACGCGCCGTCCTGCGCGGGCGACGACGCGACCGTGAGGTGGCCGCCCGGCACGAACCAGACGTCGACGTCGTGCGCCGACGCCCAGGAACGGATCTCGTCGACGGAGCGCTGCGCGACCTCGGCCACCCGCACGCCCTCGGCGTCGCCGAAGCGGCGCACGAGGTTCGGAAGGTCCTCCCAGAAGCCGTAGCAGAACCCGCCGTTGCGGCCGCTCGGTCCGCTGCCGCACGTCTCCTGCTCGAGGAGCACGACGTCGATCGCCGGGTCGCGACGCTTGAGGAACTCCGCCGTCCACATCCCCGTGAAGCCGCCGCCGAGGATGACGACGTCCGCGGTGACGTCCCCCTCGAGCGGCGGACACTCGATGCCGGCGGTGAGCGCGGGCTCGGTCCGGGCCTCCTCCATCCACCACGAGACGTCCGCCCGGCGCGGAAGCATCGTCAGCCCTCCACGGCGCGCCCGGGCACCGCCAACCCGGCGACGAGACGATCGTCCGATGTCACGTGCGGCGATTGTGCCAGGTGAGGCGCGCGAGGTCAGTCGTCGTCGTGCGAACCGTCGTCGGGTCCGGAGCGGCCGTCGTCCGACCCACCCGACGGCTGCGGTGTCTGCGTGGACCCCGACGAACCCGAGCCCGAGTGCGACGAGCCGCCGGAGGCGGCGTCGTCGGGCGGCTCGGATTCGCTCGACCGCTGCCGGTGCGGCGTCGCGGACGCCGGCGGCGACGACCGGTCGTCGGCCGAGGACGGTCGTGCGTGCACCGTGACGACCGCGGCCGGGCGCGAGAGTTGCGGTCCCGCGACGGCGAACGCGCCGGCGGTCAGCGCGACGGCGAAGGCCAGTCCGACCAGCCCCCACCCGACCGCGACCGCGACCCTGCGAACCATGCGCCGAGCCTACGGCGCGTCGGGGTAAGGCTCGGTAAAGCCGTCCGCGGCCGGCAGCCGGACCTCGATGCGCGTGCCGCCGCCCTCGCGGGGCAGGACGTCGATCGTTCCGCCGGATCGCTCGGCGTGCGACGTCGCGATCGACAGCCCGAGGCCCGATCCGGCGCCGCGCGCGCCCCGGCCGCGATAGAACCGTTCGGTCACGCGATCGCGTTCGTCCGGCGCGATCCCGGGCCCGCGATCGGCCACGGCGAGGAACGCCTCGGCGCCGCGGACGCCGGTCTCGATCTCGATGTGGCCGGGCGCGTACGAGATGGCGTTCTCGATCAGGTTGTCGAGGATCTGGTCGACGTCGTGTCCGTCGGCCCGCGCCGAGGCGACCCCATTGCCGGAACGCTCGAGCGCGCTCCCGGCCCGGCTCGCGCGCTCGGACCAGCGCCCGACCGCGCGGTCGGCCGCGGCGCCGAGCTCGACCCGGCCGAGCCGGCCCTCCTCGACGTCCCGCGACACCGTCAGCAGCCGGTCGACGATGGCCGACAGACGATCGACCTCGTGGTCCGCCGCCGCGAGCTGCTCCGAGACCTCGCGATCGCGCGAGTCGGCGATCGCACCCTCGAGCCGGAGCTTCATCCCGGTGAGGGGGGTTCGCAGTTGATGCGAGGCGTTGGCCACGAACTCGCGCTGCGCACGGACGGTTCGCTCGAGTCGCCGGGCCATCTCGTCGAACGCGCGAGCGAGGTCCTCGAACTCCGTCGCGCCGGAGACGTCGCCGGCGCGCGCCGACAGGTCGCCGCCGCCGAGCCGACGAGCGGCCGCCGCGAGGCGCGTCAGCGGGCGCGACTGCGAGGCGGCGAGCGCGAACGCGAGCACCAGGCCGGCGAGGAGGGCCG
>JBKPTC010000068.1:0-7968 GCA_046735355.1 bacterium
CGTGAGGACCAGTCCGGCGGCGAGCTGCGGGAGCAGCAGCGGGAGCGTCACGCGACGAAGGACGTACCAGGGTGACGCGCCCATCGCGAGGGCGGCACGCTCGAGTCGCGGGTCGAGCGAGCGGATCCCGGCCTCGACCGCGAGGACGAGCAGCGGGAACGAGACGAACGCGGCGGCGATCACCGCGCCGGCCGTCCTGAACGGCAGCGACACGCCGAGCGCGCCGAGCGCGCGGCCGGCGAGCCCGCGCCTGCCGAGCGCCGCGAGGAGTCCGACGCCTGCGACCACGGGTGGCAGGACGAGCGGGAGCACGACGACCGCGCGGACGAGCGAGCGTCCCGGGAACTCCGTGCGGGCGAGGACCCAGGCGAGCGGCGCGCCGAGCAGCAGCGCGATCGCCGTGGCGGACAGCGAGACGACGATCGACACGCGGAGCGCCTCCATCGCGGAGGGCGACGTCAGCACGGCCCACGCCCGCGACCACGGGGCCTGCGCGAGCAGACCGGCGATCGGCAGCGCGACGAACGCGACCGCGACGACGGCGAGGACCACGAACAGGGCCGGCGCTCGCCGCATAGGTCAGGCGGGGGGCATGAAGCCGAACGAGCGCAGCGTCGCCTGGCCCCGCGGGCCGGTCACGTACGACACGAAGTCGGCGGCGACCGACGTGTGCGCGCTCGATGAGACGACCGCGATCGGGTACGTCGCGATGACATTGACGTCGTCGGGGATGTCGATCCGTTCGATCCGGTCCTCGACGTCCGCCGTCACGTCGGTGACGTAGACGATCCCGGCGTCCGCCTCGCCGAGGGCCACCTTCTGCACGACGCCCTTCACGTCCTCCTCGTTCGAGACGACGTTCGTCAGCGCCGCCGCAGAGATCCTCGCGTTGTCGAGGATTTGCCTCGCGTAGTCGCCGGCGGGGACGCCCTCGGCCGCGAGCACCAGCTTGACGCCGTCGTTCGCGAGGTCGTCGATCGAACCGATGCGGGCGGGGTTGTCGGCCGGCGTGATCACGACCAGCCGGTTCCGCGCAAAGTCCGTGCGGTCCCGCACACCCGGATCCTCTTCGACGGCGTTCATCCACGCCGGGCTCGCCGAGGCGAACACGTCGACGCCGCCGCCCTGCTGGATCTGCTGCGCGAGCCCGTCCGACGGGCCGAAGCTGAACCGAACCGTCACGCCGTCGTCGGCTGCCTCGAGGTTGTCGCCGATCTTCGTGAACGGCTCGGTCAGCGAGGCGGCCGCGAGGACCGTGAGCATGGTCTCGTCGGGCGAGCCGCCGCGATCCGAGGCGCCGTCGCCGCAGCCGGTCGCGACGACCGCGAGCACGGCCGCCGCGGCCAGGACGCGCGCGAGCGCCGGCCTCATTCGGGCACCCCGATCATCACGCTCGTCGCCTTGACCGTCGCGACGGCGGCCATCCCCGGCTCGAGGTGCATCTCGTCCGCGGCCTCCCGCGTGATGAGGGCCAGGACCCGGTGCGGTCCGGCCTGGATCTCGACCGTCGCGGCGACACCGTCGCGCTCGACGGCGGTGACGACGCCGGGGAACCGGTTCCGGACGCTACCCAGCTCGACCTTCGTCTTCGTCCGGCGCTCCGCGAGGAGCCGCGCGACCTCGGAGGCCGGAACGACGCGCTGACCACCGGAGGTGCGTTCGGTCCGGAGCTTGCCGTCGCGCTCCCATCGCCGAAGCGTCTCGACCCGCACCCCGAGCATCGAGGCCGCCTCTCCGATGCGATAGCCGGAGTCCACGCCCGAACGGTACGTGAATAGCTGGACATCCGTCACGCCGAAGCGGTACATCGCTCCGGCCTCGGCTGGGAACTCAGACGGCGAAGCGGACGTGCAGGATGTCGCCCTCCTGCACGACGTAGTCCTTGCCCTCGACCCGGACCTTGCCGGTTTGCTTGGCCCTGTCCATCGATCCGGCGGTCACGAGCTCGTCGTAGCCGATGACCTCGGCCCGGATGAATCCCCGCTCGAGGTCTGTGTGGATGACGCCCGCGGCCTCCGGCGCCTTGGCGCCTCGGCGGACCTCCCACGCGCGCGTCTCGTCCTCGCCCGTCGTGAGGAACGTGATGAGATCGAGCGCGCGGTACGACGCGGCGATCACGCCCTCGAGGCCGGGCTCGGTCACGCCGAACTCCTCGAGCAGCGCACGCGCCTCGTCGGGGTCCATCTCCGCCGTCTCGGCCTCGATCGACGCGTACACCCCGACGGTTCCGTCGGGCAGTCCGTCGGGAACGCCGGTGCCCTCCTCGAGGTTCGCGACGACCACCCACGGCTTCAGCGTGAGCGGCGCGATCGCTCGCAACTCCACGCGATCGGCGTCGTCGAGGTCGGCGTTCCGCAACAACGTCTCGTTGGCGAGCGCGTCGTTCGCCTTCGCGAGCGCCTCGACCTCGCCGGTGCTCTTGCCGCGAGCGCGCTTGCGCGCCTTGTCGAGCGCCGACTCGATCACGCCCGCGTCCGCGAGCAGCAGATCGGCCGTCACGTCCGCGAGCTCCCGCGGCGGCTGCGCGTCCGGTCCGAAGGACCGGAGCACGATCGCCAGCGCGTCCACCTCGCGCAGTTTCGCGATCGCCTGCGCGCTCGACGTGCCGCCCGGCGCGTCGACGAAGCGCACCTGCGCGTGCACGGTCTTCCTCGAGCGCTCCATCTCGGTGAGCACCTGGAGACGCGGATCCGGCACCGGAACGACGGCCTGGTTCGCCTGACCGCCGTGCGTACCCGCGCGCGTCAGCGCCGTGAAGAGCGTCGACTTCCCGCTGAACGGCACCCCGACGAGCCCGACGTCCTTCATCGGCGCGCGAGCCTAACAACGGCGAAGGCGGGGCCGAGGCCCCGCCTTCGTCGCATCGAACGCCGACGCAGCTACGCCGACTTGGTCTCCCAGAAGATCTTCGCGATCTCGTCGATCTGATCGAGCAGCTTCTGCCCCTGCGCCGGGTCCTGCGACTTCTTCGACAGGCCCGCCTCCTTGGTGGCCTTCCAGAAGAGCTCGTGCAGGTTCGGGTACTTCTCCATGTGCTCCGGCTTGAAGTAGTCGGTCCACAGGACCCAGAGATGATGCTTGACGAGATCCGCGCGCTGTTCCTTGATCATCAGGCAGCGCGTCCGATAGTCCTCGGCGCTCTCGCCGCCCGACTTCTTGTTCTCGGCGTCCGCGTAGCGCTCCTGGATGGCCTTGACCGATTCGGCTTCGATACGCGCCTGCGCCGGATCGTAGACGCCGCACGGGACGTCGCAGTGCGCGTGGACGATGCGGCGAGGCTTCAGCAAAGCTTCGAGGATGGACATGCAACCTCCTCCGGGGAGCGGCTCGACGTCCGAAACCTATCACCGGGGTCGGAAACGACGCGGACTCGTCGCGGCTGTCGTCGTCGGCGTCGGCCTCTCGTATTCGTTCGTCCGGTGGAGGCCCTTCCGCGTCGAGATCGCCGGGTCGAGCATGGCGCCGACGCTGCTTCCGGGCGACTGGGCTCTCGCGGTCCCGACCGACCGACCACGTCTCGGAGACGTCGTCGTCGTCGAGCATCCCCGCCGGTCCGGGTTCGAGATGGTGAAGCGGGTGACCGGCGTGCCGGGCGATCTGGCGCCCGACGGCTGGATCCTCGACGAAGACGAGTGGTGGGTCGAGGGCGACACGCCGGCGGAGTCGACCGACAGCCGGCAGTTCGGGCCCGTGCGCACCGCCCATCTCCGCGCGCGGGTCCGGCTGGTCTACCGGCCGACGTCGCGCCGGCGCCTGCTCTGAACCGTCCCTTGTCCGGAACCCGACCGCGCCAGTAGGATTTGCAGTTGCAATGATCCGGACGCGGTGTCGAGGGCTCGTCGGGGCGATGATCCCGTGCCGATGCTGCTGTCCCGTGGTGCCTCGCGCCGGCCGCTAGCGGCGCGACCCGGCACCCACGCCGTCACCATCCGCGCACCGCTTCCCGTTCCGGAGGTCCCGTTCCGATGAGCACTCTCGCAACCACCGTCGACGCCCGCGGGCAGTCATGCCCCGGGCCGATCGTCACGCTGTTCCGAGCGATGAAGGGCGCGTCGCCCGGCGAGCTGTTCGAGCTCCTCGCGACGGATCCGGGGTCGAAGACTGACATCCCGTCCTGGGCGAAGATCTCCGGCAACGAGCTGATGACCTCGGAGGATCGCGGCGGCGAGTTCCGGTACGTCATCCGGAAGGGTGACCGCCGATGAGCGACGCCGCGCCGGACGCCGACGAGCTCCGCGAGCTCGTCGAACGCGCGCTCGACGACCGTCTGTCCGGTCTCGGCGGCGAAGGGAAGAACAAGATGACGATCATCGCCTGGGACGGTCATCTGGATCGCGTCTGGCCAACCCTGATCCTGTCGACGACGGCGGCGGCGTCCGGGATGGAGGTCTCGGTCTTCTTCACGTTCTGGGGACTCTTCGCCCTGGCGAAGCCCGGCCGTAGGACCGGTAAGGACTGGATGACCAAGATGCTGGCGGTGATGAATCCCGGTTCGACCTCGAAGGCGAAGCTGTCGCGCTACAACTTCGGCGGGATGGGGCCGTGGATGCTCGGCAAGATCGCCGAGGACTACAAGACGCCGCATCCCACGGAGCTGCTCGAGCTAGCGCGCGACATGGGCGTTCGCCTGATCCCGTGTCAGATGACGATGGATCTGATGGGCCTCACCAACGACGACCTGATCGAGGGGCTCGAGGAGCCGATCGGCGCCGCGACGGCGCTGCTCGAGATGAAGGAATCGGCGATCCAGCTGTTCATCTGATCCCGCCGCTTCACGCGCGGCTCGCCCGGATGTTGAGCCGGACGTAGTCGAGCTCGCGGCCGGGGAGCAGTCGGACGACGTCCTCGACGAACGCGTCTCGTTCCTCCGGCGCCATCGATGCGAGCTGCTCGCGCAACACGGCGGTCCGGAGGAACGTCCGGAACGTCTCGTCGTCGTCGAACGCCGCCGGCTCGCGCCGCAGCCAGGTCTCGACGTCGGTGAACCCGGCGCGTTCGAGCCTGGCACGCGTCTCGTCCGGCGCGGCGAAGACGACGTCGCTCGGATGACCGAGCCGCCGGAGCGCCGACATCACCGTTTCGACGTTGCCGCGGCCGCCGCACTGCGCCGCGAGCCGTCCGCCCGGCCGCACGACCGCGGCGAGGTTCGCGAACAGCGCGTCGTGATCGCGAACCCAATGGAACGTCGCCGTCGACAGGACGGCGTCGACCGGCTCGGCGATCCGAAGCGGTGCGCCGAGATCCCCCTCCACGAACGACACCCGGTCGCGGAACCGCGACAGGCGCTCGCGCGCGCGCCCGAGCATCTCGGTCGAGGCGTCGAGTGCGATGACGCGGACGGCCGGCCAGCGCTCGAGAAGCTGCTCCGTGACCCGGCCGGAACCGCACCCGGCGTCGAGCGCGACGCCGCCGTCCGCGAGGTCGAGCCAACCGACGACGCTTCTTCCCCATCGCGTCTGCGGATGCGAGACGCGGTCGTACGTCGACGCATCCCACTCGCGCGGCCGCTCGGTCATTCGAGTCAGCTTCGCAGACGGGACCCTTGGCCTGGGTTCGCCGGCGCTCCTAGACTTCCTCGTGGTCTGCGAGCGATGCGGCGCCGAGAACGGCGAGGACGCGCGCTTCTGCTCGGCGTGCGGCTCGGCCCTCGGCACGGGATGCCCCCGGTGTGGATCGCCGTTTCCGCCGGACGCGCGCTTCTGCTCCAGGTGCGGCGCGCCCGTCGCCGAGCCGCCGGACGCGTTCGGTTCGGCCGAGGAGCGCAAGCTCGTCACGGTTCTGTTCGCCGACATCGAGGGATCGACCGCGCTCGGCGAACGGCTCGACCCCGAGCCGCTGCAGCAGGTGATGGGCCGGTACTTCGACGCCATGCGCGCCGAGATCGTCTCGCAGGGCGGGCTCGTCGAGAAGTTCATCGGCGACGCGGTGATGGCCGTGTTCGGCGCGCCGACGGCGCACGAGGACGACGCCGCCCGCGCCGTTCGCGCGGCGCTCCGGATGCGCGACCGACTTCGCGCGCTCAACGAGGCGCTCGAACGCGATCACGGCGTCGCGCTGGCGATGCGGATCGGCGTCAACACGGGCGAGGTGCTCGCGGTGATGCCGCTGAGCGCGGAGCGCGGTCTCGTGACGGGCGACGCGGTCAACGTCGCGGCGCGCCTCGAGCAGGCGGCCGACCCCGGATCGGTCCTCGTCTCCGAGCGGACGGCGAGGGCCGCCGCCGGGATCCGGTTCGAGGACGCCGGCGAGCTCGAGGTGCGCGGCAAACGCGAGCGCGTCCACGTGTACGTGGCGACGGGCTTCGACGAGGCGGCGCCGGCGCCGGGGCACCCGGGCGCGGCGCCGATGGTCGGTCGCGCTCGCGAGCTCGAGCTGCTCGGCTCGATCCTGTCGAGGGCGACCGTCGACGGCCAGCCGCACCTCGTGACGATCTACGGTGAGGCGGGCGTCGGCAAGTCGCGGCTGGTCGAGGAGTTCCTGACGCGTGCCGCCGCGACCGCGCCGGCGCCGGCGGTGGTGCGCGGGCGCTGCCTCCCCTACGGCGAGGGCGTGACGTACTGGCCGCTCGCCGAGATCCTGCGCCGGGCGGCGGCCGTCCTCGACGGGGACGCGCCGGACGAGGCGCGACGCAAGCTCGACGCGCACCTCGAGCGCCTCCCCGTTCCGATCGCGGAGCGTCCGGACGTCGACGGGCTCGCCCTGACGATCGGGCTTGCGGCCGACCGTCCGGCGACCGACCCGCGCGAGGCGCACCGCCGCGCATCGTCGGCCTGGCGTTCGTACCTGGCCGCGCTCGCTTCCTCGGGACCGCTCGTCGTCGTGATCGAGGATCTGCATTGGGCGGACTCGGCGCTGCTCGATCTGCTCGAACAGCTCACCGAGCGCCTGCCGCGACCGGTCGTGTTCGTCGGAACCGCGCGGCCGGAGCTCACCGCCAAGCGTCCGGGTTGGGGCGGCGGCGGACGCAACGCGTCGAGTCTCCTCCTCGCGCCGTTGCCGCCCGAGGACGCCACCGAGCTGCTCGACCTGCTCGCGGTGTCGCATCCGGGTCCGCTTCCGCGGCGCACGCGCACGGAGGTGCTCGAACGCGCGGGTGGAAACCCGTTCTTCCTGGAGGAGCTTGTTCGGCTGGTCGCCGAGGACCGCGACGACGTCGCGGAGGGCGACGCGCCGCTCCCGGACTCCGTCCAGGCGTTGCTCGCGGCGCGCCTGGACCTGCTTCCGGCGGTGGAGAAGCGCGTCGCGCAGGCTGCGGGCGTCGTCGGTCGCGAGTTCTGGGCGGCGCCGCTCGCCGAGGTCCTGGCGCTTCCGCGCGAGACGATCGAGCGCGCGCTCGATGTGCTCGAGGACCGCGGTCTCGTCGAGGCGATGTCCGAGACCTCCGTCGCCGACGAGCCGGCGTTCGCGTTCCGGCATGTGCTCGCGCGCGACGTCGCGTACGAGACGCTGCCCCGGCGCGACCGGGGACGCGCGCACGCGGCGGTCGCCTCGTGGCTCGAGCGGCTGTCCGCCGGTCGCGAGCGGGAGTTCGCCGAGCTGCTCGCGCATCACTACGCCGTCGCCTACCGGTTCACGTCGGAGGACCGCGCGCGCCGGAACGAGGCGGAGCCGCTTCGCGAACACGCGCTGCGGTACGCGCTGCTCGCATCGGTCGAGGCGCGCGCGAAGCTCGCGCTCGACCCGGCGCGGGCGCACGCGCAGTCCGCGCTCGCGATCGCGGTCGGTGTCGAGGCGCGACCTGCGCTCGAGGCGCTCGGCGAGGCCGCGCTGCTCGAGGGCGACGGGGAGGAGGCGTGGGACGCGCTGCGCCGCGCCGCCGACGCCGCGATCGCGGACGACTCGCTCGAACCGGAGGTCGTCGCGCGCGCGTGCGTCCGAGCGCTCGAGGTCGTGACCCGCACGCGGGGGGCCCTCCGCGCCAAGCTGTCGGTCCGAGATGCCGAGCCGTACCTGCGCGCCGCCGAGGAG
>JBKPTC010000069.1:0-9349 GCA_046735355.1 bacterium
GTACGCCACGGCGGACGCCGAACGAACCGCGGCGGAGCACGCGCTGCGGGACGCCGTCGACGCCGAATCGCGCGCCCGAGCGGACATCGCGGCGCAGTCGACGCGCGACGCGCGTCTGACGGCGCTGGGCGACGACCTGCACCGGATCGAGGCGCGGATCGCGGCCGTCGTCGACGAGCTCCGTGAGCGCGAGGCGGACCTCGACGCAGCCGAGGCCGCCTTCCGGCAGGCGCAGGAGGCGCGGCGGGTCGCGGAGGAGGAGCGCCACCGTGTGCACGAGCAGGCGGCCGCGCATCGCGCCGAGATCGAGACGCTCCGCCGGTCGCTCGACGGCACGGATCGCGAGCGCGCACGCCTTCGCGAGCAGCTCGCCGCGGCGACCGAGCGACGCGGTCGCGCCGAGACGGAGCGCGACGCGCTGACGGAGGAGACCGAGCGACTCGACGCCGAGGTCGCCCCCTGGTCCGAGCGCCGCGCGGCGCTCGAGCGCGAGCGTCACGGCCTGGCCGATTCTGTCGACCGACTGCAGGACGTCCTTCGTCGGCACGAGACGAGGCGCGACGTGCTCGAGGCTCGCAAGGCGGACCTCGAGGAGACGTCCGGCTCTCGGTTCGTCGAGCGACATCCGGGACGATCGCTCGGACTGCTCGGACGCCTCGTCGAGGTCGGATCCGGATGGGAGCGGGCGCTCGTCGCGGCGCTCGGCGCGTACGCCGACGCCGTCGTGTACGTCGACGAGGGCAACGCGATCGCCGACGCGCCGGAGGGCGAGGGCGCCGTCCTGGCGATCGCCGGCGGAGGCCCGGCCGCGTTCGTGCTCGAGGGCGAGCGCACGCTGCTGTCGCTCGTCACCGTGGACGGCTCGGCGCGCGGGCTCATCTGCACGCTGCTCAAGGACGTGTACGTCGCCGACTCGGTCGAGGAGGCGGTCGCCAAGCATCGGCGGCATCCGAAGGCCGCCTTCGTGACGCGCGACGGCGTGATGATCGGCCAGGCGTTGATCCGAACGGCGGCCGCCGAGGACGTTCGCGCCGGCGAGATCTCGCGCGAGCTCGTCGTCGTCGCCCACGACCTCGCACAGACCAAGGCGGCGCTTCGGCCCAAGCGCGAGCGGCTCGACGAGATCTCGACGGAGCTCCGCGACCTGTCGACGCGGATCGACGAGGCCGACGCCGCCATCACGCGCGCCGCCGAGCGGCTCGCCGTGGTCGGATCCGAGCTCGCGTCGGCCGCCAAGGAACAAGAGATCGTCGAACAGCGGCTGACGGGTCTCGAGGACGCGGCGGCGTCGTGGCACGACGCGCTCGCCGCCGCCGAGCCCGTCTCGTTCGAGGTGCCCGAGCTTCCCCGGATCGCGGAGCCGCCGATCCAGCACCGGGTCGCGGTCGAGACGCTGCGCCGCGATCGAACGAACCTCGAATCGCGGCTCGCGTCCGTGCGCACCGAGCGCGACGCGATCGCCGCGCGGGACCCCGACCAGATCCGCCGGGGGCTCGAGGCCGCCGAGGGGCGGCGCGCCGAGGCCGAGCGTGAGGTCGAGCTCGCCGACGCCCGGTACGCCGAGGCGTCGGAGCGCCGCACCGCCGCCGCGGACGCGCAGCGCGCGTTCACCGAGGCCGAGGCCGCCGTCAACCGGGCGTGGCGCGAGGCCTCGACGGAGCTCGACCGGCTGCGAGAGACCTACGAGGACGAGGATCGCGCGCGCGGCGAGCTCGAACGACGGATCCGCGACGCGCAGCGGCTGCTCCGCGAGGGCCACCGCCTCGAGCCGGACGAGGCGCTCGCCTCGCTCGCCGAGGACGACACCGCTCAGGCGCTCGAGAAGCGCGCCGAGCTGGTGCAGCGACGCCTGGCCCTCCTCGGCCGCGTGAACCTCCTTGCCGGCGGCGAGTTCGAGGCGCTCCAGGAGCGGCACGACTTCCTCGCGCGCGAGCTCGACGACGTCAAGAAGGCGCGTCGGGACCTCCTCGAGGTCATCCAGCGGATCGACGCCGAGATCGCCACGACCTTCGCGTCCGCGTACCGGGACGTCGCGGCGGAGTTCGAGCGCCTGTTCAAGGACCTGTTCCCGGGTGGCGAGGGTCGGATCGTCGCGACGGATCCGGCGGACCTGCTCAACACCGGCATCGAGATCGAGGCGCGTCCGGGCCGCAAGCGCGTCAAGCGGATCTCGCTGCTGTCGGGCGGCGAACGTGCGCTGACCGCGATGGCGTTCCTGTTCTCGATCTTCAAGGCCCGGCCGTCGCCGTTCTATCTGATGGACGAGGTCGAGCCGGCGCTCGACGACGTCAACCTCCATCGATTCCTGCGGCTCGTGCAGGGGTTCGCGGCCGACTCGCAGGTGCTCATCGTCACGCATCAGAAGCGCACGATGGAGGTCGCGCAGATGATGTACGGAGTCTCGATGAGCCGCGACGGCACAACGAAGGTCGTCGGGCAAGCGTTCGACGGCGCGTCGACGTCATCGCGGCCGGCCGCCGAACGCGACGCACCGGTCGTCGTGCCCGAGCCGGACCCCGTCCACTAGCCTGGGATCCGTGACCGTCCTCGCGATCGTCGTGATCGCCGTCCTGCTCGTGTCCGTCGTCGGGTTCGTCGTCGTCCGCCAACGCAGCGAGGCGGCCGACCGAGGCGTCCCGACGCCCGGCCGTCCTGCTCCGACGGCGCCGGGCCGCGCGGACGGCCTCGGCGCGCGGGTCCGGACGTTGTTCGCGGGGCGGACGCCCGAGGACGCCGACTGGCGACGCCTCGAGGAGCTGCTGCTTCGGGCCGACGTGGGACCGGAAACGGCGCGACGCATCGTGGACGACGTCCGTGGAACGTATCGGCCGGGTGAGGACGCCGCTGCGTTGCTCCGCGACGAGCTCGTCTCGCTCCTCCAAGGCGACGCCACGCTCAACCTGCACGACGGCGATCTGTCGGTGGTGATGGTCGTCGGTGTGAACGGTGCCGGAAAGACGACGACGATCGGCAAGCTCGCCGCGTGGCTGTCGCGCAACGGACGCCGCGTCGGGCTCGCCAACAGCGACACGTACCGCGCGGCCGCGGCCGAACAGCTCGACGTCTGGGCGCAGCGCGCCGGCGTTCCGCTCGTGTCCCAAGCGCGCGGAGCCGACCCGGGTGCGGTGGCGTTCGACGCCGTGCAGTCGGCGAAGGCGCGCGGCACCGACGTGCTGATCGTCGACACCGCAGGCCGGCTCCACACGGCCACGCCGCTCATGGACGAACTCCGCAAGGTGCGTCGCGTCCTGGAGAAGGCGAACGGGCGCGCGCCGGACGAGGTTCTTCTGGTGCTGGACGCGACGACCGGCCAGAACGGGCTCGCGCAGGCAACGGCGTTCACAGACGCCGTCGACGTCACCGGCGTGGCGCTGACCAAGTTCGACGGCACCGCCAAGGGCGGCGTCCTCCTCGCCGTTCGCGAGCGACTCGGCGTGCCCGTCAAGGTGGTCGGTGTCGGCGAGCGCCTCGACGACATCGAGCCGTTCGATGCGGGCACCTTCGCCGACCGGATCCTCGAGAGCTGACGATGGCGCGCGCATCGATCCTGATCGTCGAGGACCATCCGACGATGCGCGAGGCGATGCGGCTCGTCCTCGAGCACGAGGGGTTCGAGATCAATGCCGCGGCCGACGGTCAGTCGGCACTCGAGATGGCGCGCTCGGACCCGCCCGACGTCATGTTCCTCGACATGAACCTGCCCGGCGCGAGCGGCGCCGACATCCTGCAGCAGCTGAAGGCAGACCCCGTCACGGCGGCGATCCGCGTCATCGTGATCACGGCGGTCGGGGAGGAGGGTCGCGAGTTCGCGCTGTCACTCGGCGCGGACGAGTACTTCACGAAGCCGTTCAGCCCACTCGCGCTGCTTCGGACGGTCGAGCGCGTCCTGGGGACCGACGAAGCGGCAGACGAACCGTGAACGCCGAGCCGCGGCCGAGCTCCGATGCGACGGTGATCGATCCCTCCATCGCGTCCACGAGCTTCTTGGTGATGTAGAGACCGAGCCCGGTGCCCTCGGCCTCGCGGGTGCTCGCCGCCTCGGTCTGGTGGAACCGCTCGAAGATCGCCTCGAAGTCCTCGCGTGCGATCCCCACGCCCTCGTCCACGACGTCGAACCGCAGGATCTCGTCGTCCGGGCCCTCGACCGTCGCGACGAGCCGCACCTGACGCTGTCGCGGCGAGAACTTGAGCGCGTTGTGCAACAGGTTGGTGAGGACCTGTCCGAGCCGGTTCGGGTCGGCGACGAACGTCTGGATCCGATGCGGAACGTCGATCCGGACGCGCTCGGCGCCGTCTCCGAGACCGCGGACGACGCTGTCGAGGAACAGCGCCGGGTCGACCGGTTTCGGATCGAACCCGAGCTTGCCCGCCTCGATCCTGCTGACGACGAGAAGATCCTCCACGAGATGCGTCAGCCGGTCGGTCTGGCGTTCCACGATCGAGAGGAACTCGCGGACCTCGTCCTGCGAGAGCCGGTCGATCCGTCGCAGCAACGTGTTGACGAAGCCGCGGATCGCCGCGAGCGGCGTGCGCAGCTCGTGGCTCGTGATCGCGACGAAGTCCGACTTCATCTGATCGAGCTCCTGCAGCCTCGTCGCCGCCTCCTCGGCGAGCCACGCGCGATCTCGCGCCCGTTCCGCCTCTCGTCGGAGCGATCGCGCCATCAACCCCGCGACGAGCGCGACCACGGTCTCGACACCGACGCGGAACACGATCGCCCACGGCTGCAGCGCCAGGCCGCGTCCCGCGGTGAGCAGGTACTCGCGCGCCGGCTCGGAGGCGACCGCGACGGCGAGCGCGACGAGCGCGCCCGCGAGCCCGAACCGCAGCGCGCCCTCGAGGGGCAGCACGTAGGCGATCACCCACAGCGAGTTCGTCGGCGTCGTGTAGATCCAGACGAGTCCGGTGATCACCGCGATGTCGATGGCGAACGCCGCGGCGCCGATCCGCCGGACCGCCTTCGCGGTCGGCGCGCGCTCGGTCAGGATCGAGATCGCGACGTTGGCCACAGCGAGGACGGCGACGAGTCCGAATCCGAGCGGCACCGTGTAGTCGGGCGTCGAGCCGGTGTGCGCGCGCGCCGCCGTCAGGCTCTGCATCACGCCGAACGCGACGGCGAGCCAGCGCAGCCCGATCAGCCCGACCTCGAGCCGCTTGGCCGGCAGCAGCTCCTCGAAGGCCGATGGACCGTCGTCGCGACGATCCACAGCGGTCGAGCCGCCCGGGGCCGCGCTCCGGGTCTCGTACAATTCCGACTCCCGATCCCAGGCACGCCCGTCGGAGGGCGCGCGCCCACTACGCCTATGTTCGACACGTTGACCGACAGCCTGAACGGCGTCTTCAAGAAGCTGCGATCCAAGGGCAAGCTGCATCCCAAGCAGGTCGACTCGGCGCTCGCCGACATCCGCACCGCGCTCCTCGAGGCCGACGTCGCGGTCGAGGTCGCCGACGATCTGCTCGACCGCGTGCGGGCGCGGGCGCTGTCCGAAGAGGTGATGAAGAGCCTGACGCCGGCGCAGCAGGTCATCAAGGTCGTGCGCGAGGAGCTCCAGGCGACGATGGGCGGGACGCAGACGGCGTTCGCGCTCCCGTCGGCGCGCCCGGCCGTCATCATGCTCGCCGGCGTGCAGGGGTCGGGTAAGACGACGGCGTCGGCGAAGCTCGCGCGGCTGCTCAAGGAGAAGGGCAAGCATCCGCTGCTCGTCGCAGCGGACCTCTACCGGCCGGCGGCGATCGACCAGCTCTTCACGCTCGGCTCCGAGGTCGGCGTGCCGGTCGTGTCCGACGGCCGGGACGCGGTCAAGGTCGCGAAGAACGCGCTCAAGGAGGCGGACCGCTCCGGCGCCGACGTGGTGATCGTCGACACGGCCGGCCGGTTGCACGTCGACGAGGACATGATGCGCGAGGCGCGGCGCGTGAAGGACACCATCAAGCCCCATCACGTCCTCATGGCTGCCGACTCGATGACCGGACAGGACGCGGTCGTGCAGGCGCGCGCGTTCATGCGCGAGGTCGACACGACGGGCTTCATCCTCACGAAGATCGACGGCGACGCGCGCGGCGGCGCGGCGCTGTCGATCACGGCAGTCACGGGACGCCCGGTGTTCTTCGTCGGCACCGGCGAGAGGCCGACGGACCTCGAGCCGTTCTATCCGGATCGGATGGCGTCCCGGATCCTCGGGATGGGCGACGTCCTGTCGCTGATCGACAAGGCGCAGGAGAACCTCGACGCGGATAAGGCCGCCGAGGCGGCGAAGAAGATGGCCGAGGCCAAGTTCACGCTCGAGGACTTCCTCGAGCAGATGCGGCAGGTCCGTCAGCTTGGGCCGATCCAGGATCTGCTCGCCATGCTGCCCGGCGTCCCTGGCGGCAAGAACGCCCTGAAGGAGCTCGCCGGTCAGGTCGACGAGCGCCAGATGGGGCGCGCGGAGGCCATCATCTCGTCGATGACCAGGGAGGAGCGGCTCAATCCCGCTATCATCGGCGGGTCCCGGCGCCTGCGGATCGCCCGCGGCTCGGGCACCACCACGGCCGACGTGAACGCGCTCCTGAAGGAGTTCGACGCGGCCCGCAAGATGATGAAGACGATGATGGGCGGCAAGCGCATGCCGAAGATCCCCGGCCTGCCGAATCTGCCCGGGATGTAGGGCGGAACCGCCGGGAGGAGACAGCATGTCGACGAGGATCCGATTGCGGCGCATGGGCGCCAAGAAGCGGCCGTTCTACCGCGTGGTGGTCGCCGACCAACGCAGCCCCCGCGACGGCCGCTTCATCGAGAACATCGGCAAGTACCACCCGCTCGAGGATCCGTCGCTCATCGAGATCGATGAGGCCAAGGCGCTCGAGTGGCTTCGGAAGGGCGCCCAGCCCTCTCAGTCCGTCCAGGTCCTGCTGACCAAGGTGGGGATCTGGGAGAAGTTCGAGGCCGAGCGGCCGAAGCCCAACGCGGCGGCGAAGAAGGACACCAAGGCCGACTCCTGATGAAGGAGCTCCTCGAATACCTCGCGAGGGAGCTCGTGGACAACCCGGACGGCGTCCGCGTCACCGAGTCCCAGGACGACCGCGGCGTCCTGCTGCAGCTCCACGTCGATCCCGACGACATGGGCAAGGTCATCGGGCGCGGCGGCCGCATCGCCCGCGCGATCCGGCAGGTGGTGAAGACCGCCGCGATCCGCGACGGCGTGTACGTCCACGTCGACATCGTCGACTGACATGCCGACGGGCCGTTCGGAGGCGGGGGGAGCGGCGGTGGAACGGCGGTCTGACGAGCCGACGGTCCTCGTCGGCCGCGTGACGCGCGCGCACGGCGTCCGAGGCGAGGTCGCCGTGCTCGTCCTCACCGAGGTCCACGAGCGGTTCGAGCCCGGGTCGGTCGTCTATCTCGAGGACGGTCGTGCGCTCACCGTCGCCGATGCCCGGCCGCACCGCAGTCGGATGCTGGTGACGTTCGAGGACGTGCGAGACCGCGAGGCGGCCGAACGGCTCGTCCGCCACGACCTCGTCGTGCCGGAGTCGGCGTCGCCGTCCCTGCCCGAGGGCTCGTACTGGGATCATCAGCTGATCGGCAGCACCGTCGTCACGGAGTCCGGCGCGACGCTGGGGGAGCTGCGCGACGTGATCCACACGCCGGCGAACGACGTCTGGAGCGCGGTCGACGACCACGGCGTCGAGACCCTCGTTCCCGCGCTCGCCGACGTCGTCGCCGAGGTCGACACCGAGGCCAAACGCATCGTCGTCCGTGAGGTGTCCGGGCTGACGGCGCCCGAGCCTCCCGCCTAGCGCACCCGCCATGCGGATCGACGTCGTGACGATCTTCCCCGAAATCCTCGAGGGACCGCTCGGCGCCAGCCTCCTCGGCAGGGCGATCCGAAGCGGCCTCGTCGACGTCCGCGTGCACGACCTCCGCAGCTTCACGACCGACCGGCATCGACAGGTGGACGACGAGGCCTACGGCGGCGGCCCCGGAATGGTGCTGAAGCCCGAGCCGGTGTTCGCTTCGGTCGAGGCGCTCGGCGACGGCGCCAAACGCGTGCTGTTGCTCTCGCCGGCGGGGCGCCGGCTCGATCAGGCGCTCGTCCGCGAGCTCGCGCAAGAGCCCTGGCTGGTGCTGGTCGCCGGCCGGTACGAGGGCGTCGACGAGCGCGTGGTCGCCGGCCTTCCCGCCGAGGAGATCTCGATCGGCGACTACGTGCTCTCGGGCGGCGAGCTTCCCGCGCTCGTCGTGATCGAGGCGGTCACGCGCCTGGTTCCCGGCGTGATCGGACGCGAGGAGTCGCACGAGCGCGACTCGTTCGGCGAGAGGGGTCTGCTCGACCACCCGCAGTACACCCGGCCCGCGCGGTTCCGCGGGATGGCGGTTCCCGACGTCCTCTTGTCGGGCAACCACGCCGAGGTCGAGCGCTGGCGCGCCGATGCGGCGCTCGAGAAGACCCGCCGCAACCGTCCCGACCTGCTCGAACGCGGCTCCGGCTCGGAGTAGCCGACGGGGCGCCTGCTATCATCGCCATCCCGCCATGAAAGCCACCGATCTCGTCGACAAGGCCTATCTGCGCACGGACGTCCCAGCCTTCAGGCCGGGTGACACCGTTCGGGTGCACGTTCGCGTCGTCGAGGCGGGCCGCGAGCGCGTCCAGGTCTTCCAGGGCGTCGTGATCCGTCGGCAGGGCGGCGGGTTGCAGGAGACGTTCACGGTTCGGAAGATCTCCTTCGGCGTCGGCGTCGAGCGAACGTTCCCCGTCCACTCGCCGTCCATCGCCAAGCTCGAGGTCGTCTCGTACGGGCTCGTCCGGCGGGCCAAGCTGTACTACCTCCGCGATCTGCGCGGAAAGAAGGCGCGGATCAAGGAGCGCCGCGTCGACGGCGAGGTCGCCGCTCGCACCCGGGCGGCGGAGACCCCCGTGGCCGACGAGCCGCCACCGGAGACCGAGGACCACGCGCCCGAGGTCGACGCCGACGCCGTGGCGACCGACGCCGACCTGGCGACCGACGCCGACGTGTCGACCGACGGCGACGTGGCGATCGACGACGGCGAGGCGGCCGAGCAGGTTCCCGAGACCGCAGGGGACAAGGGCTAGGAGTGGCCGAGCGTCAGCCCGGCTCGCCCGAGCCGGCCGACGATCCCCGAACTTCCGCCGGCACGCCGCCGCGCCCCAGCTCACCGGCGCTCGCGGACGCATGGGCCGCGACGCCGGACGGCGTGACCGGTAGCCTGCGACGGACGCCCCGCGGCGAGCCCTCGGACGACCCGCGGCCGACGGATGACGCCGACGGCGCCGTGGACGCAACGGCGCGCGACGACGCCGCCGCCCAAGCACCCGTGCAACCGACCGCCGCCGACGCGACGCTGACG
>JBKPTC010000070.1:0-10251 GCA_046735355.1 bacterium
GATCGTATGAGCACCGTAGGCCCGCCGCCGCGCCGTCCGGTTGGGCCCAACGACCCGGTCGTCTCGAGCCGAGTGGTCTGGTGCGGGCTAAAGCCGAGTCGTCGCGAGGATCCGTTCGATCTCCGCGCGGACGCGAACCTCGTCGAACGGTCGGTATCCGAGCGCCTCTGCCGTTCGAGCGCAGAGCCGGGCGAACAGCTCGAACGATGCGAGCAACGCGGCGCTCGTGTCGTCGAGCGCGAACCGTGCCCAGCATCGGTCGAGCGCTTGCTGGACATCCGCGTCCATCCATTCGCGCAGGTGCAGACCGAGGTGCCACGTGTCGTAGGTCCAGCCGTACCGCGCGCGGTGGTCCCACTCGATCATCGTCAGAAGCGTCGCCTTGACCTCCTCGTCACGGATCTTCGCCTTCCACGGCTCGTCTCGAACGACGTCCTTGGTCGTCATGAGCGCCGCGGCGACGAACCAGTCGATGCACCGCCGGAACTCCTCGGCCGTCGGCGGAGCTGCGGGCCGCGCGTCCAGCCGGAGGCGATCGGCGAGCCGGTCCTTGTCGAGCGCGACCCGGTACGGTCGGTCGTACGCCACGCCGTCGCGCACTACGTCGAGCGACCCGATCATGAAGTCGATCTTCGCGTCGACGTAATACACGAGACGCGTGGGATTCCACCCCGGGTTCTCGAGCGCCTCAACCGCGAGGACGTCGCCGAAGCGCTGGTACCACTCCGTCGCCTCGAGCAGCCGCTCCGGCCGCCGGGTGTACAGCTCTACGTCCAAATCCGAGAGGGGATGGACCTCCGTCGGACCGCGCGCGACCGAGCCGGTCACCACGACCAGGCGGATGTCGTTCTCGCCGCTGGCCCACGCGACGACGTCCGCCAACGTCCGTTCCTGGTCCATCGCGGCGATGCTACGGTCCGCCGCCTTGACGCGCCCGCTCGCGGAGCGGACCATCTCTCATCGAGACCTGGGGGCCTCCATGGCGGATCAGTTCCGCAACATGCACAACTCGGCCGGCGGACCGAACCCAGCCTTCGGCCTCGGCGAGCGCAACGTCGCTGAGGACCTGACGGGGCACAAGCTACGAAAGCGCCCGAAGAAGCCGTCCTGGTGGGGACGGCTGTTCGGACGCTCGCGCGCTTAGGCCCGAAGCGCCAGGCTTGGACGACCGCGTCCGTATGCTGAACTCGTGTCTCCGGCTGCTTCCGACGACCGGTTCCTGCGCGCGTGCCGGCGCGAGCCGGTCGACCGCACGCCCGTCTGGTTCATGCGCCAGGCCGGTCGGTACCTGCCCGAGTATCGCGAGCTCAGGGGCACGACCGACATCCTCGAGGCCGTTCGGCATCCGGAGCTCGCGGTCGAGGTCACGCTCCAGCCGCTGCGTCGGTTCGAGGCCGACGCCGCGATCTTGTTCTCCGACATCATGGTGCCGCTCGAGGCGGTCGGGGTCGGCGTTCGGATCGAATCCGGGCGTGGCCCCGTCGTCGACGATCCGATCCGAACCCTCGCGGACGTCGAGCGGATCCGCGCCCTCGAACCGGAGACGGACGTTGCGCACGTGCTCGAGGCGGTCCGTCTGCTCCGCAAGGAGCTGCGCGTCCCGCTGATCGGGTTCGCGGGCGCGCCGTTCACGCTCGCCGCGTACCTCGTCGAGGGCGGGCCGTCTCGAACGCACGACCGGACGCGCGCGTTCATGCGCTCGGAGCCGCGGGCGTGGGCCGATTTGATGCGGCGTCTCGCGGACGTCACCACGTCGTACCTCGTCGCGCAGATCGAGGCGGGCGCGCAGGCCGTTCAGGTGTTCGACAGCTGGGTCGGATCGCTGTCGCTCGACGACTACGGGCGGTTCGTGCAGCCCTCGGTGCGGTCGGTCTTCGATCGTGTCGGGTCGCTCGGCGTGCCGACGATCCATTTCGGCGTCGGAACGTCCCATCTGCTCGAGGCGATGCGCGACGCCGGCGGCGATGTCGTCGGCATCGATTGGCGCGTTCCGCTCGACGCGGCGTGGGCGCGGATCGGAACCGACCGGGGCATCCAGGGGAACCTCGATCCGGCTGCCGCGCTCGGACCCGAGCAGGCGATGCTCGAGGACGCCCGCCGCGTGCTCGCGCGCGCGAACGGTCGCCCGGGCCACGTCTTCAACCTCGGACACGGCGTCCTGCCGGACACGCGTGTCGAGCGTCTCCAGCGGCTCGTCGAGCTCGTGCACACGGAGACCGAGCGGGGCGACGCGTGACTCCGACGGGCGTTCTGGTGATGGCGTACGGCACCGCGGACGGCCCGTCCGACATCGAGCGGTACTACACCGACATCCGCGGCGGGCGGCCGCCGACACCCGAGCATCTCCGCGAGCTCGAGGAACGCTACGCCGCCATCGGCAACCGATTCCCGCTGCTCGAGATCACCCGCGAGCAGGCCGACGGGATCGTGCGCGAGCTGAACGGAGCCGAGCCCGGCGGCTACCGCGCGTATCTCGGCATGAAGCACTCGCCGCCATTCATCCCGGACGCGGTCGAGTCGATGCGTGCCGACGGGATCGAGCGCGCGGTCGCCATCGTGATGGCGCCGCACTGGTCGGGCATGTCGGTCGAGACGTACGTCGAGCGCGTGCTCGCCGCCGCCGGCGACGGACCGCCCCGATTCGCGTTCGTTCGAAGCTTCCACGACGACCCGGCGTTCGTGCGGTTCCTCGCTGAGCGCGTTCGCCGCGCGCTCGGCGCGATCCCGGACGGCGTCCGCGACGCGACGACGGTGATCTTCTCGGCGCACAGCCTTCCGGTCAGAGCGCTTGACGACGGTTCGAGCCGCTGCAAGTTCTGCCGCGCCGACGTGTGCGCGTCCGCGTGCCGCTACGACGCCGGTCTGACCGAGACCGCTCGCCTCGTCGCGGCCGAGGCCGGCATCGAGGACTGGACGACGGCGTGGCAGAGCGCCGGGCGAACCGCCGATCCCTGGTGGGGGCCGCCGATCGAGACGGTGATCGAGGAGCTCGGCGCCGCCGGCCGGAAGGGCGTCGTCGCGTGCTCGGCCGGGTTCGTCGCGGACCATCTCGAGATCCTGTACGACCTCGACGTCGAGGCGCGGGAGCTCGCGGACGACGCGGGGCTCGCCTTCGCGAGGACCGAGATGCCGAACGCGGACCCGGCGTTCGTCTCGCTGCTGGCCGACGTCGTCCGGCGGACCCTCGAGAGCGAGTCGCCGAGGTGACGGCGCGCGTCGTCGTGATCGGAGGGGGGATCGCCGGCCTGGCGGCCGCCGACCGGCTGCTGCGATCGGGCGGCGCGTCCGACGTCACGGTGCTCGAGGCCAGTCAGCGCGTGGGAGGCAAGATCGGCTCGGTCGAGGTGGGCGGGCTCCGGATCGAGGCCGGGCCGGACTCGCTGCTCGCACGGAAGCCGTGGGCCGTCGAGCTGGCTCGCGATCTCGGGCTGGGCGACGAGCTGGTGCCGGCCGCGCCGGCCGGCGCGTTGATCTGGTCGGAGCGAGGTCTCGTGCCGTTTCCGGCCGGGCCCTTCGGCATCCCCGGCGATCCCCTCGAGCTGTGGCGATGGCCCGGGCTGTCGCTGCGCGGCAAGGCGCGCGCCATGGGGGATCTCGTCGCCCGCGCGAGGACCGGCGACGCCGACGAGTCGCTCGGTTCGCTGCTCCGGCGTCGCCTCGGGAACGAGGTGACGGAGCGGCTCGTCGCGCCGTTGCTCGGCGGGCTGTTCGCCGGCGACGTCGACCGGCTGAGCGTCCGCGCGACGTTTCCGGAGCTCGCCGCGTGGGAGCGCGACCACGGCAGCCTGATCCACGGCGCCCACGCCGTCGCGACGGCGTCGAGGAAGGCGTCGGCGGGGCCGATGTTCGTCCGCCTGCGCGGCGGGCTCGAGCGGCTGCCGGCCTCGCTCGCCGAGCGGATCGGCGCGAACCGCATCCGAACGTCGACACCCGCGACCCGACTGCACCGCATCGCGATCGGCTACGTCGTCTCGACGCCGGACGGCGATCTCGACGCCGACGCCGTGATCGTGGCGACGCCGGCGACCACCGCAGCCGCGCTCTTCGAGGACGTCGCGCGCGACGCGGGCGCGGAACTGGCCCGGATCCCGTACGTGAGCACGGCGGCGGTCGTCCTCGTGTACGGCGAGGGCACCAACGATCGCCTGCCCGACACGTCGGGGTTCGTCGTGCCGCGCGGCCGTCTGGCGATGACGGCGTCCACGCTGATCTCGAAGAAGTGGCCCGATCCGGCGTTCGGTTCGCGCGCGGTGGTGCGATGCTTCGTCGGCGCCGACGGCGTCGAGGACCTCGTCGACGAGCCCGACGCGGACATCGTCGAGGGCGTGAGCCGGCAGTTGGCCGCGCTGCTGCCGCTGCCCGACCGCCCCGACGCCTCGGCCGTCGTTCGGTGGCCGAAGTCCATGCCGCAGTACGAGGTCGGTCACCTCGAGCGGGTCGAGCGAGTCGAGCGGCTCCTGCCCGAGGGCGTCGTCGTCGCCGGACAGGCCTATCGTGGGGTCGGCATCGCGGACGCCGTCCGCTCCGGGCAGGAGGCCGCCGACCGTGTGGGCGCGATGCTCGCGAGGAAGAACGCCACGAGCGATCGAGGGGAGCGGGTCCGATGAGCGAGTCGCTGTACGCGGTGTATCCGGTATTCGCCGTCGACCCGGACGTCGATCTCGATCCGGACGACGCGGCCCAGGAGGTCGAGAACCTCTTCAAGGAGCTCTCGGACGTCGTGTCGGTCCGCGGGTCCTACTCGACGGTCGGATTCCGCTCGGACGCGGACCTGATGCTGTGGCTCGTCTCGCAGACGATCGACGCGGCGCAGGACGCGATCGTCCGGTTCCGCCGCACCTCGCTCGGCCGTGCGCTCGAGCTGACGTGGTCGTTCATCGGCGTGACCAAGCCGGCCGAGTTCACGTCCGACCACGCACCCGCGTTCGTGAAGGGCGAGCCGCCGAAGAAGTACCTGTCGGTGTACCCGTTCGTGCGCACGCCCGGGTGGTACCTGTTGCCCCGCGAGGAGCGGTCGGAGCTGCTGCGCGAGCACGGAACGATCGGCCGCGAGTTTCCGGACGTGCTCGCCAACACGACGAGCGCGTTCGGCATCAACGACTGGGAGTGGATCCTCGCCTTCGAGGCCGACGAGCTCGACCGAATCGTCGATTGCATCCGCCGGCTCCGCGAGGCCGAGGCGCGGCGCTTCACCAAGGCGGAGGTGCCGTTCGTCACGGGCATCCGAAAGGACGTCCGCGACGCGGTTCGCGACCTGACCTGATCGCGCTCGCTTGCCGGTGTTGCGCGTTGGCGCGATGATGCCTTCGATCGCGAACGGAGGTGAACCTCGTTGGCGCACGGCAAGGACAAGGGCGGCGAGAAGAACGTCAAGCGCGCCGCCCAGAAGAACCTGAAGCAGAAGCGAGCGGAGAAGAAGGCGAAGCGCTCCTCCGGCGGCTCGGAGCCGATCCACATCCAGACGTCGCAGTCCTAGCGTGTTCGAGGACCTCCTCCGCGCGTGGGACGGCGAGGAGGTCGCCGTCCACTTCGACGCCGATCTGGACGCGTGGATGTTCGTGTGCGTGCACTCGACGGCGCTCGGGCCGGGTGCCGGCGGGACTCGCATGAAGGTGTATCCGCACGCGGCCGACGCCCTGAGCGACGGCCTTCGGCTGTCGAGCGCGATGACGCGGAAGAACGCCGTCGCGGGCCTGCCGCTCGGAGGCGGCAAGGCCGTTCTGGCCGTTGCGGAGATCCCGACCGGCGAGCGTCGCGAGGGGCTGCTGCTGCGCTACGGCGACCTGGTCGAATCGCTGCACGGCACCTACTGGACGGCGTGCGACATGAACACGGCGCCGCAGGACATGGACGTGATAGCCCGGAGAGCCGCGTCGGTGCTCGGGAGGAGCGAGGCCGCCGGCGGGTCGGGCACGTCGGCTCCGGCGACCGCGGACGGGGTGTTCTTCGGCATCCGAGCGAGCGTCGGCCACGTCTTCGACTCGGACGAGCTCGACGGTCGCACGGTGGCGGTGCAGGGGGTGGGTGCCGTCGGTCTGCTGCTGGCCAGGAAGCTCGCCGACGCGGGCGCGAAGGTGACGGTCGCCGACGTCGACGCGTCGCGCGCCGACCGTGTCGCATCCGAGATCGGCGCGACCGCGGTGCCCGCCGACGCGATCATGACGCTCGAGTGCGACGTCCTCTCGCCGTGCGCGACGGGTGGTGTGCTGTCGTCCGCGTCGATCGCGGACCTGCGGTGCCGGATCGTCGCGGGCGCGGCCAACAACCAGCTGGCCTCACCGGAGGACGCCGAGCGGTTCGCCGAGCGCGGCGTCCTCTACGCGCCGGACTACGTCGTCAATGCCGGCGGCATCATCCATCTCGCGTCGCTCGAGCTCCTCGGCGAGGACGTGGCGCGTCGCGACGAGCGCATCCGCGGGATCCCCGACACGCTGCGCGAGGTGTTCCGGCGCGCCGACGCCGACGGCATCTCGACGTCGGGGGCGGCCGAGGCGATGGTTCGCGAGCGGTTGGCGGCGGCGTGACGGCCGAGCGCGACCTCTCGGCGATGGAGTGCCTGCCGTGCCGCGGCGGCGTGCCGCCGCTCGATCGCGCGGAGAT
The DNA here is from genome assembly GCA_046735355.1 of bacterium. Lineage (GTDB taxonomy): Bacteria > Actinomycetota > UBA4738 > UBA4738 > HRBIN12 > DATAEU01. Next base: position 6,601 of record JBKPTC010000070.1, read on the forward strand.
CGATCGGTTCCTCGACGATCTCGGTGGCGAGTGGACCGTCGTCGACGGACACCACCTGGAGAAGACGTACCGCTTCCCGAACTTCCGGCGGGCGCTCGAGTACGTGAACCGCGTCGGCGAGCTCGCCGAGGCCGTCAACCACCATCCCGACATTGAGCTCGGATGGGGCCGCGCTCGGCTCACGATCTTCACCCACAAGATCGACGGCTTGCACGAATCAGACTTCGTGTTCGCCGCCAAGGCCGACCGCCTCGTCTGAGCGGCGGGATCGCATGGCCGGCGGCGCGGGTCCCCAAGAGCCGGCCCTGCGGGAGCAGTCGCCGTCGCGTACGACGGCGAGGTCCTCGCCGGAGGAACGGGCGGCGCGCGGCAAGGAGGCGCGCGAGCGCGTATCGCGCGAGCGCCACGCCGACTTCGAGCCGTCGTCCGCCCGCCCGGACCGGGTCGATCTGCTCGAGGAGCAGGCGCGTACACGGCTTCCGGACCTCGTGCCGATCCGGTACGGCCGCATGTCGGCCTCGCCGTTCGCGTTCTACCGGGGTGCGGCGCTCGTGATGACGTCCGATCTGTCGACGACACCCGTGTCCGGGCTTCGATCGCAGATCTGTGGTGATGCGCACCTGTCGAACTTCGGCACCTACGCGACGCCCGAGCGGCGGCTCGCCTTCGACATCGACGACTTCGACGAGACCGCCGTCGGGCCGTGGGAGTGGGACGTCAAGCGGCTGACGGCGAGCGTCGAGGTCGCCGGCCGGGATCGCGGGTTCTCGTCGAAGCTCCGACGCGCCGCCGTCCTCGAGGGCGTGCGCAGCTACCGGACCGCGATGCGCGAGTTCGCTTCGATGCCCAACCTCGCCGTCTGGTACTCGCGGGTCGACGTCGACGAGGTGGTCCCGCAGATCAGGGCCGAGGTCGGCGCCTCCCGTGCGAAGCTGCTCGACGACGCCGTCGCCAAGAGCCGAACGCGCGACAGCGCCCAGGCGTTCTCGAAGCTGACCGAGCGGGTCGGCGGACGACCGCGCATCGTGAGCGATCCGCCGCTCATCGTTCCGCTGCGCGATCTCGCTCACCGTGACGGCGCCGAACGGGTGCTCTCGGATCTGATCGCCCTCGTCTCCTCCTACCGCAGGACGCGAGCGATCGGCGGCATCTGCTCGAGCACTTCCGAGTTGTCGACGCCGCGAGGAAGGTCGTCGGCGTCGGAAGCGTCGGCACGCGCGACTGGATCGTGCTGCTGCTCGGCCGCGACGACTCGGATGCGCTGCTGCTCCAGGCCAAGGAGGCGGGGCCGTCGGTGCTGGAGCGCTTCGTCGGCCGCGACCGGTCGACCAACGCCGGACAACGGGTCGTCCGCGGCCAGCGGCTGATGCAGGCGGCGAGCGACATCTTCCTCGGATGGGACCGGATGGTCGACGGGCCGACCACCCGCGACTTCTATCTGCGCCAGTTCAGGGATTGGAAGGGCTCGATCCAGATCGAAGGGCTGACCGCGAAGGGGCTCGCGATCTACGCGCGCTACGCGGGCTGGACGCTCGCGCGGGCGCATGCGCGCGCCGGCGATCGGATCGCGATCGCGGCGTACCTCGGAAAGTCCTCGGTCTTCGACGAGGCGGTGGCGGACTTCGCCGACCGCTACGCCGATCAGAACGAGCGGGACCACGATGCCCTCGTCGCGGCGATCCGGAGCGGCCGCGTCCGGGCCCGATCCGCCTGATCCGCGTCAGCCGGGCAGGAACCGCCGAACCGGTCCGTCGCGATGCCGAATCCGGCCGGGATCCCCTCGACGACGGCGAGGACGTCAGCCGCCGAACGACGCCACGGCGTCGAGCGTGCGCTCGACCTCCTCGTCGCCGTGCGCGGTCGTCAGGGTCCACAGCTCGTAGCCCGACGGTGGAAGCGAGATGCCGCGTTCGAGCAGATGGTGGAACAGCCGGGCGTACCTCGCGTGGTCCGACGCCGTCGCATCGGCGAACGAGCGGACCGGTCCGGGCGAGAAGAAGACCGAGAACATCGAGCCGACGCGATTGATCGTGTGCTCGATGCCCGCGCGAGACAAACCCTCTCCGAGGCCCGTCGCCAGACGCTCCGCCGTCGCCGTCAGCGCCGGATACGGGTTCCGGTCGCGCGCGAGGTCGAGCGCGGTCATCCCGGCCGCGACGGCGACCGGGTTTCCCGACAACGTCCCCGCCTGGTAGACCGGGCCGACCGGCGATAGAAGCTCCATCACCTCGCGCCTGCCGCCGAAGGCCGCCGCCGGAAAGCCGCCGCCCATGATCTTGCCGAGGACGGTGAGGTCGGGCGCGGTCGCGAACACGGCCTGCGCGCCTCCGAGCGCGAGCCGGAACCCGGTGATCACCTCGTCGAAGACGAGGAGCGCGCCGGACGCCGCCGTCAGCTCGCGCAGCGTGTCGAGGAATCCGGGCGCAGGCGGAACGACGCCCATGTTCGCGGCGACGGGTTCGACGATGACGGCCGCGATCTCGGCGCCGCGCGCGTCGAACAGGGCGCGAACCGCCTCGACGTCGTTGTACGGAACGACGACGGTGTCGCGCGCCGCGCCCTCCGTGACGCCCGGCGATCCGGGGATGCCGAACGTCGCGAGCCCCGAGCCGCCGCCGCGCGCGAGCAGCGAGTCGGAATGACCGTGATAGCACCCCTCGAACTTCACGATGACGTCGCGGCCGGTCGCGCCGCGCGCCAGCCGGATCGCGCTCATCGCGGCCTCGGTGCCGCTCGAGACGAGGCGCACCATGTCGATCGACGGAACGAGGTCGACGATGCGTTCGGCCAGGCGCACCTCGAGCTCGGTCGGCGCGCCGAACGACGTTCCGACGTGTGCGACCGCCGTCGCCGCGTCGACGATCTCGGGGCATGCGTGGCCGAACAGGTTCGCCCCCCACGACTGGACGTAGTCGACGTACCGATCGCCCTCGACATCGGTGACGTACGCGCCGGCGCCGCTCGCGAGGAATCGGGGCGTTCCGCCGACCGCGCCGAACGCGCGCACCGGCGAGTTCACGCCACCGGGGATCACCGCCCGGGCGCGCTCGAACAGCTCGTCGGACGTCGGCATGCGTCGATGCTACAGGCCGCGTGTAGCCTCGGCCGCGATGGACGAGCGCGTCGAGATCGAGGCCGGACCGCTGCCGATGCCCGCGTTCCTGTCGGCGCCCGAGGGATGGCCGCCGGGCCCGGCCGTCGTCGTCGTCCAGGAGTGGTGGGACTGGATGCGCACATCGAGGACGTCGCGCGTCGGCTCGCGGGCGAGGGGTTCGCCGCGCTCGCGCCGGATCTGTACCGCGGCCGACAGCCGACCGAGCCCGACGAGGCGCGCAAGCTCGCGATGGAGCTCGACCACGAACGCGTCCTGCACGATCTCGGCGCCGCGGTCACTTGGCTGCTCGACCGCGGCGCGAGCTCCGTCGGAGCGATCGGGTTCTGCATGGGCGGCGGGCTGACCTGGTCGCTCGCGCTCGGCGACGACCGGCTCGGCGCCGCGGTGCCGTTCTACGGACACGTCGAGCTGGGAGGACGCGAGCTCCGGGTCCCGGTCATGGCGCACTACGCGGAGCACGACCGGTTCCCCGACGAGATGTACGAGCAGGTCCGCGCCCGGATCGGCGACGATCGGTTCTTCCGCATCCGGGCGCG
>JBKPTC010000071.1:0-27734 GCA_046735355.1 bacterium
ATCGGGTTCATCGGGTTCGGCGTGTGGGCGCACCACATGTTCGCGACGGGCCTCGGGCCGGTGGCGAACACCGCGTTCGGCATCTCGACGATGATCATCGCGGTGCCGACCGGCGTGAAGATCTTCAACTGGCTCGGCACGATGTGGCGGGGCGACATCCGCTTCGCGACGCCGATGCTGTTCGCCGTCGCGTTCATCGGACAGTTCGTCGTCGGCGGTCTGTCGGGGGTCACGCACGCCATGGTGCCGGCCGACTACCAGCAGACGGACACGTACTACATCGTCGCGCACTTCCATTACGTGCTGTTCGCCGGCGCGGTCTTCGGGCTGTTCGGCGGGATCTACTACTGGTGGCCGAAGGTCTTCGGCAGGCTGCTGAGCGAGACGTGGGGCAAGGCGCACTTCTGGCTCATGGTGGTCGGCGCCAACATGACGTTCGGGCCCATGCACATCCTCGGTCTCCAGGGGATGCCGCGCAGGATCCAGACGTATCCGGCGACGCTCGGCCTGGGATTCTGGAACTTCGTCGAGACGATCGGCGCCTTCCTCATCGCGACGTCCGTCCTGATCTTCGTCGTCAACGCCGTCTCGAGCTTCTTCCGTCCGAAGGACGCCGTCGCGGATCCGTGGGACGGTCGCACGTTGGAGTGGATGACGTCCTCGCCTCCGCCGGAATACAACTTCGCCGAGATCCCGACAGTGCACTCGATCGACGAGCTCTGGCACCGCAAGTACGCCGAGACCGAGGGCGGGCGCGTCATCCCCGTTCCGGCCGGCGGATCCGGCGAGGCCGGCGGCGCGCATCGTTCGGGCGGCGACGAGGAGGCGGACGCTACGACCGCCGAGCGCGGAGCCGGCGAGCACGGCGGCATCCACATGCCGTCGCCCTCGTTCTGGCCATTCGTCTCGGCGCTCGGGTATCCCGTGCTCGCGTACGGGCTGGTGTTCGGCTCGACCGCGATCGTTGCCCCCATCGGCGCGCTGATCATCCTGATCGGGTTGTTCGGTTGGGCGCTCGAGCCGGGGACGGAGTAGGAGAGCCATGGCGACCGACGGACTCGACGTCCACGTCTTCGAGAGCGAGCACGAGGCCACCAGCACCGGTCTGCCCAACACCAAGCTCGCGATGTGGATCTTCCTGGCGTCGGACTGCCTGCTGTTCGGCGCGCTGATCGCCACGTATGTGCTGTACCGGCACTCCAGCGTCACCGGGCCGTATCCGAACGAGGTGTTCGACATCCCGTACACGTCGGTGAGCTCGTTCGTCCTGCTGGCAAGCTCGCTCACGATGGTGCTCGCGCTCGCCGCGATCCAGCGGGGCGATCCCGGCCGGATGCGGATCTGGCTCCTCGCGACGGCGCTGCTCGGGATGACGTTCGTCGGCGGCCAGGTCTACGAGTTCACGTCGTTCTACCGGGAGGGCCTTGGCCTGTCGACGAACCTGTTCGGCACGACGTTCTACGTCCTCACAGGGTTCCACGGCACACACGTCGCGATCGGCATCCTGATGCTGCTGTCGCTGCTCGTGATGTCGTTCACCGGCAAGGTGACGCAGGAGAACTCGATGCCCGTGGAGCTCGTCGGCTTGTACTGGCACTTCGTGGACATCGTGTGGATCGTGATCTTCACCGTCGTCTACCTGATCCCGACGGGCAAGTAGCGATGGACCGGCCGACCGAGCTCACCAAGACCGAGGCGTACGCCGCTCGCCGGTACGGCGGGCGCGCGGTCCGGCACCCGAGCCCCAAGGAGTACATCCGGATCGCGATCGTCCTCGGCATCATCACCGCCGCCGAGGTGGGGATCTACTACCTCGATCTCGCGCGCGGGCTGCTGATCCCGCTGCTGTTCTTCTTCGCGGCGGTCAAGTTCACGCTGGTGGTGCTCTGGTTCATGCACCTGCGGTTCGACAGCAAGACGTACGCGCGGTTCTTCCTCCTCGGGCTCGCGGGCGCCGTGACGCTGTTTACGATCGTCCTCCTGACGTTCCGCGCGTTCTCGGGGTAGCGCGGTGCGGCTTCCTGCCTGGCACCTGCATCCGACGGTCTGGCTCCTCCTCGGCCTGATCTGGGCCGAGTACCTGCGCGCGGTTCGGCAGCACCACCGGCGGGCGCCGATCGAGGATCCCTCGTGGCGGCGGAAGGCCGTGCTGTTCTCGATCGGGATGTCGGTCCTGTGGCTCGGCGCCGACTGGCCGATCCACGACCTGGCCGAGCGGTACCTGTACTCGGTGCACATGGTCCAGCACCTGCTGTTCTCGATGGTCGCGGCGCCGTTCATCGTCGCGGGAATGCCGCCGTGGCTGCTCCGCCGGCTGCTCCGGCCGCGCCCGGTGCTCGCGGCGTTCCGGTTCCTCGTCCGGCCGGTCGTCGCGCTCGTGCTGTTCAACGCGGTGCTCCTGTTCACCCACTGGCCGACGATCGTCGATGCCTCGGTGACGTCCGAGTGGACGCACTTCGCGCTGCACGCGCTGCTGTTCGGAGCGTCGTTCGTGATGTGGTGGCCGGTGCTGTCGCCGCTGCCCGAGCTGCCGCCGATCTCGCCGCCCGCGCAGCTCATGTACCTGTTCTTCCAGTCGCTCGCGCCGACCATCCCAGCGTCGTTCCTCACGTTCGGTGAGACGATCCTGTACAAGCCGTACGCCGCCTTCCCCCGGATCTGGGGGATCTCGGCCCACACCGATCAGATGATCGCGGGTCTCACGATGAAGCTCGTCGGCGGCGCGATCCTTTGGGGGTTCATCGCCGCCATCTTCTTCAAGTGGCACGCCCGCGAGGAGCGCGAGGGATGGGACGCCCTGCGGTGGCACGCCGTGGAGCAGGAGATGCGAACGGAGCTCGCCAAGCGATGAGAGCCAGAACCAGGGACCGCCTGTTGCTGCCGATCCTGCTGCCCGTCGGGATCCTCGCGCTGCTCGCGCTGGTGCTGTTCGGGTTCTCGCGGATCCTGCTGTCGCTCGACGCGACGCCCGCGACCGTCACGGCGCTCGTCGTCGCCTCGGGCATCGTCGTCGCGTCCGCGTTCGCGGCGGGCCGGTCGGTCATCCGCGCGTCGAGCCTCGCGGCGCTGACCGGTGTGGTGGCGGGCGTGGCGATGCTCGCTGGCGGCATCGCGTTGATCGCCGTATCTCCCGCGGCGGAGGGCGAGGGCGGCGGCGTCGAGCCCGTTCCGGCGATCCAGATCAGCGCGCAGAACATCGAGTTCAGCACCAAGACGATCGAGCTCACCGCCGACACGCCGTCGACGATCTCGTTCGACAACAAGGACGCGGGAACGCAGCACAACATCGCGATCTACGAGGACGACACGCTGCAGAAGTCGCTGTTCCGGGGCGCGCTCGTGATGGGCCCGAAGACGGTCGACTATCAGGTGCCGGGGCTGCCCCAGGGCTCGTATTACTTCCATTGCGACGTGCATCCGACCATGAACGGGACCGTCACCGTCGCCGCGGGCGGCGGCTCGGCGAACGGCGGCGGCGGCTCTGCGAACGGCGGCGGCGGCGGAACGACGGGCGGCGGCGGGACCGCGGGAGGAGGCGCGGCCGTCGAGCCGAGCACGGTGACCGCGTCGAACATCTCGTTCGACACCGACACGCTGTCGATCCCGGCCGGTACCGGCGCGTCGCTGACGTTCGACAACAAGGACGCCGGAACCCCGCACAACATCGCGATCTATCCGAGCGAGGCCGACCTCACCGACCCGCTGTTCCGCGGCGAGGTCGTCACCGGGCCCGCGACCGCGACGTATCAGATCCCGCCCCTGGATCCGGGCTCGTACTTCTTCCACTGTGACGTCCACCCGACGATGAACGGGACCGTCACGGTGCAATGAGCGCGTCGAGCGCCGGCCGCCCGACGCGCCGCCACCTGCTGAAGGCGCTGCCGCTCGCGGCCGCGCTCGTCGTGTCGGCGTGTACGTCCTCGCCGCCGTCGGACGGCGGTGGATCGGTGACGAGGATCTCCGGGCCGATGCCGGCCGTGACCGGCCGCGCGCTCGAGGGCGGAACGGTGAGCTCGAGCAGCTACGCGGGGCGGCCGCTCGTCGTCAACTTCTGGGCGACGTGGTGCGGCCCCTGCCGGCGCGAGCAGCCGGTCCTCTCGGCGGCCGAGCGCTCGGCCGGGTCCGACGGGCCTGTGTTCATCGGCGTCAACTACCGCGACGATCCGGCCGCGGCTCGCGCGTACGTCCGCGAGTTCCGCGTCGCGTATCCGAGCCTCGAGGACCCCTCGGGCACGCTCGCGTACCGGTTCGACGTTCCGTACCTGCCGGCCACGATCTTCATTGACGCGGACGGCCAGATGCGGTTCCGCGCCGTCGGCGCGCTCGATCGCGCGCGGCTGAACTTGCTGATCTCCGAGATATCCCGGCCGGCGTAACTAGTCCACGATGGACTAGTGCGGCGCGAGCACGCCGTCCGCCGCGACGGCGGCGAACAGCAGCCCGAGGTACACGATCGAGAACCGGAACAGCCCTACCGCGAGCGCGGCCGACCGCTCTCGCCACAGACGGAGCGCGCGGTGCACGAACATCCCGCCGAGCACGACGGCGGCGACGGTGTACAGCGCACCCATGTGTCCGAGCGGCACCAGCGCCAGCGTCGCGGCGAACAGGACCAGCGAGTACAGCAGGATCTGGCGTCGCGTCTCCTCCTCGCCGCGGACGACGGGGAGCATCGGGACGCCCGCCGCCTGGTAGTCCGTCCGGTACTGCATCGCGAGCGCCCAGAAGTGCGGCGGCGTCCAGACGAACACGATCGCGAACAACACCCACGCGGGCAGCCCGACGGCCCCGGTGACGGCGGCCCACCCGACCAGCGCCGGGACGGCGCCCGCGGCACCGCCGATCACGATGTTCTGGGTGCTGGAGCGCTTCAGCCACAGCGTGTACACGAAGACGTAGAACGCGATCGCCGACAGCGCGAGCGACGCCGCGAGCACGTTGACGGTGATCGCAAGGAAGAAGAACGCGACGGCGCCGAGGGCGAAGCCGAACCGGAGCGCCTGCTCGGGCGACACCGCGTTGGCGGGAAGCGGCCGCCGGCGCGTGCGCCGCATGACCTCGTCGATGTCGCGGTCCAGATAGCAGTTGATCGCGTTCGCCGAGCCCGCGGCCATCGAGCCGCCGAGGAGCGTGGCGGCCATCAGCCCGAGCGGTGGAACGCCGCGCTCGGCGAGCATCATGGCGGGAACGGTCGTGATCAGCAGCAGCTCGATGATCCGCGGCTTGGTCAGCGCGAAGTACGCACCCACCTGCTCGCGCCACGAGCGCTGCGCGTGCCCGTTGCTCCGCACGACGTCCGGCTCGGGAACGCGTGCCCATCGCGCGAGCGCGGCGAGCGCGACGAGCACCGCCCAGATCGCGGCCGACAGCGCGACGTGCGTCGCGCGGGCCCAGGTGTCGAGGCCGGTCAGCACGTTCGCGGCGCCGACGCCGATCTGCACGACGAACAGCACCGCGGCGACCGTTGCGAGCGTGACCGGAGGGCGCGGCCGTCCGGGGATCGTTCGGGCGCGGACGACGAGCCACAGCACGAGGACGGTGACGAGCGCCGCGAGGACACGATGCGCGAACATCACGGTCGCCGAGCCGCCGAGCGCCGGCACCAGCCGGCCGTTCATGAGCGGCCAATCGGTGAACACGACGCCGGCGTTCTCGGCGCGGACGTACGTGCCGACGAGCAGCAGCGCGAACGTCGCCAGGGCCGTCCACGCCGCCAGGCGCGCGAACCGCGCGTCGCCGGCGCCGCGGCGGCCGTCCGTGAGCGCCGCGACCAGCATCCACACGGGAACGGCGAGCGTGAGCATCGCGACGGCAAAGTGCACGGTGACCCAGGCCGGATCGAGGCCGCTCCGGACGACGACCGCGCCCAGCGCCGCCTGGAAGACGAACAGCGGCACGACGAGCAGGGCGGGCCGCAGCAGCTCGCGCCGGTCGCGGAACCGCAGAAGCACGACGAGCGCCTGGGCGGCGAGCAGGACTCCCGAGACGAAGGCGAGCGACCGGTGGGTGTACTCGATGAGCGCGTGGTACTCGAACGGGGGGATCCAGTGGCCGAAGCATCTCGGCCAGTCGGGGCAGCCATCACCCGAGTCCGTCGCGCGGACGATCCCGCCCCACGCGATCAACAGCGCGGTTGCGACGGTCGTGGCGACGGCGAGGAGGCGGAAGCGTCTCATTGCTTTGGCGGCGCCGACCTCGGTCGCGCGCGGCTCCGACTATAAGCGGTGGCCGGAAGGGGTGGCCGGAAGGAGCGGCGGTGGCCGGTTGGTCGGTGCCGGCGCCGGCCACGAGGGTGGCGTCTCTCGCCTGATCCGCGCGCCGCGGCGCCGACGGTCGCGCCCGGTCGCGGCCATACTCCGTCCGTGGGCTCCACGCACGACGCCGGGCTCGACGACATCGATCCCCACGACCTCCGCGGGCGGATCGACGCCGTCCTGCTCGAGGCGCTGCGCGGCGCTCGCGCGGACCTCGCTGCCAGGTCGGCGCGATCGGCGGACCTCGCCGACGAGCTGGACCGGCTCGTCGCGGCCGGCGGCAGGCGGGTGCGTCCCACGTTGTGCGTTCTCGGCTCGGTCGCCGCCGGCGGCCCGGTCGAGGAGGTCCTTCCCGCCGCGGCGGGGCTCGAGCTGTTCCACACCTTCGCGCTCGTCCACGACGACGTCATGGACGACGAGGACGAGCGGCGGGGCGTCGTCTCGACGCACCGGCGGTTCGCGAAGGTGGACCCGGGCGGCGACGCGTTCGGGCGGTCCGCCGCGATCCTGATCGGCGACCTCGCGTTCGCGCTCGGGACCGACCTCGTGCTCTCGACGCCGCTCGAGCCGGCACGCGTCCTCGCGGCGGCGCGGCGCATCCGAGCGATGGCGGTCGCCACGGCGGCGGGGCAATACCTCGACATCCGCGGCGAGGCCGGGCCCGTCGTGGCGGCGCTCAAGACCGGCGCGTACACCGCCGAGGCGCCGCTTGCGATCGGCGCCGATCTCGCGGACGGCACGCCCGAGCTGCACGAGGCGCTCGGGGCGTTCGCGCGCCCCTTCGGGCTCGCGTTCCAGCTGCTCGACGACGCCGCCGACGCGCACCCCGGTCCGCCGCCCGCTTCCGCCTCGGCCGAGGCCGCTCGATCGCTGGACGAGGCGGAGGCCGCGCTGGCCGATCCGGCGATCGCGCCGCGCGCGGCGGCGGCCTTGCGAGGCGTCGTCGCGACGCTCCGGAGGTCGTCGTGATGGACGCGGGGATGGCTCGTCGGATGTTCGGCGGCCTTCCCGTGTCGAACGTCGGAACCACCAACGCCGACGGCTCGCCGCACGTCGTCCCTCTGTGGTTCGTGTGGCCGGACGAGGCCCTGTACGTCTCGACCCGCCGCCCCAGCAGGACGTGGTCGAACGCGACGCGGGACGCGCGGGTCTGCATCGCGATCGACGTCGGACGCGGATGGACCGAGCTGGCCGGCGTCAGCATCGTCGGACGCGCCGAGCTCATGCCGGCCGAGCATCCCGGGATGCGCCGCCCGATCTCCGCCTGGCACGAGAAGTACCGGTCGCTGCTCGCCGGCGCCGGTTTCGCCCGGTTCGCCGAGGAGGTGACCTCGCTCGCCTTCCTCCGCGTGGTCCCCGAGCGGATCTCGTCGTGGGACCACGTCCGCAGCTGAGGCGACGCGGGGGCCGGCGCCGCGAAACCGCTGCTCAGAGGGCCCGTTGCCGGAAGTCCGACCCGCGACTAGGCTTGCCGGGAAGCCCTTGTTGAAGGTGCCTCGCGCGCCTTGTGAAATCTTTCACAAGTCCCGACGACGGTGGGGGTCGCCAGCTCGTGACGAACCGGGTCGATGCGCCGCAGAGCGTCGACGTCCTCGTCGTCGGTGCGGGGCCCGGCGGCTCGGCGACGGCGTACCACCTGGCCCGAGCCGGCCTGGACGTTCTCCTGCTCGAACGCGCGGCGTTTCCCCGCGAGAAGGTCTGCGGCGACGGCCTGACGCCGCGCGCCGTACGGGCGATCGACCGGATGGGCATCGACGTCGCGGAGCCCGGATTCGAGCGACACGACGGGCTGCGGATCCACGCGCGCCGCGTGACGCTCGAGCTTCCGTGGCCGTCGCTGCGGAGCTATCCGGGATACGGGCTGACGCGAACGCGAGGCGAGTTCGACCAGTTGCTCGCGCGCCGAGCGCAGAAGGCCGGCGCGATCCTGCGCGAGCGGACGGAGGCCATCGCGCCGATCGTCGACGGCGGCTGGGTGACCGGTGTCAGGATTCGAAGCGCGGACGAGCCCGAGGCCGGCACGAACGACATCCGTGCCCGGTTCGTCGTCGCGTCGGACGGCGCCGCCTCCCGGCTGGCGGGCCAGGCCGGCATCCGGCGGCTGGGCGGCCGTCCGCTCGGCGTCGCGGCGCGTCGGTATCACCGGACCGACTACCACCCGGGTACGTGGCTCGACGTGTGGATGGACCTCTGGGACGGCGACGCGATCCTCCCGGGCTACGGGTGGCTGTTTCCGCTCGCGGACGGAACGGCCAACCTCGGCGCCGGCCTGCTCAACACGTTCAAGGGGTTCAAGGACCTGTCGGCTCAGCGCGTGTTCGACGCGTTCGTGCGGATGCTGCCGGAGCGCTACGGCATCGACGAGACGAGCGCGATCGGCCGGACGCTGTCCGGACCGCTGCCGATGGGGTTCAACCGAACGCCCTCGGCCGTGCCCGGCATGCTGCTCGTCGGCGACGCGGCCGGCATCGTGAACCCCTTCAACGGCGAGGGCATCGCGTACGCGATCGAGTCGGGCGAGCTCGCGGCCGAACTGTTGTCCGACGCCCTTGTCGCCGGCCGGCCCGGGCTCGCGCAGATGTATCCGTCGCTCCTGCACGAGCGGTACGGGCGGTATTACACGCTGGGACGGGTCTTCGTGAAGGCGATCGGCGAGCCGCGCGTCATGCGGTTGCTCACGGACTACGGCCTGCGGGTCGGTCCGCTGATGCGCTTCCTCGTGCGGTTGATGGGGAACCTCACGGACGGTCGCTCCGGCGACGCGCAGGACCGTCTGATGTACGCCCTCGAACGATTGGCGCCCGCGTCGTGATCCGGGTCGCCTCGGCGCTGTCCGAGTACCTGCCGATCGTGCTGCTCGCCGCGCTCGCGTTCGTGTTCACCGGGGTGTCGCTGCTGGCGTCGTCGGTCGTGCGTCCGCGGCGGCCGACGCCGGCCAAGCTCGGGCCGTACGAGTCCGGCATCGTGCCGGAGCGGCTGCCGCGCGGCGAGCGGTTCAGCGTCAAGTTCTACGTCGTCGCGATGCTGTTCATCATCTTCGACATCGAGACGATCTTCCTGTTCCCGTGGGCCGTCGGGTTCCGGCGGCTCCGGCTGTTCGGGCTCGTCGAGATGGCGATCTTCATCGGCCTTGTCTTCGTCGCGTACCTCTACGTCTGGCGGAGCGGCGGTCTGGACTGGGAGCGCCCGCAGTCCCGTCCGATCGCCAACGCCGGCGTGTCGCCGGCGAGCCCGCAACCGCGTGAGGAGCTGCACGATGCCGGTTGAGCGGATCGAGGGCTTCCAGACCCGCGACGACGACGCGTCGTCCGAGGAGGAGCTGAAGCGCGGGCTGTTGCTGACGACGGTCGACCGCGCCGTCGGCTGGGCGCGGAAGCAGTCGATGTGGCCGGTGACGTTCGGGCTCGCGTGCTGCGCGATCGAGATGATGGCCACCGGCGCGGCCGACTACGACCTCGGCCGCTGGGGGATGGAGGTGTTCCGAGCCTCCCCGCGGCAGGCCGACCTGATGATCGTCGCCGGCCGCCTGTCGCAGAAGATGGCGCCGGTCCTCCGCCACGTGTACGACCAGATGCCCGAGCCGAAGTGGGTGATCTCGATGGGCGTGTGCGCATCGAGCGGCGGGATGTTCACCAACTACGCGCTCGTGCAGGGCGTGGACACGATTGTTCCGGTCGACATCTACGTGCCCGGCTGTCCGCCGCGTCCCGAGATGCTGATGTACGGCATCCTCCGGCTGCACGAGAAGGTCAGCAAGGAGCAGACGTTTCGATGACGCCGGACGAGCTGGTCGAGCACGTCCGGCCGCGGCTCCCGGACGCCGTCGTCGCGCGCGGGCAGGCGATCGCCTCGGTCGACCGCGCCGAGCTGCTCGGCGCGCTCGAGGCGCTGCGCGCAGACGAGCGGCTGCGACTCGACTTCTTCTCCGGCGTCACCGCCACCGACTGGCCGGGCCGCGAGCCGCGGTTCTGGCTCGCCTACGAGCTGTACTCGCTCGAGCACCGGCACCGGCTGCGGATCAAGGTCGGCGTTCCGGACGGGGACGCGCGCGTTCCGAGCGTGACCCCGCTGTTCCCGGCGGCGAACTTCCACGAGCGCGAGGTCTTCGACCTGTTCGGCGTGGCGTTCGACGGCCATCCCGACCTCCGCCGCATCCTGATGCCGGAGGGCTGGGACGGACATCCGCTCCGCAAGACCGAGGAGCTCGGCGGCGTGAACACGCAGTACAAGGGCGCGTTCATCCCCCCCGTGGACAAGAGGACGGTATGAGCGGCGAGCGCCGAGCACCGGATCTCGCGGACCTTCGTCCCGACGACGAGACCACGCGTCCCGAGCTCGATCTCCTCGACCCGTCGTCCACGCGTCAGCTCCGCCAGGAGACGATGGTCATCAACATGGGTCCGCAGCACCCCTCGACCCACGGCGTGCTGCGTCTGCTCCTCGAGCTCGACGGCGAGACGGTCGTGTCGTGCCGACCGATCATCGGCTACCTCCACACCGGGATCGAGAAGAACACCGAGTACCGGACCTGGCAGCAGGGCGTCACGCTCGTGACGCGCGCGGACTACCTCGCCAACTTCTTCAACGAGCTCGCGTACTGCCTGGCCGTCGAGCGGATGCTCGGCATCGAAGCGCCGCCGCGCGCGACGACGATCCGCGTGCTGCTGTGCGAGCTCAACCGGGTGTCGTCGCACCTCGTCGGGCTCGCGACCGGCGGGATGGAGCTCGGCGCCGTCTCGATGATGCTCTACGGCTTCCGCGAGCGGGAGATCATCCTCGACGTCTTCGAGGCCGTCACCGGTCTGCGGATGAATCACGCGTTCTTTCGCATCGGCGGGATCGCGATGGACCTGCCGCGCGGCGCCGAGGAGCGCGTTCGCGAGATCGTCGCGACGCTCCGCGGTCGGATCGGCGAGTACGAGTCGCTGCTGTCGGACAACCCGATCTGGATCGAGCGCAACCGGGACGTGGGGCATCTGGCCGCGGAGGACGCGCTCGCCCTCGGTGTCACGGGGCCGCTGCTCCGCGCGGCCGGCGTTCCGAAGGACGTTCGCAAGGACGAGCCGTACTGCGGCTACGAGACGTACGACTTCGACGTCCCGGTCGCCGAGGGCGCCGACTGCTACGCCCGCTACCTCGTGCGCATCGAGGAGATGAAGCAGTCGCTGCGGATCGTCGAGCAGTGCCTCGACCGGCTGGAGCCCGGCCGGGTGATGGTCGACGACCCGAAGGTCGCGTGGCCCTCGCAGCTCGAGGTCGGCCCGGACGGCATCGGGAACTCGCCTCGGTACATCAAGCACATCATGGAGGAGTCGATGGAGGCGCTGATCCATCACTTCAAGATGGTGACGCAGGGCGTCTCGGTCCCCGAGGGCGAGACGTACCAGGTCGTCGAGGCGCCGCGGGGCGAGTTCGGGATGTACATCGTCTCGAACGGCGAGCACCGTCCGTACCGGGTGCACATGCGCGATCCGTCGTTCTCGAACCTCCACGCGCTGCCGAGGATGATCGAGGGCGGGCTGGTCGCCGATGCGATCGCGTGCATCGCGAGCCTCGATCCCGTCATGGGCGGGGTGGACCGCTGATGCCGGTGCTGTCGCCCGAGCTTCGCAGGCAGGCGGAGGCGATCAAGGCCCGCTATCCGACCGGCCGCGAGCGCTCGGCGATCCTGCCGCTGCTGTACCTGGTGCAGTCGGTCGAGGGGCGCGTGACGCGCGAGGGGCTGCGCGAAGTGGCCGATGTGCTCGGGCTCACGACCGCGGAGACCGAGGCCGTCGCGACCTTCTACACGATGATCCGGGTCCGGCCGACCGGACGGCACGTCATCACGGTGTGCACGAACCTGTCGTGCGCCCTCCGCGGCGCGAACGCGGTCTACGAGCGCGGGCGCGCGACGCTCGGGCTGAGCGGCGAGAACGACACGACGGAGGACGGCGCGTTCACCATCGACGAGGAGGAGTGCCTGGGCGCGTGCGACGCCGCGCCGGTCGTGACGGTGAACTTCGTCAACTTCGACCGCGTGACGCCCGACGGCATCGACGAGCTGATCGCGACGCTCCGCGACGGAGGCGATCCGATGCCGGCGCGCGGCGAGTTCCCGGGCGACTTCCGCGCGGCCTCGAGGATCCTCGCGGGCGTGGCCGGCGGGCCGGCGGCGGCCCCGACGCGGCTCGCCGACGCTCCTCCGTCCGACGTCCCGAGCCGGGGGTCGCGGTGATCGAGGGCCGAATCATCACCGCTCGGTACGACGAGCCGGACACGGTGTGGGTCGACCGATACGTGGAGCTCGGCGGATACGCGGGCCTGCGCAAGGCGCTCGGCATGACGCCCGGCGAGCTGACCGAGCTCGTCAAGGACTCGGGGCTCCGCGGCCGCGGCGGCGCCGGGTTCCCGACGGGCGTGAAGTGGTCCTTCGTGCCGCAGGACTCCGGCAAGCCGCAGTACCTGGTGGTCAACTTCGACGAATCCGAGCCCGGCACGTACAACAACCGCGAGCTCGTGGAGCGCGACCCGCATCAGCTGATCGAGGGCGCCGTCATCGCGGCCTACGCCGTGCAGTGCCACACCGCCTTCATCTACACGCGCGGCGAGTTCCTCCATCCGGGTCGGATCCTCGAGCGCGCGATCGCCGAGGCCTACGACAAGGGGTATCTCGGGCGCGACATCCTCGGCAGCGGCTACGACCTCGACGTCGTGCTGCATCGTGGTGCGGGCGCGTACATCTGCGGCGAGGAGACCGCGCTGCTGTCCTCGCTCGAGGGGTTCCGCGGCCAGCCGCGGCTGCGGCCGCCGTTCCCCGCGGTCGAGGGTCTGTACGCGAGCCCGACGCTCATCAACAACGTCGAGACGCTCTGCAACGTCCCGCACATCGTCGAGAAGGGCGCGGACTGGTTCAAGCAGTGGGGGACCGAGAAGTCGCCCGGCCAGAAGATCTTCAGCGTGTCGGGCAAGGTCGAGCGGCCCGGCAACTACGAGGCGCCGATGGGCACGCCCGCGCGCGTCCTCATCGAGGAGCACGCGGGCGGGATCCTCGATGGGAAGACGCTGAAGGCGTGGACGCCCGGAGGATCGTCGACGCCGTTCCTGACGGCGAAGCATCTCGACGTCGGTCTCGACTTCGAGTCGATCCAGGCGGCGGGATCGCTCCTCGGCACGGGTGCGATGATCGTGACCGACGAGCGCGACTGCATGGTCCGCGCCACGCTCCGTCTCCTGCAGTTCTACGCGCACGAGTCGTGCGGAAAGTGCACGCCGTGCCGCGAGGGGACGTGGTGGGTCGTCCGGATCCTCGACCGGATCGAGCACGGCTATGGCCGCATGGACGACCTGCCGCTGCTCGAGGACGTCGGCGGCAACATCCTGTTCAAGGCGTTCTGCGCGCTCGCGGACGGCGCCGTCTCGCCGATCAGCTCGACGCTGAAGTTCTTCCGCGACGAGTACGAGGCGCACGTGCGCGAGCGCCGGTGTCCGTTCTCGGACCGGCCGGCCGTCGACGGGTGGGTCGAGGGCGACGAGCCGGAGCCGCGCCCGGCCGACGAGGGCGGCCGGCCGTTCATCCCGCTGTCGGAGGTGCTGCGGTGAGCGCCGAGCTCGTCACGCTCATGATCGACGGCAAGGAGGTCACGGTTCCGAAGGGAACGCTGATCATCCGCGCCGCCGAGGAGCTCGGGATCGAGATCCCGCGGTTCTGTGAGCACCCGATGCTGTCGCCGATCGGCGCGTGCCGGCAGTGCTACGTCGAGGTCGAGGGCCAGAGGAAGCTCCTCACGTCGTGCACGACGCCCGTCGCCCCCGCCATGGCCGTGAAGACCCAGAACACGTCCGACGAGGCGCACACCGCGCAGGTCGCGAACCTCGAGTTCCTGCTGCTCAACCATCCGCTCGACTGCCCGATTTGCGACCGCGGCGGCGAGTGTCCGCTGCAGGATCAGGCGCTCGCGTTCGGTCCGGGCGAGAGCCGGTACCGCGAGCCCAAGCGGACGTACGAGAAGCCGATCGCGCTGTCGCCGCTCGTGAGCCTCGACCGCGAGCGCTGCGTGCTGTGCACGCGCTGCACGCGGTTCTGCGACGAGATCTCGGGCGACCGGTTCATCGAGCTGTACGCGCGCGGCGCCGGCGAGCGCGTCTCGATCGCGGCGGGCGAGGACTTCCGCTCGCCCTTCTCCGGGAACACGGTGCAGATCTGTCCGGTCGGCGCGCTCACCTCGACGCCGTATCGGTTCGTCGCGCGCCCGTTCGACCTGCGCAGCGTCGACACGGTCTGTCCGCACTGCTCGAGCGGCTGCAACATCAAGCTCGACGTGCGCCGCGGCGAGGTCGTGCGGCACCTCGCACGCGATAACTACGACGTCAACGACACGTGGCTCTGCGACAAGGGCCGCTACGGGTTCCGGTTCGCGGATGCGCCCGCGCGCGTGGCGACGCCGCTGCTGCGCGGGCGCGGGCTCGAGCCGGCGAGCTTCGGCGAGGTGTTCGACTGGATCGCCGAGCGCGCCCGCGGCAGGCGCGTCGCGTTCCTGACGGGCGGCCGCCTGATGGACGAGGACTACTACGCGCTGTCGAAGCTGGCGCGCGTCGTGTTCCGCACCAACGACCTGGACCATCGCCGGAGCTTCAACGGCGGTCACGCCGAGGAGGTCTCGGCGGCCATGGCGATGCAGGTGACGTACTCGGACGTCGAACGCGCCGACGTCATCCTCGTGGTCGGCCTCGATGCCGAGCAGGAGTCGCCGATCCTGCACCTTCGGATCCGAAAGGCGGCGCGTCGCGGCGCGCGCGTGTTCGTCGTGCATCCTCGGCGAACGCGCCTGTGGGACGTTGCGGAGCACCTCCTCGTGCGGCCGGGCCACGAGGCCGCCGCGCTCGAGGAGGTCCTCGACACGCGGACCGCGTCCGACTCGGCGGCCGGGCGCATCGCCTCCGCGCTCCGCGCGGCGGACGGCAACGTCGTCGTGCTCGCCGGCGCGCAGCTCGACGAGCATCCGCTCGGTTCGGACGTCGCGCTGCGCGTGGCGAACGCGTTCCGCGGGCGATTCGCGAGCGTGCCGAGGCGGGCGAACGACCGAGGCGCCCTCCGCGCGGGCGTGCATCCCGGGCTGCTCCCGGGGGGCCGCCGCGTGGGAGCGGACGAGGAGCGTGGCGAGGTCGAGGCGCTGTGGGGGGCGACGCCGGCCGGGCCCGGGCGGGACTCGGCCGCCATCCTGCGGGCGGCCGCGGACCACGAGATCGACGTCCTGTTCCTGATCGGCGTCGACCCGCTGCGTGACTTCCCGGACGCGGATCTCGTCCGCCGAGCGCTCGGCAACGTCGACGTCAAGGTCGTGCAGTCGCTCGAGCTCGGCGAGCTCGAGCCGTTCGCGGACGCGGTCCTTCCCGCCGCCGCCTACCTCGAGAAGGACGGGCACTACACCGACTGGGAGGGTCGCGGCCAGCGGCTGCGCGCGATCCGCGGGCCGGTCGGCATCGCGCGCGCGGACTGGGAGATCTTCGTCGGCCTCGCCGACGCCGTGGGAACGTCGCTCGGCTTCCGGACGCTCGAGGAGCTCCAGGAGGAGATGGGCGACCTGCTCGCGCCGCGTACGGTGCCGACGCGCTCCGACGCGTACGCGGGCACGGGCCGCCCGCAGTACATCGAGGACCTGACGCTCTACAGCTACCCGCTCCTCGTCGACGAGGGGCGGCAGCTCGAGGGCGCCGCGGAGCTGAAGGGCGCGCTCGAGGATCGACCGTTCGCGGAGATCCATCCCGAGGACGCCGACAAGCGCGGTCTGTCGGGCGCGGATCGCGTCCGGCTCACGACGCCGGCGGCGTCGGCGGACGTCGAGCTCCGCATCACGCGGGACATCGCGCCCGGAACGGTCTTCGTGCCGTTCAACCAGCCGGGCCTCGCGGCCAACACGCTGCTCTCGGGCCGGTTCACCTCCCCCGTCCGCGTGGAACCGGCGGGTGGCGATCCGACGTCGACGACCGGCTCAAGCCCCGTTTCCGCCTCAAGCATCGAAGCGGTAGGCGGAAGCGCCGCCTCGAGCAGCGAAGCGGTAGGCGGGAACTAGATGGACTGGCTCGACTGGGTGCTGCTGATCGGACGCGTGGTCGTCGTCTTCGTCGGCCTGCTGCTCTTGGTCGTGATCGTCATCTGGGTCGAGCGCAAGGTGATCGCCGACATGCAGACGCGGACGGGTCCGATGCGCGCGGGCCCGCACGGCGTCCTGCAGACGCTCGCCGACGGGCTGAAGCTGTTCTTCAAGGAGGGCATCACGCCGTCGATGGTCGACCGGCCGGTCTACGTGATCGCGCCGTACATGGCGATCCTGCCGGCGTTCCTCGCGTTCGCGGTCATCCCGTTCGGCGCGCCGGTCACGCTGTTCGGACGGCGGGTCCCGCTCCAGGTCGCGAACGTGAACATCGGCATCCTGTGGATCCTGGCGATGGCGTCGCTCGGCGTGTACGCGGTCGTCCTGGCCGGCTGGTCGAGCGGATCGAACTATCCGCTCCTCGGGTCGATCCGCAGCAGCGCGCAGATGATCAGCTACGAGGTCGGGATGGGCCTCGCGCTCGTCGCGGTGATCATGTATTCGGGCTCGCTGACGCTGTCGGGCATCGTCGCGAGCCAGGCGCGCGTCTGGAACGTGATTCCGCAGTTCCCGGCGTTCATGATCTACCTCATCGCCGGGCTCGCCGAGACCAACCGTCCGCCGTTCGATCTCGCGGAGGCGGAGACCGAGCTCGTCGCCGGGTTCCACACCGAGTACTCGGGGATGCGGTTCGCGATGTTCTACCTCGGCGAGTACGTCAACATGATCACCGTGGCCGCGATCGCGACGACGCTGTTCCTCGGCGGCTGGCGCGGCCCGCATCCGGACGTCGTCGTCTGGCTCTGGCCGATCCTGTGGTTTCTCCTCAAGGTCTTCGTGATCGTCTATCTGTACGTGTGGATCCGCGCGACGTTCCCGCGCGTGCGGTACGACCGCCTGATGGCGTTCGGCTGGAAGCTCTTGATCCCGTTCGGACTGCTGTGGGTGCTCGCGACGGGCGCCGTCGTCGTGCTTCCGGACGTCTTCCCGGACGTCGCGAACGATCGATCGAAGCTGCTGCTGTTCGCCGGCGGCGTGCTGCTCGTGCTCCTCATACTCGCGTTCGTTCCGATGGGGCGGCGGTCGACCGAGGACGCTCGCTCATGAGCCAGGAGCTCGAACGGCGGCCGGTCGCCTGGTGGTGGGCGTTCATGAAGGGCCTCGGCACCGTCATCAAGCAGGTGTTCCGCCCCGACGTGACCGAGCAGTATCCGCATCAGATCGTGCAGCCGCCGCCTCGCGCCCACGTCGGCCGGCACCGCTTGAACAAGCACGAGAACGGGCTCGAGAAGTGCATCGGATGCGAGCTGTGCGCGTACGCCTGCCCCGCGGACGCCATCTGGGTGGAGGGCGCGGACAACGATCCGGCCGATCCGGTCTCGCCCGGCGAGCGGTACGCGAAGAACTATCAGATCAACTACCTGCGGTGCATCATGTGCGGCCTGTGCGTCGAGGCGTGTCCGACGCGGGCGCTCACCCTGACCAGCTACTACGAGATGTCGTGGACGACGCGCGAGGACGCGATCTACACCAAGGAACAGCTGCTCGAACCGCCGCTCCCGCTCGGAACGACGCCGGGAACCGAGGAGGGCTAGTGGCCGCCGACCAGATCGTGTTCTGGGTGTTCGCGCCGATCTCCATCGGCTCGGCCCTGGCGATGCTGTGCCAGCGGAACGCGGTGCACGCGGCGCTGTTCCTGATCGTGAACTTCTTCACGCTCGCCGTGTTCTATCTGGTCCTCGGCGCGCCGTTCCTGTTCGCCGTCCAGATCATCGTGTACGCCGGCGCCATCATGGTGCTGTTCCTGTTCGTGATCATGCTCCTCGGCGTCGACCGCAACGAGAGCCTGATCGAGCGGCTCCGCGGCCAGCGTCCGCTGGCGATCCTCCTCGGGCTCGGGATCGTCGCCGAGGCGATCGTCGCGATCCGCGCGGGCGTCGGCTTCGCGACCAAGGGCGCCGCCAACTTCGACGCCGTCGCCAACCGCGGCGGCAACGCGCTGGCGCTGTCGCGCGTCCTGTTCCGCGAGTACTTCTTCCCATTCGAGGCGACCTCGGTGCTGCTCATCGTGGCGGCCATCGCGGCGATGGTGCTGGCGCAGCGCGAGCGGCCGGCCGTCACCCAGGCCGAGGCGATGCGCGCGTCGACCGACGGCGAGGGGTCCTCGCCGGCGCCCGCCGAGCTGGAGGAGGAGCCGGTCGGATGAGCACGCCGATCGCGTACTTCCTGGTCGTCGCCGCGATGCTGTTCACGATCGGATCCGTCGGCGTGCTCGTCCGCAAGAACGCGCTCGTCATCTTCATGTCGGTCGAGCTGCAGCTGAACGCCGTGAACCTCGCGCTGGTCGCCTTCAGCCGGATGCACGGGAACCTCGACGGTCAGGTCCTCGCCTTCTTCTCGATGGTCGTCGCGGCCGCCGAGGTCGTCGTCGGCCTGGCGATCATCGTCGCGGTCTACCGGCGGCGGCAGAGCGCGAACGTCGACGACGCGAGCCTGCTCAAGTGGTGACGGCGTGATCGATCTCGTCTGGCTCGTTCCGGCCGTCCCGCTCGCCGGGGCGGTCGTCAACCTGTTCCTCGGCCGGCGGCTCGGGCGGTTCGCGGGGATCCTCGGCTCGGTCGTGATGGCGATCGCCTTCGCGCTCAGCGTCGGCGTCCTGGCCGACCTCGTCGCGCTGCCCGGCGACGACCGCGTGAAGCTGGTCCGGCTGTTCGACTGGATCACGGTCGACAAGCTCCACGTCGCGACCGAGCTCCGGGTGGACCCGCTCGCCATCACGATGATGCTTGTGATCACGGGGATCGGCACGCTGATCCACGTGTACTCGATCGGGTACATGGAGGGCGACCCGAGGTTCGGCCGGTTCTTCGCGTACATGAACCTGTTCGTCTTCTTCATGCTCGTGCTCGTCCTCGCGGAGAACTTCCTCGTGCTGTACCTCGGGTGGGAGGGCGTCGGCCTGTGCTCGTACCTGCTGATCGGGTTCTGGTACGAGCGCGTGTCGGCGGCGAACGCGGCGAAGAAGGCGTTCATCACGACGCGGATCGGCGACACGTTCCTGCTGCTGGGGATCGTGATGATCTTCCTGCGGCTCGGATCGCTGAACTTCTCGAGCGTGCTCACGGAGTCGGTCGGATCCAAGCAGCCGTCGGGCGTGTTCACGATCATCGCCCTGCTGCTCCTCGGGGGCGCGATCGGGAAGTCGGCGCAGATGCCGCTGCACGTGTGGCTTCCCGACGCGATGGAGGGGCCGACGCCGGTGTCCGCGCTGATCCACGCCGCGACGATGGTCACCGCGGGCGTCTACCTGATCGCGCGGACGCACGTCTTCTTCGACCTCAGCGGCACCGCCTCGACGGTCGTGTGGATCGTCGGCATGCTGACGGCGCTCTACGCCGCGACGTGTGCGCTCGGGCAGGACGACATCAAGCGGGTCCTGGCCTGGTCGACGATGAGTCAGCTCGGCTTCATGTTCTTCGCGCTCGGCCTGCACCGGTACGGGGCCGCGATCTTCCTGCTGGTGACGCACGCGTTCTACAAGGCGCTCATGTTCCTGTCGGCCGGCTCGGTGATGCACGGACTGGACGGCGAGACCGACATGATGAAGATGGGCGGACTGCGCAAGGCGATGCCGATCACGTCCGCGATGTTCATGATCGGGGCGCTGGCGATCTCCGGCGTTCCGCCGTTCGCCGGATTCTTCAGCAAGGACCAGATCGTCGCCGCGGCGAACCAGACCGAGCACACGGTCGCATGGGTCCTGATGCTGGTCGCGTCGTTCTTCTCGGCGCTGTACATCGCCCGCCTGATCCTGATGACGTTCTTCGGCGAGCCGCGGACCGACAAGCACGCGCACGAGTCGCCGCCGATCATGACGGTTCCGCTCGCGATCCTCGCGGTCGGTGCCGTGTTCGGCGGGCTGCTGTCGGTCAACTCGATCACCGGCCGCCTTCCGTCGTTCCTGCAGCCCGTCTTCGGCGAGGTCGTGGAGCCGGTCCACGGCCTTCCGGAGGCCACGCTCACGGCGATCTCGGTCGCGGTCGCGCTGCTCGGCGTTCTCGTCGGCTGGGTGATCTGGGGGTCGGGACGCGTCGACTGGATCGCGCTTCGCGACCGCGACGTCGGCCTGCGGACGTTCCTGCGACGCGGCTGGTACATCGACGATCTCTACGCGCACACGCTCGTTCCGGGTGGCGAGCTCGTCGCCGGGTTCCTCGCGTTCGGCGTCGACCGTGGCGTGATCGACGGTGCCGTCAACGGCACCGGCCGGATCGTGACGTGGTCGGCCAACGTCGGACGCAGGCTGCAGACCGGATTCGTCCGCAACTACGCGCTCGCCTTCTTCGTGGGCGCCGTCGCGCTGTTCGTCTACGTGGGGCTGCGGGTCTGATGCGCTGGCTGACGCTCACGACGTTCCTGCCGCTCGTCGGCGTCGTCGTCCTGATGCTGTGGCCGGCGCTGACCGACGACGTCGCGCGGGGCATCGCCATGGTCGCCTCGATCGCGACGTTCCTCGTGTCGCTCGGCATGCTCGGCCGATTCGATCCGTCCGTCGCGGGCTTCCAGATGGTCGAGCAGCTGGTCTGGGTCCGCTCGCTGCATCTCCAATACCTCCTCGGCGTCGACGGCGTCAGCCTGTTCATGGTGCTGCTGACGACGTTCCTGTTCCCGATCGCGATCCTCGCGTCGTGGCGCGTCACGCGGAACGTCCGGGGCTTCATGATCTCGATGCTGCTGCTCGAGACGGCCGTGATCGGGACGTTCGTCTCGCTCGACCTGCTGCTGTTCTTCCTGTTCTTCGAGGCCATGCTGTTCCCGATGTATCTGATCATCGGCGGATGGGGGTACGAGCGCCGCGTCTACGCCGCCGTGAAGTTCTTCCTGTTCACGATGTTCGGATCGGCCTTCCTGCTGGTCGCGATCCTGTTCCTGTACTCGAAGGCGGGAACGTTCGACGTCCGGCAGCTGACCGATGTCCAGCTGTCGACCACCGCGTCTCGCTGGCTGTTCCTCGGGTTCTTCGTCGCGTTCGCCGTCAAGGTCCCGATCTTCCCGCTCCACACGTGGCTGCCGGACGCGCACACCGAGGCGCCGACGGCCGGCTCCGTGATCCTCGCCGCGGTCCTGCTGAAGATCGGGGCATACGGCCTGATCCGGTTCAACCTCGCCCTGTTCCCCGACGCGTCGCACTACTTCGCGCGCGGCGTCGAGATCCTCGCGCTGATCGGGATCGTCTACGGCGCGCTGTGCGCGCTGATGCAGACGGACCTCAAGCGGTTGATCGCGTACTCGTCCGTCTCGCACCTCGGCTTCGTGGTCCTCGGCATCTTCGCCTTCACGACCTACGGCGTGAACGGCAGCGTGCTGCAGATGGTGAACCACGGCCTGTCGACGGGCGCGCTGTTCCTGCTCGTGGGCATGCTGTACGAACGCACGCACACGAGGAACCTCCGCGAGATGGGCGGATTCGCGACGGTGATGCCGAGGCTCGCCGGGATGTTCCTGTTCGCCGCGCTGTCGTCGCTCGGTCTTCCCGGCCTGAACAACTTCGTCGGCGAGTTCCTCGTGATCCTCGGCGCGTTCGCGGCCAACCCCGTGTTCGGCTCGATCGCCGCGAGCGGCGTGGTTCTGGCCGCGATCTACCTGCTGTGGGCGTATCAGCGGATGGCCCAGGGTCCGGTCGCCGAGGCTCACGCGACGCATCCGGATCTGTCCGTGCGCGAGTACGCGCTGCTCGTCCCGGTGCTTGCCGCGATCCTGGTCCTCGGCGTGTATCCGAACCTGGTCCTCGACCGGGTCGAGCCGACGACGAGCAAGGTGCTGACGCAGGTCGGCGCGGCCGATATCGATGCGCGCGCGCAAGGAACCGCGCCGTGATCGCCGCCTCGCCGCACATCGACTGGGCGCCGATCGGGCCCGAGCTCGTGCTGATCGGCGCCGGGATCGTGGTGCTGCTGCTCGGGGTCGTGATCCGTGGCCGCGCGTCCGACACGCTGCTCGGCGTCGCGCTGGCCGGCGTCGCCGGCGCCGCCGCCTCCGACGTCGTCCTGTGGCGATGGAGCGGCCCGATCACCGTGCTGAACGGCATGATCTCGACCGATCGGTTCGCGGTGGTCGTCCGGCTGGTGATCCTCGCCGTGTCGGCGATCGGCCTGCTGTTCGGGCATCACTACTTCGACCGCATCGGGGAGACGCGCAACGAGTTCTCGGCGCTGGTGCTGTTCTGCACGGCCGGCATGACGCTGTTCGCCGCCGCGACCGACCTGATCGTCATCTTCCTCGGGCTGGAGATCCTGTCGCTCTCGCTGTACGTGCTCGCGGGGTTCTCGCCGCGGCTCGCGGCGACCGAGGCCTCGATGAAGTACTTCCTGCTCGGATCGTTCTCCTCGGCGTTCTTCCTGTTCGGGGTCGCGATGGCCTACGGCGCGGCGGGCAGCACCAAGCTGTCGTCCGTCGCCTCGGCGCTCACGGGCGTGACCGGCGAGCAGGCGCTTGCCCTCGCGGCGCTGGCGCTCCTCGCGGTCGGATTCGCGTTCAAGGTCTCGCTCGTGCCGTTCCACATGTGGACGCCCGATGTGTACCAGGGCGCGCCGACCGCGGTCACCGCGTTCATGTCTGCCGGAACCAAGGTCGCGGCGTTCGCCGCGCTCGTACGCGTGTTCATGACGGCGTTCCAGCCCCTCACGTGGGACTGGACGCCGATCGTCGTGGTGCTCGCGGCCGTCACGGTCGTCGTCGGCAGCGGCCTCGCGATCGCGCAGACGGACATCAAGCGGATGCTCGCGTACTCGAGCGTCGCGCACGCCGGCTTCATCCTGATCGGGCTCGCCGCGGCGAGCCAAACGGGCATCCGCGCGTCGCTGTTCTATCTCGTCGCGTACGCCGCCATGATCGCCGGGGCGTTCGGGGTCGTGATGCTGGTGTCCGGACACGGCGAGGAGCGGACAGCGCTCGTCTCGTACCGCGGCCTGTACCGGCGGAGTCCGTTGCTCGCGGGCTTCCTCACGATCTTCCTGCTGTCGATGGCCGGGATCCCGCCGACAGCCGGTTTTCTCGCCAAGGTCGGCGTCTTCACGGCCGCCATCTCCGCCGGGCACTGGGAGCTCGCCCTGATCGGGGTGCTCGCGAGCGTCGTGGCGGCGTACTTCTACATCCGCGTCCTGGTCCTGATGTACATGCAGGAGCCCGACGACGAGTTCGCGGCCGATACGGCGCCGACGCCGGTCGTCGCCGTGGCCATCGCGGCCGTGGTCACGCTGGTCCTCGGCGTCGCGCCCGGCCTCATCGTCGGGCTGCTCGACAAGGCCTCGGTGCTGCGTTGGTGAGAACTCGGCCGGCCCGGATAGCATCGGCTGGATGAGCAGGCGCGTCATCCCCGGCCTCGAGGCGCCCGATCCCGTCCTCGAGGCGGACATCCGTCACCGGCTCGAGGACGTCGAGGTCGCGCTCGAGAAGGCCGTCCGCGCCGACTCCGACATGCTCGCGCAGACGTCCTCGTACCTGCTGTCGGCCGGCGGCAAGCGCTTCCGCCCGATGCTCGTTCTCCTCGCCGGCTACTTCGGCGATCCGACGGATCCACGCCTGATCGCGGGATCGGTCTCGATCGAGCTCGTGCATCTCGCGACCCTGTACCACGACGACGTGATCGACGAGGCGGACTCGCGCCGCGGGATCCAGTCCGTGAACTCGCGGTGGGACAACACGGTCGCGATCCTGACCGGCGACTATCTGTTCGCTCGCGCGTCGGAGATCGCGACCGAGCTCGGAACCGACGTGTGTGCCCTGCTGGCGCGGACGATCGCGACGCTGTGCGACGGGCAGATCCGGGAGGTCGAGGCGTCCGGCCGCGTGACGCAGACGCAGCAGGCCTACCTCGAGATCATCCGGCGGAAGACCGGCGCGCTGATCGCGACGTCGTGCCGCCTCGGCGGGATGCTCTCGGACGCGCCGCCGGAGTCGCTCGACGTGCTCGAGGAGTTCGGCGAGGCGCTCGGCCTGGCGTTCCAGCTCTCCGACGACATCATGGACGTCGTCTCGACCGAGGCCGAGCTCGGGAAGGAGCCCGGTGTCGACATGAAGGAAGGCGTCTACACGCTTCCGGTCCTCTACGCGCTGACCGACGGCGAGCGGCGGAAGGAGCTCCGCGCGTTGCTGTCCGAGGGCGTTCCCGCGGGCGACGGCCTCGACCGAGCCCTCGAGATCGTCCGCGCGCCCGAGACGCTCGAGCATGCGCGCCGCGCCGTGTCGGCCGAGGTCGCGCGGGCGCGGGCGCTGGCGGACCGGCTTCCGGACGTCGCGGCGCGACGCGCCCTCATGACGCTCGCCGAGTTCCTCGCCGAGCGTTGCGGCGCAGAGGCGCGCGCGCCGTCCGGGCAGGGGACGGCGCGTTGATAGAATCGCCGCGCTTGAGAAAGGTTTCACAAGCGTGACCAGCTATTACGAGTCCTACGGTGTCGTCCTCGCGATCCTCGTCGCCGGCGCGCTCCTCGTCGCGCTGGCGTTCGGCATCGCGCGACTGGTCGCGCCCCGCCGCCCGCTGCCCGACAAGCTGCTCACGTATGAATGCGGCATCGACCCCGTCGGCGAGGGCTGGGCGCAGACGCAGATCCGCTACTACATCTTCGGGTTCCTGTTCGTGATCTTCGACGTCGAGTCGGTCTTCCTCTTCCCGTGGGCTCGCGTCTTCCAGTCGCTCGGGTACCAGGGCGTCGTCGAGATGGCCATGTTCATCGCCATCCTCGGCGTCGGGCTCATCTACGCGTGGCGCAAGGGAGTCCTGCGGTGGGCCTGATCGACGGCACGCCGCTCGGCGATATCCAGCCGATCAAGTTCATCCTCAACTGGGGGCGCCGGTACTCGCTGTGGGTGTTCAACTTCGGCCTGGCGTGCTGCTCGATCGAGTTCATCGCCGCCTCCACGGCCAAGCACGATTTCATGCGGTTCGGCGTCATCCCGTTCGCCCACGGCCCGCGCCAGGCGGATCTGATGGTGGTGGCCGGCACCCTCACGGACAAGATGGCGCCCGTGGTCAAGCGCCTCTACGACCAGATGCCGGAGCCCAAGTACGTCATCTCGATGGGCTCGTGCGCCAACTGCGGCGGTCCGTACTGGGATTCGTACTCGGTCACCAAGGGCGTCGACCAGATCATCCCGGTGGACGTGTACGTCCCGGGGTGCCCGCCCCGCCCCGAGGCGCTGTTGCAGGGCATCATGACGCTCCAGGAGAAGATCGCCGGCGAGAGCATCAGGGAGAAGTGGAGTGGCCAGGTCACCGCGCCCTCTTCCGTCTCCTGACGTCGAGTCGCGTCTGCGGGCGCGGTTCGGCGACGCGATCCGGGCGTTCGAGGAGCAGTTCGGCCACGCCGTCGTGGCCGTCGACCGAGATCGGTATCCGGACGTCGTCCGGTTCCTCCGCGACGAGCCGGAGCTCGACTGCGACTTCCTCGACTTCACGGCCGCCGTCGACTACCCCGACCGGTACGAGGTCGTGACGCACCTGCACTCGATCGGCCGGACCCACGACATCCGCGTGAAGGTGCCCATCCCGAAGGACGATCCCGTCTGCCCGTCGATCTCCGATCTCTACGCCGGCGCCAACTGGCACGAGCGCGAGACGATGGAGATGTTCGGCATCCAGTTCGCCGGCCATCCGCTTCCGGTCAAGCTCCTGCTCCCCGAGCCGTTCGAGGGTCACCCGCTGCGCAAGGACTTCGTGCTGATGAGCCGCGAGGTCAAGCAGTGGCCGGGCGCCGTCGAGGGCGAGGAGGACGAGGAGGAGTGATCGTGTCTCCTCTCGTTCATGGCCTCGCGCAGGCCGGGGCGAGCGTCTTCGACGGCCTGTTCGACAGCTACTGGCTGGTGCTGCTCGTCAAGGTGCTCGTCGTCCTCGGGTTCTTCCTCACGGCGCCGCTGCTCGTGGGCTACATGGAGCACAAGGTCCTGGCGCACATGCAGGCGCGCCTGGGCCCGATGTACGCGGGGCGGTTCCACGGATGGGCGCAGTTGCTGGCGGACGGCGTGAAGTTCATCCAGAAGGAGGACATCATCCCGGCGGCCGCCGATCCCTGGATCTACTCGATCGCGCCCGGCGTCGTCCTGGTGCCGTATCTGATCACGCTCGTCGTCATCCCGTTCTCGGCGACGATCTGGGCGCTCAACCTCGACGTCGGCATCTTCTTCGTGCTCGCGATCAGCTCGGTCGGCGTCATCGGGACGCTCATGGCGGGGTGGGCGTCGGCCAACAAGTTCTCGCTCATCGGTGCGCTGCGCGCGGCGGCGCAGCTGATCGCGTACGAGCTTCCCCTGGTGCTGGCGGCCGCGGCGGTCGTGATGCAGGCCGGGTCGCTGTCGCTGGTCGGCATCGTCGAGTCGCAGGACGGCCTGTGGAACATCGTGCGGCCGTGGCAGTGGATCGGGTTCGGCGCGTTCGTCGTCGCCGCGCTCGCCGAGATCAACCGACCGCCGTTCGACATGCCGGTCGCCGACTCCGAGATCATCTTCGGCGCCCTGACCGAGTACACCGGGCTCAAGTTCGCGTTCTTCCTGCTCACCGAGTACGCCGGCATCGTGGTGCTGTCGGCGATCGCGTCGGTGCTGTTCCTCGGCGGATACCGGGCGCTCCCCGGCCTGGCGTTCATCCCGCCGCCGCTGTGGATGGCCGCCAAGATCGGCGCGCTCTCGTTCTTCGTCATCTGGCTGCGGGCCACCTATCCTCGCCTGCGCGAGGATCAGCTCCAACGGTTCTCGTGGCAGGTGCTGATCCCGCTCACGCTCCTGCAGATCCTCGTGGTGGCCGTGATCAAGATCCGATTCGCGTGAGGGGTTGACGGTGGCGATCGACGAACGCGACGTCCGCACGGCCGACGACGCCGGCCGGGACACCGGCGCGGGCCTCGTCAAGGGCCTGGCCGTCACGCTCAACACCCTGCTGCATCGCTCGGTCACGCAGCGGTATCCGGAAGTGAAGCCCGACCTGCCGGCGCGCACGCGCGGCGTCATCGCGCTCAAGCAGGAGAACTGCACCGTCTGCTACAAGTGCTCGCGCGAGTGCCCCGACTGGTGCATCTACATCGACGCGCACAAGGAGACCAACCCGCCCGCCTCGGGCGGCAAGGCGCGCTCGGTCAAGGTCCTCGACCGCTTCGCGATCGACTTCTCGCTGTGTATGTACTGCGGCATCTGCGTCGAGGTCTGCCCGTTCGACGCGCTGTTCTGGAGCCCGGAGTTCGAGTACTCGACGTACTCGATCCTGGAGCTCGTCCACGAGAAGGAGAAGCTCGAGGAGTGGACCTACCGTGTGCTGCCGCCGCCCGAGCTCGAGGTCGGCGCGCAGGCGCCCCCGGAGCCCGATGCCGCGGACGTCGCGGCCGAGGCCGCGCCGGCCGGCGCGATGACCGCTCCGCAGGCG
>JBKPTC010000072.1:0-4136 GCA_046735355.1 bacterium
TGCCTGGACGGCGCGGAGGCCGAGCCCTGCGCGTGACGAGCGGAGGGCGTGACCAACGCGACGGCGCACCCGAACGACACACACGAACCGCCGACACGAACGAAGGAGAGCAGATGTCACTGTTCATGGACGTGCACGAGAACCTGCCCGAGGGAGCGGCGTTCGACGACGTCGCCGCCCTGCACCAGGCCGACCTGCGGACCCAACGCAAGTACGGAGCCGATTTCAAGCGGTTCTGGATGGACGAGGGCGAGGGCAAGGTCTTCTGCCTGATCGAGGCGCCGACCGCCGAGGCCGCCGAGGCGGTTCACCGCGAGGCACACGGCGCCGTCGCCGACCGCATCTTCGAGGTGCGCGAGGGGTCGTAGGCCCGTCCTGCGACACCGGCGCGCCGCGGCCGATCCGGCCTCGATCTCCGGCCGGGCGGACCCCCTCTCCGTCCGGCCGGACCGCCCGCCGAGGCGACCGAGCGCTAGGCTCGGAACGATGCCGCGCGCCGTGTGGACCGGAACGTTGAGCTTCGGCCTGGTCACGATCCCGGTCCGGCTGTTTCCCGCCACGGAGCCCAAGGACGTCCGCTTCCATCTGATGGACGAGCGCGGACGGCGCGTCCGGTATCGGCGGTTCGTCGAGGCGGACGACTGGTCGAACGCACCATCCGATGACGCCGAAGCGTGGTCGGACGCCACGGCCGAACCGACGAGCGTCGCCGCTCCGCCGCCGGGTGCGACGCCCGAGCCCGCGGCGACGCCGTCGGATCGCGCGCCGACCGACGTCGGCGCTCCGCGCGAGGTCGAGGTCGACTACCGGGAGCTGATGCGCGGGTTCGAGACCGACGCGGGCGACGTCGTGCTGATGGGCGCCGACGAGCTCGAGGCGATCCGGCCCGAGCGCAGCCGCACGATCGACATCGAGGACTTCGTCGACCTCGCCGACATCGACCCGGTGTACTTCGAGAAGAGCTACGTCGTCGCGCCGCAGCGAGGCGCGGACAAGCCGTACTCGCTGCTCCTCCGCGCGATCCAGCGGTCCGGTCGGGTTGGCATCGGACGGTTCGTGCTCCGCACGAAGCCCCATCTCGTCGCGATCCGGCCGCGCGAGGGCGTGCTCGGCCTCGAGACGCTCTTCTTCGGCGACGAGGTGCGAGACGCGCGAGAGCTGGCGCCGGGCGCGGACGCCGTCGAGGTCTCCGAGCGTGAGCTCGGGCTGGCCGAGGCGCTCATCGAGACGCTGAAGACCGAGTGGAGTCCTGACGCGTACGCGGACGCCTACCGCGAGGAGCTGCTCGCCCGGCTCGCGGACAAGACGCCGGTGCGACACGCCGCCGAGCCCGACGCCGGTCTCGAGGCGCCGACCGGTCGCGCGGAGCAGCTGATGGAGGCGCTCCGCGCGAGCGTCGAGGCGGCCAAGAAGGATCGGCGCACGTCGGCGTCCCGCCGACGCCGTCCCGCGTAAACGCCGCCGATACGCCGAAGCCAGCCGTGCGGTCGGCCCGAGCACCGATGAGTTCGCGGCGATGCCGACGTCGGATCGACGAAACGACATGATCCGAAGGAGCTGCATGCGACGTTCCGAACCGCGCACGATCCGCGCGAACCTCTGCATCCACGCCGCTCGAGGCGTGCGGCACCCTGGACGGGTGGCGCGGTCGGATGCCGCCGATAGGGTTGGCGCGCCATGAGCGACGCCATCATCCGCACCGAGCAACTCGTCAAGCGCTTCGGCACCGTCGAGGCGCTGAAGGGGGTCGACCTCGAGGTCGAGCCCGGCACCGTGTTCGGGCTCCTCGGCCCGAACGGCGCCGGCAAGACCACGGGCGTCCGCATCTTGACCACGCTCCTGCTTCCGGATGGCGGCCGCGCCGAGGTCGACGGCCTCGACGTCGTGCGCGACGCCGACGAGCTCCGCTCGCGGATCGGCCTGGCCGGTCAGAGCGCCGCGATCGACGAGAACCTGACCGGCCTCGAGAACCTCGAGCTCGTCGGGCGTCTCTACGGCCTTGCCAAGCAGGAGGCCCGCCGGCGGAGCGTGGAGATCCTCGATCGCTTCGGGCTCTCGGAGGCGGCCGGGCGGACGGCCAAGACCTACTCGGGCGGGATGCGGCGGCGGCTCGACCTGGCGGCGAGCCTCGTCGGCCGGCCGCGCGTGCTGTTCCTCGACGAGCCGACCACCGGGCTCGACCCGCGGAGTCGGATCGACGTATGGGCGTTCGTCCGCGAGCTGCAGGCGGAGGGCACGACGCTGCTGCTCACGACGCAGTACCTCGAGGAGGCCGACCAGCTCGCGGACCGCATCGCGGTGATCGACGTCGGCACCGTCATCGCCGAGGGCACGTCCGACGAGCTCAAGGCCAACATCGGCGGCGAGGTGCTCGAGGTCCAGCTCGAGCGGCTCGAGGACGTCGCGGCTGCGCTCGAGGCGCTCGCCGGCCTCGGCGCCGGGGATGCGCGCCCCGACGTCGACACCGGGCTGCTACGGCTTCCGGCCGGCGACGACGGCTCGGCGGTCGCGCTCCAGGCCACCCGGCGGCTCGACGAGCGCAAGCTGCCGCTCGCGGGCTTCTCGTTGCACCGGCCGACGCTCGACGACGTGTTCCTCGCGCTCACCGGGCACGCGGCCGAGGACGGCGTCGAGCCCGAGCCACAGCAGGGACGACGGGGACGAGGGAGGCGATCGTCGTGAGCGTGACCGCGGAGCGGACGACCGTTCGCCGCGCGCCGAAGGGCATCGCGGCGCGGGCCGTGCGGGCGGTCGGCGACGGCATCCTGCTGACCGGCCGCAACATGCGGACGCTCACGCGCGTGCCGACCGTCTTCATCTTCGAGCTGGTGCAGCCGGTCATGTTCGTGCTGCTCTTCCGCTACATCTACGCCAACCAGCTCTCCCAGCTGCCGCCGTCGATCCCGTACGTGCTGTTCCTGATGCCCGGCATCTTCGTGCAGAACGCGATCTTCGGCTCGACCACGACCGCGATCGGCCTCGCCGAGGACATGAAGAAGGGGATCGTCGACCGGTTCCGGTCGCTCCCGATGGCACGCTCGGCCGTCCTCGCCGGCCGGACGACGTTCGACATCACGAAGAACGCGATCCTGCTGTTGATCGTCATCGCGATCGGCTACCTGGTCGGCTTCCGGTTCCAGAACGGGTTCGTGAACGCGATCGGCGTCGTCGTCCTGGTGCTGTCCGTCGGGTTCGCGTTCTCGTGGATCTCCGCCTGCATCGGCCTGGCGCTCAAGGAGGTCGAGGCCGTCCAGGCGGCCTCGTTCACGTGGATCTTCCCCGTCGTGTTCGTGAGCTCGGCGTTCGTGCCGGTCCAGGGCATGGCGTCGTGGCTCCAGGTCGTGGCTCGGAACAACCCGGTCACGCACTGGTGCAACCTCGCGCGGTACCTGTCGATCGGTCCCGTCGTGCTGCTCGATCCGCACACGCACCAGCCGATCGACACCTTCGAGGGCCTGCTCGTCAAGTCCGTGCTGTGGATCGCCGGGCTGCTGATCGTCTTCGTGCCGCTCGCCATCCGGCTGTTCCGGCGCCTGGACTGACCACACGCGCTAGCCCGAACGGACCACCCGGCGCTCGGCCGCCGCCGCGGCCGGAATCGAACCATCCGCCCACAGACCCCGCGGCCGCGCTCTGATACCAAGTGAGGTTCCGTGGCGGGACGGCCGGATGCCGCCCCTCGGGAGGCTGCGGTCATGTCGATCATCGAACGCGCGCCGCGCGCCGAGTCCACCGATCGCCTTCGGGTCGTGACGGGCGGGCGCGTCGGCAACATGGAGGCTCGTCTCGGCACGAGCGGCTTCGACGTGGTCGCGGTCGCCGAGACCGAGGACGAGCTGATGATCGCGGTCGCGGCCGACGAGCCGGACGCGATCGTCGTCGAGGCCGACCTCTGCGAGTCGCTCGAGCGTGTCCACGAGCTGGCGCCGGACGCCGTCCTGATCGTCGTCGGCGACCACACGCCCGCCGGCGCCATCGGGCGCATCGAACGCGGCGTGACCGGAACGGTGATGGCCGGGCTGCTGCACGCGCTCGTCGCCGAGGGCGTCGCGGCGGCGCTGCCGTGGGGGCTGATCCCGGCGCCGAACGCCGCGGGCGGAGCCGTCCACGCCGGCGCGGCGGTCGCGGCCAAGGCG
>JBKPTC010000073.1:0-62192 GCA_046735355.1 bacterium
GGCTCGGCTCGTCGATGCGCGGCACGGGGAGCGCGCGCGGATGCTCGGCGTCGGCCAGCGTCTCCCCGATCGTCACGTCGGCGATCCCGGCGACGGCGATGATCTCGCCCGGGCCGGCCTCGTCCGCATCCACGCGGTCGAGGGTCTCCGTGACGTACAGCTCGCCGAGCTTGACGCGCTCGACCGAGCCGTCCACGCGACACCACGCGACCTGCTGACCGCGTGCGATCGAACCGTGCATCACGCGACAGATCGCGAGCCGTCCGACGTACGGCGAGGCGTCGAGGTTCGTCACGAGCGCCTGCAGCGGATGGCCCTCCTCGAAGGCGGGCGCGGGGATGTGCTCGAGCAGCGACTCGAACAACGGCTTGAGATCGGACGCCAGCGCGTCCGGCGCCTCACCGCACGTGCCGGCGCGCGCGTTGGCGTACAGGATCGGAAACTCGATCTGGTGCTCGTCGGCGTCGAGGTCGATGAACAGCTGATACACCTCGTCCAGGACCTCGGCGATCCGCGCGTCGGGGCGGTCGACCTTGTTGATCACGAGGATCACCGGCAGCCGCCGCTCGAGCGTCTTGCGGAGCACGAACCGGGTCTGCGGCAGCGGCCCCTCGCTCGCGTCGACGAGCAGCAGCACGCCGTCGACCATCGTCAGCGCGCGCTCGACCTCGCCGCCGAAGTCCGCGTGCCCCGGCGTGTCGACGATGTTGATCTTGACGTCGCCGTAGCGGACGGCCGTGTTCTTGGCCAGGATCGTGATGCCCTTCTCGCGCTCGAGATCCATCGAGTCGAGCACGCGGTCGGCGACGTCCTGGTTGGCTCGGAACGCGCCCGTCTGCCACAGCATCGCGTCGACGAGCGTGGTCTTGCCGTGGTCGACGTGGGCCACGATCGCGACGTTGCGAAGGTCCGAACGGACGGGCATCCGTCCAGCGTACGGGACGGCGGCCGCGTCACCCGTCGCAGCGTCGGACGAAGCCGCCGCCGGATCCGCGCGCACAGACGTCGGATCCGCCGCCGCCGTCGAGGCCGTCGTATCCGTCGCCGCCGCGGAGGACGTCGGCCCCTCGGTCACCGAACAACAGGTCGTTGCCCGCGTCGCCGAAGAGCCGGTCCGCGCCGGCGGCGCCATAGACGAGGTCGAACCCGCGGCCCGCGCGCACGACGTCGTCGCCGTCGCCCCCGCAGATCACGTCGGGTCCGCCGGTGCCGCGAAGATGGTCGTCGCCGACCGTGCCGGCGATGGTGCAGGTCGGATGCGGTTCCCAGGTCGGCGCCAGATCCGGGCGCCGAACGTCGGTGAGCCGCCGGCGATTTCCGCCGGAGGCGTCGATGACGAAGACGTCGACGTTGCCGCCACCCTCGGGGAACGCCGTGAACGCGATCTTCGTGCCGTCGGGCGACCACGCCGGCTCGGATTCGACCCAGTCGGGCGACGATGTCAGGCCGACCTTGCCCGACCCGTCCGCGTTCATCAGTCCGATGTCGGTCGTTCCGTTGGTGCAGCAGGTGGTGTACGCGATGGTCGTGCCGTCGGGCGACCAGGCGGGATCGGCGTCGATCTCCGGGTTGTGCGTCAGCCGGCGCTCTCGCCTGCCGTTCGCCCGCATGACGTAGATCTCCGGCATCCCACCGTTCCGGTCGCTCGCGAACGCGATCTGCCCGCCGTCCGGCGACCACGTGGGACCGGTGTCGGCCGCACCCGCGTCGTGCGACGTCAACTTCCTCAGGTGAAGACCCTCGGCGTTCATCGAGAAGATGCGGAACGGCGCGGTCCGCGTCGTCTGCGATGACACGGCGAGCATGGTGCCGTCCGGCGACCAGACGGGATCGCGCGTGACCACGTTGGTATGCGGCAGATGGGCGCGGCCGCCGCCGTCGGCGTTCATGACGAACAGGTCGGTGCGGCCGGTCCCGATCGAACGGCGGACGTACGCGATGCGCGATCCGTCCGGCGACCACGCGGGATCCAGCTCGTCGTACGCGTCGTTGCGCGTGAGATCGCGGAGGGCTCCGCTGTCCGGCCTGATCGCGTAGACGTCGGACTGGCCGTCACGGATCGACCGGAACGCGATCCTGCCGTTCGTCGCGGGAAACGCTGCGGCGGAACGGACGCCCGCCGCGAGCTCCAGGGCCAGGGCCACGGCCACGACCGCGACGACCCTTCGCATGCCCACGTCGCCTCCCCTACGATGTGCGGCCATGCAACGTACCATCCGTGCCCGCGCGATCCTCGCGCTCGTCGCCCTGGTCGGCCTCGCGTGGGGAGGAGCCGTTCGACCAGCGCGAGCGTCCGTCCGCGTCGGTGCGACGACGTATCCCGAGCCGAGCGCCCGCGAGCGTAGCGTCGGCGACCGGGTTGCGCTGCGGGGCAAGCGGATCCGCACGATCCGACGGCACGTCGCCCCGGGCGTGACCTTGGTCAAGATCGTCGATCGGCGCACGCCCCGGCGCATCTACGTGATCCGCGCCGACGTGCGCAACGTTCCGGCGACGTACGACGTCACGCTCGCCGGTCCCGCGCTCGGCGACCGCGCCACCGTGCCGCAGATGGCCGCGGCCAACGACGCGCTCGCCGCGATCAACGGCGACTTCAGCTCGCGCATCGTCGGCCGCCCGATCCACGCGTTCGTCGAGGACGGGACGTTCGTGCAGTCCTCCGGCCCGGGCGCGTCGTTCGTTGTGTCGCGTTCGGAACGACGCGCCGACGCGGGCGCGACGAGGCAGGTGATGACCGCGCACGACGCGCAGACCGGGCTCACGTGGCGGATCGACCGCTGGAACCACGGTCCGCCGGGCGTCGGCGAGGTCGCGGCCTTCTCGAACGCCGGCGGCTCGTTGGAGACGCCTCCCGACGATGCGTGCTATCTGCGCCTCACACTCGACGGGGCGCCCGAGCCGGCTCGCGACGGGCCCGGGCTCGATCAGCGGTTCGAGGTCGAACGTTCGACCTGCCGCGCCGACGCGGTCGGTCCGGCGGGCGGGGTCGTCCTCGTCGCGGTGCCCGGCACCGACGAGGCGACCGAGCTCCAGGCGCTCCGCGTCGGCACCGCCGTGACGATCCACCTCAGCCTCGGCTGGCGGAACGCCTACGACGTGCTCGGCGGCGACCGTGTGCTGATCAACCACGGCCGCGTCACCGTTCCGACCACGTGCGGCTCGGCGTACTGCCGGGCGCAGCCGAGGACCGGCATCGGCGCCGACGCGAAGGGTCGAGTGTTGCTGGTCGTCGTCGACGGCCGGCAGCCCGATCGCTCGCTGGGGCTCTCGCTCCTCGGGTTCGCCCGGCTCATGAAGGACCTCGGCGCGGTCGAGGCGCTCAACCTCGACGGCGGTGGCGCGAGCACGATGGTCGTCGAAGGAGAGGTCGTGAACCGGCCCTCGGACGGCTCGCTCCGCCATGTCGCGACCGCGGCGCTGATCCTGCCCGGTCCGGATCCCGACGAGGCCTGAGGGCCGGGACGAGCTCCGGCCGATCGGTCGCGCGACGCCCGTTTCCACCCCTTCGAACCAGGGAAGCGGTCAGAGGGATCGCTGCTCGTCGACCGCGAGCCGGAGACGGCTCGTCCAGGGAGGGATCAGTCGTGACCATCGATCGCATGCCGCGTGCCCGCGCGCGAGCGTCGCGCCGTCCCCTCGCCGCCGCGATGCTCGTCCTCGCGACGTCGGCCGTCGTGCTGGTCGGCGCCGCTCCGGCGCAGGCGACGCCGAGGCCGCAGGCCACCTATCAGACCAACGGACGCGTCTGGTCGATCGTGTACCGCAAGGGCGTCGCGTTCATCGGCGGCGACTTCACGGCTGTCCGCCCGGCCGGCGCGGCCCCCGGCACGCAGGAGGTCCCCCGCCAGCACCTCGCCGCGATCGACGCCTCGACCGGCCGCGTGCTGCCGTGGAACCCGGGTGCCGACGGCCGCGTGTACACCATCCGGAAGATCCGGCGACGTCTGTACATCGGCGGATCGTTCTCGACCGTCGGCGGCGCGGCGCGAGCCAACATCGCCGCGGTGGACCCCGACGACGGCCACGTGTTCAGGTGGCATCCGACCACGGACGGATACGTCCGCGCGATCGCGAAGGGTCCGAACGGCAACCTGTTCATCGGTGGCAAGTTCGCGAACGTCAACGGCGCGCACCGGTACCGGATCGCCCAGCTGCATCCGGACGGCTCGCTCGTGAACTGGGCGCCGAGGATCGGCCAAGTGAGCGGGTTCGCGTGTCCGCCACGCTGCGCGGCGAAGGTGTGGACGATCGCGTTCTCGGGAGACGCCGTGTACTTCGGCGGACACTTCGGGCTGGTCAACGGCGTGAGCCGGAACTCCGCCGCGGCGGTCGGCATCGACGACGACACCGACCTTCGAGCGTGGAACCCGGACATCTACGCGGCGGCGAACTGTCCCACGTGCCAGACCGTCGAGACCGAGCGGGTGTTCCACATGATCCGCTACGACTCGAAGATGTACATGTGCGGCGGGTTCTGGCTCACGGAGGGCGGCAGCGTCCGAGCGTTCAACCTGCTCGTCACGAACCTGACGAACGGCGCGAAGGACCCGACGTTCGCGGCCGGCAACGACGGTGACACGCCGTCCTGCGCGATCCGCGACGGCGTCTTCTACTTCGGCGGCCACTTCAACTGGGTCGGCTCGATCTGCTCGCAGAACCCCGGCGGGCAGAGCCACAAGTGCACGTCGGACAACTCCACCCGACGCAACCACATCGCCGCGGTCGACGCGCAGACCGGCGACCTGCTCGGCTGGAACCCCGGAGCCAACTCGACGACGGGCGTCTGGGCGTTCGGCGTGAGTCGAACCTACGTCGCGGCCGGCGGCGACTTCACGAGGATCGGCGGGATCGAGCAGGAGGGGTTCGCGCAGTTCGGCAATCGGCAACTGCCCTGACCCGCGCGTGACGGCGGAACCAACGAGAGGCGGGAGCGCCGGTCGCGCTCCCGCCTCCGTTCGTTCGCAGAACCGAGCTCGGCTAGCCGAGCGACCAGTTCAGGATGTTGGCCCTGACCGCCCGTGACAGGCCGACGAGCAGACCCTTCGACGGCGACTCGAGCTTCGGCGCCGCGTTGATCGCGTGCTCGTTCGTGTCGTGCATCTGCGTGAAGAACAGCAGGTACACCGTCGCCCGCGGCGGCACCTTGATCTTGAACTCCGGCGTGAAGCAGCCCGACCCGAAGTCGTTGAGGACGTCGGTCGGCCGCTCGTCGGCGCGCGCCCCGAAGAGCGCGAACGTGAGCGCCGGATCGCCGGGCGTCGTGGCGTCGTCGCTCGAGACGACCCACTTGTCCTTCGCGACCTCGTAGGACGTGTTGCCGTTGCTCGAGTCACGGACCGCCTCGCCGCCGTCCGAGCCGAGGTTCGAGTCCCACAGCACGGTCAGGCGCTTGGCGTCGCGGTGCCCGTTGTGGAACGCGATCAGGCTGCGCAGCGTCGGGCTGTTGTCGAACGTGCGGTCGTAGCGCCACACGTGCACGCCGCCGGCGTGGATCCCGTCGGCGATGACCTGGTCGTTCGTGACGTTCAGGATCGAGTCCTTGTCCGTCAGGTTCTTGCCGTTGACCGTCACGATCAGGCCGTCGTCGAACGCGTCGCTCTGGGCGTAGTCCGGCCCGAACGCGCCGTCCGAGACGGGCGTGTACGCCGGGTCGCCGGTCTCGCACGAGCTCGCGTCCCACGTCGCTTCCCAGTACGTCGGGCCGCCGCCGACCTGGACCACGTAGTCCGCGTTCACGAGCGGGCTGGACCCGTCGTCCGCCGACGCGGCCGGTACGAGCGCCGTAAGCGCACACAGGCCGACGCCGAGCCCTACGACGATCGCGGTACGGATCGATCTCATCGTGCCTCCTCTCGCTTCACATCGAAGCAGCGCCGCATGGTAGTCATGACGGCGACGCGAATCTCGGAAGAGGCGCGAGTTTTTTCGCGATCGGCACGCGCACCGGTTGCCTTGCACGGCGCGACCGGGCGCGAGAGGCTCGACCGGCCGATCCGGAGGGATCGGATGCAGCCGACAACGAGCGACGGGGAGGGTGCATGTCCGGGGTGTCGAAGATGCGGGCCGCGTTCGCGGCGACCGCGGTCGTCGCGCTCGTGATCCTGCCGGCGGCGACGGCACAGGCGTCGGTACGGGTGAAGGCGACGGGGTCGAACATGTTCCGCCCGAAGCGGCTCGAGGTCGCGACCGGGACCAAGGTGGTGTGGAAGTCGGTGAGTGGAACCCACACCGTCACCGCCTACTCGCGGAACTGGGCGAAGGACGCTCAGATCTCGACGGGCGACACGACGTCGTTCACGTTCGGTTCGTCGGGCCGGTACAGGTACTACTGCCGGTTCCATGCGCAGGTCGTGAACGGCGTCTGCTCTGGGATGTGCGGAAAGGTGATCGTCGGCTGACCGGTCGGCCTCGACCCCTGCGCGTCAGCCCGTTCCGGCCGGTCGCATCCGGTGCGATCAGGGGGCGAACAGCCCGAGCGCCCGCTGCCCGGCCTGCTCGGACTCGAACACGCGGATGATCGCGTTGGGCGTTCGACGGAGCTCGGAGGCCCGCCGGTTGGTGGTTCGGACGAGGACGGCATGCGGCGCTCGGCCGACGACCTCGGCCTCGCGCTCGACGCGGGCGAGGTCGACGATGTCGTCGACGACGCCGCCGACCGCGAGCACCCACCGCTCCTGATCCGTCACCGATCTCATCTGCGTAGGACGATGTTCCGACAGCGGCCAGGGGTCGGGCATCGGCGGAAAGGCCGAACGTTCGGTGGGGCCGTGCGCCGCAACCCGGTCCGGCGGACCTAGGCCCCTCGCGCCCCGAACGGTCGGCGCCCACCCATGCACACGCTCCGCGGCCGCGTAGTGCGTTCTGCCGTAGATACGACGACCGACGCCGGCGTACCCTCGACCGGCCATGCGAGCTCCGATAGCCCGCGGAGCCGGGGCGCCCGCCCGTTCCTCTCGTCCCGCGGCGGCGCTGCTCGTGCTCGTGATGCTGGCGTTCGCGCCGGCCGGAACGGCGCTGGCCGACAGCAGCGACGACCTCCATCACGCCAAGCAGGAGCTCCACAAGACGAGCGCGCGGATACGCGCTCGCATGGCCAGGCTCGATGCCCTGCAGCGAAAGATGAACGACCTGGCGACGCGGATCGGGCACAACGAGGACCAGATCAACCGGACGCTCGCCAAGATCCACACCCTCCAGGTGGGGATCGCCGCGCTCGAGCGGCGCCTGGCGATCCTCAGCGCACGCCTGGCGGAGCGGTCACGGCAGGCGTACATCATGGGTCCGGCCACGCCGATGGTGTACCTCCTCACCGCGTCGTCCGCGGCCGACGCCGCCAACCGGATCGGGCTCCTCGAGGAGATGAGCCGCCGCGACCGGATCCTGGCCGCCGAGGTGGTGTCGGTTCGAGACGAGCTCGCGGTGCGACGGAGCGAGCTCCAGAAGACGACGTGGTACCTGTCGACGGTGCGCGCGCAGCTGCACGAGGACGAGGTCGAGCTTCGCAAGACGATGGAGCAGTCGCGGTCGATCCTGGCGTCGCTCCGCCAACATCGCGAGGACGTCAAGCGACAGATCTCGATGATCCGCCCGTTCGCCGTGTGTCCCGTGGGCGATCCCCACGCCGTCGGCGACGACTTCGGCATATGGGTCCACCGGAGCAAGAAGTGGGGCGGCGACCACGTTCACCAGGGCAACGACATCATGGCGCCGGAGGGCACGCCGATCTACGCGCCGTTCGACGGAAACGCCGTCGTCGCGACCAACCACATCGGCGGCACGGCCGTGAAGGTCTACGGCAAGTACGGCTACGTGTACAACGCGCACCTGTCGCGATTCGGCCGGCTCGGCCAGGTGCAGGCCGGCGACGTCATCGGCTACGTCGGGCACACCGGCGACACGGGCGCCAACCATGACCACTTCGAATGGCACCCGGGCAACGGGCCGGCGGTCGATCCGCACGGCTTCCTGATGCTCGTCTGCTGACGCGAGCGGGCAACGCCCGCATCGTCACCACCGCACGACGACGTCGTCCACGTGCGCGTCGAACGCCACGGAGGGCCGAACGGCCCGTTCCGGTAAGGCCGTTCGTTACGGCGTGACGACGACGGCGACGGGAAACCGTTGCAGCACAGCGTCGACGTCGACAGGGGCGCGCAGGTCCACGCGGGCGCCGGTGAAGATCTCGTCCCGCATGCCGGCCGGCGCGCCGCGCACGTCGAGCCGGGTGTCGCCGAAGCGCGGCAGCAAGCGCTCGCCGCGGACGAGCCCGACGGTTCGGCGCGGCACGACGACGAGCGCGCGCTCGCGCCCGCGCCGGCGCTCGAACGCGACGACGCGATCGGCGCGCGAGCCCTCGACGGCGACGGGCGTGTACGAGCCCTCGAGGAACAGCGCGGGCCGCTCGCGGCGCAGCCCGAGCAGCCGGTCGAGCACCGCCAGCTTGACCAGCCCCTCGCGCCACCGTGCGAGCAGATCCTCGGGCGGCATGCCGTCGATCTCGGCGAGGAGCGCGCTCCGGCGCTCGAAGTCGACCGGCCGGCGGTTGT
Source organism: bacterium (assembly GCA_046735355.1). Lineage (GTDB taxonomy): Bacteria > Actinomycetota > UBA4738 > UBA4738 > HRBIN12 > DATAEU01. Next base: position 8,547 of record JBKPTC010000073.1, read on the forward strand.
CCGGATCGACGAGGGACAGGTCCCACAGCTCCGTTCCCTGATAGACGTCGGGCACGCCCGTCGCCGTCAGCTTGAGGACGAGTTGCGCGAGGGAGTTCAGCGCGCCGTGCCATGCGATCCGCTCGGCGAACGCGACGATCTCCCGGCGGACCGCCGTGCGCGGACCGAGCACGGCCCGGACGTACCGCTCGACCGCGGCCTCGTGCGCCTCGTTCGGCTCGAGCCATCCCGTGTCCGTCTTCGCCTCGCGCATCGCCTTCGTGAGGTACGCGACGGCGCGATCGGGAACGCCGGGCTCGTCGCCTCGCTCCAGCGGCCACATCCCGACCAGCGTCTGGAACAGCAGCCATCGCTCGGGAGCCGTCGGCGTGCGGACGCCGTTCACGACGGTCGAGTGACGGCGAGCCATCTCGGTCCATCGGTCGACGGCCGCGACCCACTCGCCCGCCAGCTCAGACAACACGGCGATCCGCATGCGGGTGTCCTCGCCGCGCTTGGTGTCGTGCGTCGCCGTCGCGAGCATCGCGCGCGGCCACGACCGCGCGCGAGCGCGGTTCCGGGCGTGGAACCCGTCGACGCCGGCCGGCTCGTGCGTCGGATGCGCTCCGACGTCGTTGAGCGCGACGAAGGCGACGCGGCGGTACAGCGCCGTGTCCTCGAGCCCCTTCGCCGTCACGGGCCCCGACAGCTGCTGCCACCGCATCACGAACGCGAGCCACGCGTGTGCTCGACGCGGCGGCAACGAGCGGACGTCCTCGAGCAGCAGGACGCGGCGGAGGAACCCGAGCGCGACGGCGGCGTCCGTTCCGGCCTCGCCGGAGGCACGGGCGATCGCCGTCTCGATCCGCGCGCGATCCTCCCGGGAGACCGCGAGCCCCCTGACGTACGTCCGATAGACGTCGAGCTCGGACGTGACGAGCTCGATCGCCTCGCGGAGCGGCTCCTCGGGCAGATCGCGCGCGTGCCGGTCCTCGCGCGCGAGCTCCTGGAGGCGCCGAGCGAGCGCCGACCTCTCCGAGGAGAACAGGCCGCGCATCACGTCGAGCTTCGCCTCGACGACGGCGCGCTCGAACGGCCGGTCGTCGCCGGTCCGCTCGGCGAACGCCCGCTCGAGGTGGCGGCTTCCGTCGGGATCGACGAGCATCTCGCTCACGTCCCGGAGGAAGTCGTAGCCGGTGCTGCCGTCGACGGGCCAGGCGGGCATCGGCTCGTCCGTCCCGAGGATCTTCTCGACGACGAGATACCGGTCCCCCGCACGGCCACGCAGCCGCGACAGATAGCCGGCAGGATCGGCCAGCCCGTCGACGTGGTCGACGCGGATGCCGTCGGCCTGGCCGGCGGCGATCAACCTGAGCACGAGCCCGTGCGTCGCCTCGAACACCTCGGCGTCGTCCTGACGGAGCGAGACGAGCTCGGGGATGTCGAAGAACCTCCGGTAGTCGATCTCGTACAGCGCCGACCGCCAGTACGACACGAGGTACGCCTGGTCGCCGAGCAGCGCGTCGAGCCGGTCGAACGACGCCGGCGAGCCGGCGCGCCCCGACCACGACCGGAGCGTCCGGGCGACCGCCGAGCGCACGGATCGATCCCCGGTGTACGCCGCCCAGAGCGCCGAGCGCACCGCCTCGGCCTCGCGCGCGCGGCGGCGCACGCTCCGCCGGTCGGTGTGGCTGCGGGCGGGGATCGCGCGCGCGCGGTCGACGACCGCTCGCAGCTCGTCGGCGACGAGGCCGTCGAGGATCCTCGGATAGTGCGCCGGATCGACCGGCAGGCGGTGGTCGAAGTAGGCCACGCGCAGACCGGCCTCCTCGAGGACGAGCCGGAGCTCACCGGCCTCGAGCGCCTCCCCGTACGGACGGCCGAGGATCGGAACCAGCACCTTTCCGTCGACGCCGGTTCCTCGCCAGTCGATGTCGAAGAAGGCGGCGTACCGCGACGCGCGGCCGTGCTCGAGGACGTCCATCCACCACGGGTTCTCGGAGCCCATCGCCATGTGGTTCGGAACGATGTCGAGGACGATCGCGACGCCGCGCGCGTGCAGCGACCGCGACATCCGACCGAACGCCTCCCGACCGCCGAACCGGTCGTCCAGCCGCGTCGGGTCCGTGACGTCGTAGTTGTGCGTGCTGTTGGAGCGCGCCTGCAGCACCGGCGACAGGTACACGGCGCCGACGCCGAGCCGCGCCAGATACGGCGCGAGCTCGGCGACGCGCTCGAACGTCGTGTCGGCCCCGAGCTGGATCCGGTACGTCGACGTGGGAGCGGTCACGTGACCGTCAACGGACATCGCGGCGCCGCGTCACCGCGGCGGGACCGTCTCGCGGCCCGCGCCGGCCAGCCGCTCGGCGTCCTCGAGGTACCGCAGCAGGATGACCGAGTGCGAGACGAGGTTGACGCCCGCGCGACGGATCAGCCGCGATCCGATCGGGCGCGAGGTGTTGACGATCTCCTCCCACATGCCGGCCGACTCGAGGCGAGGAAGCTGGAACAGTCGCGACCGGCCGCCGCCGTTCAGGAGGACGAGGAGCGTGTCGCCGAACACGGGACGGCCGCGCTCGTTGACCTCGTCGGTCGCCCGTCCGGGCAGCAGCATGCCGAGAACGCGCTCGTCGGCGCGTTGCCAGTCGGCGTCGGTCATCTCGCCGCCGTCGGCACGCAGCCAGGTGACGTCCTTGACGCCGCCGTCCGTCACGCGGCGGCCCTTGAAGAAGGACCGACGGCGCAGCACCGGGTTCTCCTGGAAGATGCGCAGGCAGTGACGCGCGAACGCGAGTTGCTCGCGCTCGGCGCGGTCGAGGTCCCAATGGACCCACGACAGCTCGTTGTCCTGACAGTACGCGTTGTTGTTCCCCTGCTGCGTCCGCCCCATCTCGTCGCCGGCCAGGATCATCCGAACGCCCTGGGAGAACACGAGCGTGGCGAGGAAGTTTCGCCGCATCCGCTCGCGGATCGCGTTGATCCCCGGGTTGTCGGTCGGACCCTCGACGCCCCAGTTGCGGCTGTTGTTGTCGTCGGCGCCGTCGCGGTTGTCCTCGCCGTTCGCGTCGTTGTGCTTCTGCTCGTACGAGACGAGGTCGTTGAGCGTGAAGCCGTCGTGGGCCGTCACGAAGTTCACCGTCGCGTACGTGTTGCGGCCCGACGCCTCGTACAGGTCGCTCGAGCCGGTGAGGCGGTAGGCGAGCTCGGGCAGCTGACCCGGGTCCTCGCGCCAGAAACGGCGGACGTTGTCGCGGTACTTCCCGTTCCACTCCGCCCAACCGACGGGGAAGTTGCCGACCTGGTACCCGCCGGGACCCACGTCCCACGGCTCGGCGATCAGCTTGACCTGCGACAGCGTCGGATCCTGCTGCATGATGTCGAAGAACGCGGACAGCCGGTCCACCTCGTACAGCTCGCGCGCGAGGACGGGTGCCAGGTCGAACCGGAACCCGTCGACGTGCATGTCGCGGACCCAGTACCGGAGCGAGTCCATGATCAGCTGGATCGTGCGCGGGTGACGCATGTTCATGCTGTTGCCGGTTCCGGTGAAGTCCATGTAGAAGCGCCGGTCCTCCGGCGTCAGCCGGTAGAACGCCTCGTTGTCGACGCCGCGCAGCGACAGCGTCGGGCCGAGGTGGTTCCCCTCCGCGGTGTGGTTGTAGACGACGTCGAGGATCACCTCGATGCCCGCCCGGTGCATCGCCTTGACCATCGACTTGAACTCGGTCACCTGATCGCCGAGCGCCTGGGTGGCGTAGCCGGCGTGCGGCGCGAGGAACGCGATGGTGTTGTAGCCCCAGTAGTTCGACAGCCCCCTCTCGACGAGGTTGCGGTCCGACACGAACTGGTGGACGGGCAGCAGCTCGATCGCCGTCACGCCGAGCGACAGAAGATGCTCGACGATGGGGTCGAACGACAGCGCGGTGTACGTTCCACGGACCTCGGGTGGGATCGCCGGGTGCAGCATCGTGAGGCCGCGAACGTGCGCCTCGTAGATCACGGTTCGGTTCCACGGCGTGTTGGGCGCTCGGTCGTCGCCCCACGTGAAGGCCGGATCGATCACGACGCCCTTCGGCACGCACGGGGCGCTGTCGCGGTCGTCGAAGGCGAGATCCTCCGCGTCGTCGCCGAGCCGGTACGCGTACACCGCGTCGTCCCACCGGACGTCGCCGGTCAGCGCCTTCGCGTACGGATCGATCAACAGCTTGTTCGCGTTGAACCGCTGGCCGTCGCTCGGCGCGTACGGACCGTGGATGCGGTAGCCGTAGAGCTGGCCGGGACGCACGTCGGGCAGGTACGCGTGCCAGATCAGGTCCGTGCGGTTGACGAGCGGGATCCGGTGCGACTCCGTGACGCCGTCGGCCTCGAACAGGCACAGGTCCACGGCGCTGGCGTGCTCCGAGAAGATCGAGAAGTTCACGCCCTCGCCGTCCCACGTCGCGCCCTGCGGATACGGCTGGCCGGGCCAGATCCGAAGCTGCTCGGCCGTCACGCGGCCCGCCCGGTGTACAGCGCGAACGATCGCGGACGGAGACGGACGACGACCGTGTCGTCGGCCGGCAACACCGGGGGCGACGTCGCGCCGCGGCCGCCGAACCGCTCGTCGGACGAATCGAGGACGCGCTCGAGCGACTCGGTCGCGCCCGTCACGCGGACCTCGCCGTCGTCGGCCGCCAGGTTGAAGATCCCGACCGCGCGGTCCTGGCCCGCGGACCGCGCGAGCACGAGCGTCTTGGTCTCCTCGTCGGCCGCGAGATCCAGCTCGTCCCGACCGCCCGAGGCGAGCGCCGGGTCGGACCGGCGAAGGCGCAGGAGCTCCCGGTACAGCTCGCGGACGCCGGCGTGCTCGGGACGGCCGAGCTTCGATCGATCCAGCTTGGAGCGCTCGAAGGTCTCGACCGCGTCGGGATCGGGCGGCTCCTGCGCCCAGGCGAACCGCGCGAACTCCGCCCGGCGCCCCTCGCGGACGGCGTCGACCAGGTCCGCATCGCCGTGCGAGACGAAGTAGAGGAACGGAGCGGTCTCGCCGTACTCCTCGCCCTGGAACAGCAGCGGGGGGAACGGCGAGAGCAGGACGAGCCCGGCGGCCACCTTCTGGCCGTCGAGGCCCGCGAGCGCCGCCAGCCGGTCGCCGGTCGCGCGGTTGCCGACGTGGTCGTGGTTCTGGGTGAACACGACGAACCGCTCGCTCGGCACGGCGTCGGTCGCGTTGCCCCATCGGCGCTCCAGATGCTCGGACCACTCCCCCGTGTGGACGTATCCGTTGCGGTACGCGGTGCCGATCTGCTCGAGACGCCCGTAGTCGGCGTAGTAGCCGTCGCGCTCGCCCGTGAGCACGACGTGGATCGCGTGGTGGAGCTCGTCCGCCCATTGCGCGTCGATGCCGAGCCCGCCCTCCTCGCGCGGACGGATCAACCGCGCGTCGTTGAGCGCGCTCTCCGCGATGAGGTGCAGCCGTCGCCCGAGCCCCTCGGCGAGCTCGTCGGTCGCCGCGGCGAGCAGCCCGAGCAGCGGCCGGGCCGTCGGGTCCACGATCCCGTGAACGGCATCGAGGCGGAGCGCGTCGACGTGGAACTCCTCGAACCACCGGAGCGCGTTCTCCCCGACGAACCGGCGGACGGCGTCGCCGCCCGCCTCGTCCAGGTTCAACGCGTCCCCCCACGGCGTCGCGTACTTCGGCGAGAAGTACGGGCCGTAGCGGGAAAGCACGTTGCCCTCCGGCCCGAGATGGTTGTAGACGACGTCGAGCACGACGGCCAGCCCGCGCGCGTGCGCCGCGTCGACGAACCGTTGGAACGCGCGCGGTCCGCCGTACGACGACTCGACCGCGAAGGCAAAGACCCCGTCGTAGCCCCAGTTGCGCGCGCCGGGGAACTCGGCGACCGGCATCGGCTCGACCGCGGTCACGCCGAGCGCGGCGAGCTCGTCGAGATGCGCGATCGCGGCATCGAACGTTCCGTCCCCGGTGAACGTCCCGACGTGCAGCTCGTAGGTCACGTACGCCTCGAGCTCGATCCCCGTCCACGCCTCGTCGGTCCACTCGAAGGACGTGTCGACGACCTCGGAGGGCCCGTGCACGTCCTCGGGTTGGAACCGGCTGGCCGGGTCGGCCAGCTCGTCGCCGTTCGGAAAGCGGTAGCGGTAGCGCGTGCCCGCCGGCGCGTCGACGATCGCCTCGAACCCACCGCGCGGAAGCGGCATCATCGTGGTCTCGGTGCCGTCCGAGAGCACGAGCGTCAGCCCGTCGGCGTTCGGCGCCCAGACCTCGAATCGCGTTCGGCCGCCCGGCTGCGGGACGGCGCCGAGCCTCGACCGTGGGGACAGCGTCACCTCGGGCATCGCACGCAGCGGCACGTCACGTCCGACCTCGGTCGTCATCGCGTCATGCCTCCGGCGCCAGGAACACGCATCCGAGCGGCGGAAGGCGGATCTCGACGCTCTGGTCGCGTCCGTGCGCGCCGGGCGAGCCGGCCTCGACGGGTTGGGCGTTTACGACGCCGCTGCCGAAGTACCGCCCGTCGTCCGAGTTCAGGATCTCCCGCCACCGGCCACCGAACGGAACGCCAACGCGATACCGCTCGTGCGTCGTGGGCGTGAAGTTCGCGACGAACACGACGACGTCGCGCTCGGCGACGCCCCGTCGCGCGAACGCCACCACGCTCTGCGCGGCGCCGCCGCCGTCGATCCACTCGAACCCGCGAGGATCGACGTCGAACGCGTGCATCGCGGCGATGTCCCGGTACACGCGGTTGACGTCGGCGACCCAGCGCCGGATCCCCTCGTGCTCGTCGTACCGGAGGAGCCCCCAGTCGACCGAGCCGTCGTGGTCCCACTCCCACGGCTGGCCGATCTCGCCGCCCATGAAGATCAGCTTCTTGCCGCTCTGCGCGTACTGGTAGCCGAAGAGCAGACGGAGGTTCGCCAGCTGCTGCCACCGGTCCCCCGGCATCTTCCGCAGCAGCGATCCCTTTCCGTGCACGACCTCGTCGTGCGACAGCGGCAGCACGAAGTTCTCGTGCCAGGCGTACACCATCCGGAACGTCAGCTCGTCGTGGTGGTAGCCGCGGAACAGCGGGTCTTCGTGGAGGTACTGCAACGTGTCGTGCATCCAGCCCATGTCCCACTTGAGTCCGAACCCGAGGCCGCCCACGTCCGTCGGCCGCGAGACGCCCGGCCAGGCGGTCGATTCCTCGGCGATCGTCTGAACGTCCGGGAACTCGGCGTACACCCGCTCGTTCAGCTGACGCAGGAACGAGATCGCGCCGAGGTTTTCGCGACCGCCGTGCTCGTTCGGCAGCCACTCGCCGTCCTTCCTCGAGTAGTCCAGATAGAGCATCGAGGCGACCGCGTCGACGCGGAGCGCGTCGACGTGGTAGTTCGCGAACCAGAACGTCGCGCTGCTCGTGAGGAAGCTGCGCACCTCGTGGCGCGCGTAGTTGAAGATCAGCGTGTTCCAGTCCGGATGGAAGCCGCGCCGCCGGTCGGCGTGCTCGAACAGGTGCGTGCCGTCGAAGTACGCGAGCCCGTGCTCGTCGGTCGGAAAGTGCGACGGCACCCAGTCCAGGATCACGCCGATCCCCGCGCGGTGGAGCGAATCGATCAGGAACATGAAGTCCTGCGGCGTTCCGAAGCGGCTCGTCGGCGCGAAGTACCCCGTCGTCTGATAGCCCCACGAGCCCGAGAACGGATGCTCCATGACCGGAAGCAGCTCGAGGTGCGTGAACCCCATCTCGACGACGTGCTCGGTGAGGCGCTCGGCCAGCTCGCGGTAGGTGAGCCACCGTCCACCCTCGCCGCGCATCCACGATCCGAGGTGCACCTCGTACGTCGACATCGGCGATGCGAGCGCGTTGCGTCCGTGCCGGCTGGCCATCCATTCGTCGTCGCTCCAGCCGTACGCGAGGTCCCAGACGATCGACGCCGTCCGTGGCGGCGTCTCCGCGTGGAACGCGAACGGATCGGCCTTGTCGACCCGGTAGCCGCCCCAGCGCGAACGGATGTGGAACTTGTACGGCGTGCCCGCGCGCATGTGCGGCATGAACCGCGCCCACACGCCCGAGCTCTGCACCGGCTCGAGCCTGTCGACGTCGGGGTTCCATCCGTTGAAGTCGCCGATCGCCGACACCGCCTCGGCATTCGGCGCCCACACCGCGAGGTGCGTGCCGTGCTCGGTCACGTGCGCACCCAGCTTGGTCCACAGCCTGGAGTGCGTGCCCTCGTTGAACAGATAGATGTCCTCGGGCGTGAGCGACGACGGCGCCGGGGTGCGCACCGCGCTCACGCCGCCTCCGCCCGGGCGGCCGCCGCGCGCCGGGCGCGCGCGATCGCACCGATCAGCGCGTCGATGCGCCGGTCGGCCTGGATCTCGTCGACGCTCAGCCGGAACCGGCCGCGCCAGTTCGGGCGCTCGGGTCCCGTGCCGGGCACGTTCTGTGGGCGCTCCTCGAGCCACAGGTCCTCGAGCGCGACGACGACGAGCGCCGCGTCGCTTCCGGCGAGGAATCGGAGCGAGGCCTCGAGGACGTCGGCGGCGCGCGGGTGGGCGCGCGTCAGCAGCCCGCGCGAGCGCAGGCCCTGCACGAGGGCGTCGCGGATCTCCGCGCGCTCGCTCCGCCGGTGCTCGGCATCCGACGCCTCGAGCAGCCCCAGCGCCTCGAACAGGGCCACGTCCCGCCCGGTCCAGAACGCGGCGAACGTCGGCAGGTCGTGCGTTCCGAGCGACGCGGCCGAGCCCGCGGACGGCGGCTTCACGTCGTGGTGCTCGGGGTCGGTCTCGAACTGGATGACGTAGCTGGTGTGGACCCGGTGTCTGCGCATCGCGCGACGGACGTACCCCGGAACCGTGCCGAGGTCCTCTCCGACGATGCCCGCCCCGGCTCGGTGCGCCTCGATGGACAGGAGCGCGTACCACTCGTCGGCGCGGTAGCCGACGTACGCGCCGTGTCGCGGCTCGACGCCGCGCGGGATCCAGTACAGCCGGTGCAGCCCCATCACGTGGTCGATCCGGAAGGCGGAGGCGTACCGCAGCAGGTTCGCGACGGTCGCCCTCGGATAGGCGTACCCGTCCTCACGGATCCGCTCGGGGTGGAGCGGCGGAAACCCCCAGTCCTGTCCGCCGGAGAAGAACAGGTCCGGCGGCGCGCCGGCCGAGCTCTCGACCGCGAACGCGGACCGGTGACGCCACACGTCGTAGCTCGCGCCGTTCACGCCGAGCGGCAGGTCGAGGTACAAGCCGCGGCCGTTGGCCTTCGCATGCTCGCCGACGTCCGCGAGCTGCTCTCGCGCGAGCCACTGCGCGTAGAGGTGGTAGCGGCCCGCCGGGTCGGCCTCGGGCGCACCCCGCAGCCAGCCGTCGCGCGCGGCGGCGGGCCAGGCGCCCCACCACGCGCGCCTACGATCGACCTCCGCGCGGAACCGGGCGTAGCTCCGGACCTCCGGACGTTCGGCGACGAACCGGCGGTACGCCTCCGGCTGCTCCGCTCCGAAGAAGCGCTCGGCGAGCGGCTCGAGGACCGAGCGCTTGGCCGCCAAGACGGCGCGGTAGTCGACGAGGTCGGTGCGGCCGCGTCGCCGTTCGAGCCGCCCGTCCGCGCGGGCCCCCGCGTCGACCTCCCCGACGCGCGCGACGTCGACGAACACCTCGTTCCAGAACAGCCGGCTCGCCGGCGAGTACGGGCTGGGCTCGAACGGCTCGTCCAGGAACGCGGCGAGCAGCGGCAGCGTGTTCAGCATCCGAGCGCCGCGGTCGCCGGCCCAGCGCTCGACGTCGCGGAGCTCGGTGAAGGACCCGATCCCGTCGTCGCCGTCGCAGCGGAGTGCGTACACCGGCGCGAACGGCGCCCAGGATCCCGGCTCGATCGCGGGCGCGCGCATGGGCGCCGAGAACACCGCGGCCGTCGAGCGGCCCCGGCGCGTCTCGACGGTCAGGGTGTGGTAGCCGGTCGGCAGGCGTCCGCGGCCGAACACGCGGCGGCCCGATCGGTTCGCATCGCGCACGTCGACGTCCGCCCGGCCGCCGTCCTCCAGTTCGACGCCGACGCGCGCACCACGCGGCGCGCGGATCTCGACGTCGCGAAGCCGCCCGTCCCAGGCGACGACGACCGGCTCGACCACGCGGCGCTCCAGCTCGCGCCGGCGCTCGCGGAGCAGCGGCTCGGCCTCGCCCGCGCGCTCGATCGGAACGCCGAGCGCTCGAAGCGCGCCGAGCAGCCCGTCGGCCGGCGTGGCGACGCGCCTGCCGGACGCGTCGGTGTACGACCCCTGGACGCCGTACGCCCGCGCGAGCTCGGCCACCGATGCCCGGGAGCGCCCGCTCATCCGGCGTCGTCCAGCAGCTCGAGGATCCCGGCGATCGGCGTCGCCACCCAGTCGGGACGATGGTCCATCTCGTAGCCGAGCTCGTACACCGCCTTCTCCAGCACGAGCGCCTCGAGCAGCCGCCGCGTCTGCTCCGCATCCTCCGGAACCAGGCCGCGCGTGTCGGCGATCGCCAGGTATCGCCCGAGGAAGGCCGCGGAGGTCCATCGGCGCCACGCGCGCGCCCAGTCCGCGAGGACCGGACCCGGATCCTCGGGAACGAGCATGGTGGTCGCCGGCGCGCGCACCGCCTGCTCCGCCGCGTACTCGAAGGACCGAAGCATCCCGGCCACGTCCGCGAGCGGCGACCGCTTGATCCGCCGCTCGGTGAGCGAGCGCGCCGGCTCGCCCTCGAAGTCGATGATCACGAAGTCCGAGCCGGTCCACAGCACCTGCCCGAGGTGGAAGTCGCCATGGATGCGGATGCGCGTCGACTCGATGCGCCCCGCGCGCAGCAGGGCGTCGAGCCGGTCGAACAGCTCGCGCTCGCGCGCCAGGAGCTCCTCGGCGCCGGCGGCGTCGGGGAACCGCGCGCGGAGCCGGCGCAGCACGCGGCCGGCAAGCGAGCGGATCGACTGGTACAGCGAGCGCTGGTACAGCGTCGTGAACGGCTCCGGCGCGAACGCCGGATCGGCGGCGTCCGAGGCGAGCGCGACGTGCAGCTCGGCGACCCGCTGGCCGAGCGTCTCGGCGTTGATCAGGAAGGTTCCGAGGAGCTCGCGCGCCTCGTCGGACGGCGGCTCCGGCGGAAGGGTCGCGAGCGCCGACGGAGGCTGCGGCGCCGGCGTGTGGCTCGCGCGCGCGAGCGCCCCCTCGAAGTAGTCGCCCAGCGCGTCCAGCGCGTACGACCACGCGTCGCCCTCGTTCGGCACGAAGCCGTGGACGATCGCGATCGTGCCGGGCTCGCGCCGGATCCCGCGCGCCGAGATCGCGCCCGCCACGGGCGCGACGTTCGCGAACCCGGTGCGCTCGGTGAGGAACCGTCCGATCTCGAGGTCGGGATTGCGCCCGGCCTCGAGCCGGCGGATCAGCTTCAGCATGAGACGGTCGCCGAACGCGATCGACGTGTTGCTCTGCTCGGCGGACAGCACCTGCGGCGCGAGCGGCTCGCGGTCGCCGCGGACGCGCCGGAACGCGGCCGTGCGCTCGACGTCCAGACCCGAGGCGCGCGGCGGCCGCCGGTCGAACATCGCGAGCAGCGCCTCGGCGACCGACGGCTCCCAGACGCCGTCGAACAGCAACAGATGCCCGTCCGGCGTGTCGAGATCGGCGATGACCGAGCCCTCGGGCGGCGGCCATCCATTGCCGTCGGCGCCACGGACCGCGAGCGGCAGCACGTACACGTCCGGCTCGCCCTCCGCGTACGAGACTGTGACGAAGGCCAACGCCCCTGCCCCGCCGAGCGGAACCGTCGAGGCGATCTCCGCCGACGCGATCGCCTTCCCCTTGGCGCCGAACCACCGCTGCCGCTGCAGGAACGCGGGGAGGACCTGCTCGAGCTGCCGCTTCCGCCGACGGTCGAGCACGGTCGGCCACTCGCCCCGCACCGACAGCGTCGGCACGCTGGGCGCCTCCTCGGCCGCCGTTTCCTCGTCTCGGGTGAGGGCGAACCAGTAGCAGCCGTACGGACCGAGCGTCAGGAAGTACGGGAGCTCGCCGATCCTCGGAAACGCGGTCGGTCCGAACAGCTCGATCGGGACCGCGCCCGCGAAGCGCGACAGATCGAGCTCGACGAACTGCGCGGACCGGGCGAGGTTCGCGACGATCATCACCGTGTCCTCGCCGAGCGTGCGCAGGAAGACCAGCACCTTGCGGTTGTCCGGAAACAGGAACTCGACGTCGCCGGTCGCGAGGACCGGATGCGCGCGGCGAACCTGGATCAGGTGCCGCATCCACCACAGGAGCGAGGATCGGTTGTTCTGCTGCGCCTCGACGTTGATCGCGCCCGGCTGGTACTCGGGGTCCGCGATGACCGGCAGGTACAACCGCTGCGGGTTGGCGAGCGAGAACCCCGCGTTGCGATCGGCGGTCCACTGCATCGGCGTCCGAACGCCGTTGCGATCGCCAAGGTAGATATTGTCGCCCATGCCGATCTCGTCGCCGTAGTAGACGACCGGCGCGCCCGGCAGCGAGAACAGCAGCAGGTTGAGCAGCTCGATCCGGCGCCGGTCGTTGGCCAGGAGCGGCGCGAGCCGCCGCCGGATCCCGAGGTTGATGCGCGCCTCGGGCTCCTCGGCGTACACGCGGTACATGTAGTCCCGCTCCTCGTCGGTGACCATCTCGAGGGTGAGCTCGTCGTGGTTGCGGAGAAACGTCGCCCACTGACAGTTCTCGGGGATGCGCGGCGTCTGGCCGAGGATGTCGACGACGGGGAACCGGTCCTCCATCCGGTTGGCCATGAACATCCGAGGCATCAGCGGGAAGTGGAACGCCATCTGACACCGGTCGCCGCGTCCGAAGTAGGCGACGGCGTCCTCCGGCCACTGGTTGGCCTCGGCGAGCAGCATGCGATCGTCGAACCGCTGGTCGACGTGGCGACGGAGCGCCGTCAGGTACTCGAGCGTCTCCGGGAGGTTCTCGCAGTTGGTTCCGTCGCGTTCGAACAGGTAGGGAACGGCGTCCAGCCGAAGCCCGTCGACGCCCATCTCGAGCCAGAAGTCGACGGCCTTGAACATCGCCTCGCGGACCGCGGCGTTGTCGAAGTTCAGGTCCGGCTGGTGCGAGTAGAAGCGGTGCCAGAAGTACGCGTTCGCGACGGGGTCCCACGCCCAGTTCGACGACTCGAAGTCCTTGAAGATGATGCGCGCGTCGGGATAGCGCGTCGGCGTGTCGCTCCAGACGTAGAAGTCACGCCAGACCGATCCCGGCCGCGACCGTCTCGCGCGGCGGAACCACGGATGCTCGTCGGAGGTGTGGTTCATCACCAGCTCGGTGATGACGCGCAGACCTCGCCGGTGCGCCTCGCGCAGGAACGCGCGGAAGTCGCGCAGCGTTCCGTAGGCCGGATGCACGCCCTTGTACTGCGCGATGTCGTACCCGTCGTCCCGGAGCGGCGAGGGGTAGAACGGCAACAGCCACACCGCCGTCGCCCCGAGATCGCGGATGTGGTCGAGGCGCTGCGTCAGCCCGCGGAAGTCCCCGATGCCGTCGGCGTTGCTGTCCTGGTACGCGCGGACGTGCACCTCGTACAGCACGGCGTCCTGGTACCACCGCGGTCCGCCCGTCCCGGCCGTGAGCGGGGACGCGACGTCCTCGACGGCGCGAACCGTCGACGTCACGCCGGCGCCTCCATCGGCTCGATGCGCAGGATGTGAGCGGGCTGCCGGTCCGGCCGCAGCTCCACGAAGTTCCGCGACCCGCGCCAGGGAAAGACCGCGCCGGTCACCAGATCGCGCGCAACGAACGGCGCTCCGTCGGCCAGCCCGAGCTCCGCGAGCTGCAGGCGCGTCCATCCCGACTGCGGAAATGCGGGGTCGAGGTTGACGACGACCAACACGACGTTGGATCCGTCGGGCGTCCGCTTGCTGTACACGAGGAACGCCGGATTGTCGGCGTCGTGGAAGACGAGCCCGCGGTCGTGCTGCAGCGCCGGCTCCGCGTGTCGGATGGCGTTCACGCGCGCGATCAGCTCGCGCATCGCGGTGCCGCCCCGCGGATCGCGCCAGCGGATCTCGTACTTCTCCGAGTGGAGGTACTCCTCGGAACCCGGCTCGCGCGGCTCGTGCTCGAGGTGTTCGAACGCCGGACCGTAGATGCCGTAGTTCGCGCCGAGCGTCGCCGCCAGGACGAACCGCAACCGGAACGCGGCCGGGTTCCCGGTCTGGAGCTGATCCGTCAGGATGTCCGGCGTGTTCGGCCACAGGTTCGGCCGGAAGAACTCGACGACCGGGGGCGTGGTGAGCTCCTCGAAGTAGGAGCGGATCTCGTCTGCGCCCCGGCGCCACGCGAAGTACGTGTACGACTGATCGAACCCGAGCTTCGCCAGCCGGTACATCACCTTCGGCCGCGTGAACGCCTCGGCGAGGAACAGGACCCCCGGGTGCTCGCGTTTCACCTCCGCGATCAGCCACTCCCAGAAGGCGAACGGCTTCGTGTGCGGATTGTCGACGCGGAAGATCCGGACGCCCGGTCTCACCCAGAACAGCACGACGCCGAGCAGCGCGTCCCACAGCCCCTTCCAGTCCGTCGTCTCGAAGTCGAGTGGATAGATGTCCTCGTACTTCTTGGGCGGGTTCTCCGCGTAGCGGATCGAGCCGTCCGGCCGGTGCCGGAACCACTCGGGGTGCTCGGTCACCCACGGATGATCGGGCGACGTCTGGAAGGCGAGATCGAGCGCGAGCTCCATGTCGTGCTCCCCGAGCGTCCGTACGAGACGCTCGACGTCGTCGGTCGTCCCGAGCTCCGAATGCACGGCGGCATGCCCGCCCTCCTCCGAGCCGATCGCCCACGGCACACCCGGATCGGCCGCGGTCGCCGTCGCGGCGTTGTCCGGACCCTTCCGCTTGGTGTGCCCGATCGGATGGATCGGCGGCAGGTACAACACGTCGAAGCCGCGCGAGGCGAGCTGCGGCACGAGCGCCTCGACGTCCCGAAGCGTGCCGGCCCTGCCGCGCTCCGGCGACGCCGAGCGTGGGAACAGCTCGTACCACGCGCCCCAGCGCGCACGTTCGCGGTCGACGACGAGCCGGTACTCCGTCGAGGCCGACGCGCCGCGCCGCCGGTCCGGATACCGGGTCATAAGCGCGGCGAGCTCCTCGCTCGTCGCGAGCTCCGGGAAGTCCTCCGGCCTCGGCTTCTTGAGACGCGCGGCCCAGGCCCTCAGACGCTCGGCGTCCTCGCGATCGGCCCGGCGTGCGGCGCCCGAGACCAGCTGGGCGCCGGCGGCGAGCTCCGGTTCGAGATCCTGCCCGGCGGCGAGCCGCTTGAGCAGGTCCTCGCGCCACGATCCGAACGCGTCGATCCAGGCGCCCACCTGGAACCGACAGATCCCGACCTCGGTCACGCGGAGCGTCGCGCGCCAGCGGTCGTTCTCGACGAGGCACATCGGCGTCTCCAGCCACTCCTGGGAGGGGTCGAACCGGTACCGAACGGCCGCGCCGAGACGGTCGTGACCGTCGGCGAAGACGTCGGCCTCGACGTCGACGAGGTCGCCGACCGTCCGCTTGGCGGGGAAGCGTCCGGCGTCGACCACCGGCTCCACGCGCTCGATCGCGACGCGCTTCCTGCCCTCGTTCGGTGTCACGCGCCCTCCCCGGCCTGCCCCCGGACCCCCGACCTCGGACACGACGGAACTGGCGCCCCGCTCACGGGCGCGCCGAGGGCGCCGATACCCGGCGACGGTTGCGCTACACCCCGAGACGTTCGTTCAGCGTACGGGGCCGACGCGGCCGCTGCCTCATTCGGTCTGGACCGGCTGGTCCTTGTGCTCCTCGAGGTGGCGGTTCAGCGCGTCGTCGTCGCCGAACGTCGAGCCGCAGACCGGGCACGTGTGCGTGAGGTTGCCCATCGCGGAGGGATACCCCGCGCCGACGGTTCCGCATCAACAGCCGCGCAGACGACCGCCGGACGTGGCGACGCCGACGCCCGAGGTGCCTCTGCGGAAGCGCCGCTAGTGCGCGCCGCCGGGGTCGGCTTCGCGCCCGGGCCAGTCGACGCCGGCCCACGGGTCGTAGTCGACCTCGAGCGGCTCCTGCGGCGGGCGCTCGTCCTCGGGAACGTGGCGGAGGTTCAGCCGGATGCGCGTCCACGTGGTGTTGCGGCCGCGCATCGCGTCGACGAGCACGTCCGCCGGCTCCAGCTTGTTCCACGCGTCGGGGTGGCGCTCGCGCCAGCGATCGAGCCCGGCCATGGCCTCGGCCTCGGTCGCCGCGCGGGCGATCTCGATGAGCGGCATCGTCGATCGACGCCGGCCGGTTCCGCCCGAGCCCGAGCGCGCGGTTCGCCGCTTCGACGGCTGCACGCGGGGCGGCTCGCCCGGCTGCTTCTCGTAGTGCGGCGGCCACGGTGCGTCGCCGAGCCCCGCGGCCTCCTGCTCCGCCGAGAGCGCGAGGAGGCCTTCGATCGAACCGGCCGATCCGTCGATGCCCGCGCCCGGGTCGCCGATCTCGTCGAATCGGGCCGGAACCGTGTCGATCGTGAACGCCTCGGGCTCGACCGACGGCACCTCGACCCACGAAAGCGGGGTCGACACGCGCGCGTCGGCGGTCGGCCGCACGGAGTACGCCGAGGCGGTCGTCCGGTCCTTCGCGTTCTGGTTGTAGTCGAGGAACACGCCGTGGCGCTCCTCCTTCCACCACTTGCTCGTCGCGATCTCGGGCGCGCGACGCTCGACCTCGCGCGCGAGCGCGAGCGCCGCGCGCCGGACCTCGGTAAACCTCCATCGCGGCTCGATACGACAGAACACGTGGATGCCGCGCGATCCCGACGTCTTCGGCCAGCCGACGAGGTCGTGCTCCTCGAGGACCTCGCGCGTGACCACCGCCACGTCGCGCACGTCCGACCACGGAACCCCGCGAACCGGATCGAGATCGACGCGAAGCTCGTCCGGATGCTCGAGATCCTCGGCGCGGACCGGATGTGGATTCAGGTCGACGCAGCCCAGGTTCACGACCCACGCGAGCTGCGCGGCGTCGCGGATCACGATCTCGTCGGCCGTCCGGCCCGACGGAAACGCGAGCGTCACGGTCTCGATCCAGTCCGGTCGCGACGTCGGTGCGCGCTTCTGGAAGAACGGAGGCTCCTCCACGCCGTTCACGAACCGCTTGAGCGCCATCGGGCGTCCGTCGACGCCGCGCAGCGCGCCGTCGGCGACCGCGAGGTAATACCGAACGAGGTCCATCTTGGTGTGGCCGGACCTGGGAAAGAACACCTTGTCCGGGTTCGAGATGGTGACCTCGCGCCCGGCGATCTCGACGACCTGTTTGCGCGGCGGCACGACGAAACGATAGCCGCCGCGTCCGCCGACGCCGATCAGTCGAGGACCAGCTGTGCCGAGACGAACGCCAGTACGTCGGCCTCGAGTCCGACCTCCTGCTCCAGCGACTGCCCGATCCCGTGACCGCCCGCCTCCATGCGAAGCAGGATCGGCGCGTCCGATGACGTCGCGGCCTGGAGGCGCGCGGTCATCTTCTTGGCGTGATACGCGTCGACGCGCGGATCGAACTCGCCGGCGGTGAGCAGCACGGCCGGATACGGCGTCCTGTCGACGACGCGGTGGTATGGCGAGTACGCATACAGGGCCGCGAACTGCTCGGGGTCGCGGACGGACCCGAACTCCGTGACGTTGTACACACCGTTCGGGTCGTTCTCCACGTGCAGCATGTCCATCACGGGGACCGCGGCGATCACGGCGCGGGCGATGTCGGGATGCTGCGTGAGGACGGCTCCCATCAGCAGACCCCCGTTCGAGCCGCCGACGATCGCGAGCCGGTCGACGGTCGTGACGCCCGTCGAGACGAGATGCCGCGCACACGCCGCGAAGTCGTCGAAGCAGTTCTGTTTGGTCAGGAGCCGGCCCGCCTGATGCCACGCATCGCCGTACTCACCGCCCCCGCGGATGTTCGCGACGCCCAGTACGAAGCCACGCTCGAGCCAGAGCAGCCGACTCGGCTGGAACCATGCCTTGTACGAGATCCCGTAGCCGCCGTATCCGGTGAGCAGCGTCGGAGCACGCCCGGCGTCGAGCACACCCTCGCGCGCGATCAGCGTCAGCGGAACGCGCGTGCCGTCGTTCGAAACAGCGAACACGCGCCGCACCTCGAGCCGCGACAGATCGAGATCCGTGATCGTGCCGAGCGCCGTCGACCGCGGCGCGTCCTCGCCGTCGACGGCGACCGCCCATGACCGCGGCCGCACGAACGACTCGACCGGATACGCGATGCGGTCGTCGCCCGCGCGAACGATGGAGTCGATCGCGCAGACGGGTGGAAGCTCGATCGTGCCGAGGGGCGTTCCGTCGAGCTCGAACGCCCTCAGGCCCGAAACGCCGCCGTCCATGTCGAGCACCCACAGCCGTCGATCCGTGACGGCGAGCCCCTCGATCGCGAGTCCGGACTCGGCCACGACCTCGCCGGCCTCGGACGCGGTCGCGCCCTGCTCGAGCTCGACGCGCAGGATCCGGCCGTTCGGCGCGTCCACGTGCGACAGCAGGAAGAGCGCGTTGCCACCGAACGCGGCGTCGACGACGCGATCCTCGAGCGACGCGAGCCGCCACCAGTCGCCGGCGCCCTGCGCCCGAACGAAGATCTCCCACTCGCCACCGTCCCCGCGTTGGACGCGGTCCATCACCCATCGCCCGTCGTGGGAGGACGACAGGAAGCTTTCAGCGATGCGGTCGTCCGCGAAGACGCCGCGGAGGTCTCGCCGGTCGTCGATCCCGCCGACCTCGTGGAACCAGATCTCCTGGAAGAAGGGGAGATCCTCCTCCGGCCGCTCCCCCGGCGCCGGATACCGCGTGTACCAGAACGCAGCGCCGTCTCCACGCCAAGCGAGCGATCCGCCGCCGAGCACCGTGATCCGCGGGATCCGGGCATCGACGAGCTCACCGGTCGCGACGTCGAAGAGATGAAGCGTTCCGTTCTCGGTGCCGTTCGACGAGAGCGAGACGGCGACCCGCCGGCCGTCGGGCGAGGGGACGTACCAGTCGATGGTCGTGCGACCACTCGGATCGAAGATGTTCGGATCGACCACGACGCGTTCCGTGCGCGTGTCCTCGAGAGCGTCGAGCACGACGAGGAAGGGTTGCTGCTTCGGAGGCTGGAGCTTCAGGGCGAAGAACGCGCCACGGCCGACTCGCAGATCGGCGTACGACGTCGAGGGTGCCGCGATGATCTGGCGAGCCCGCTCGCGGATCTCGGCGTATCCCGATAACCCGCTCAGATACGACGTCGTCCGCTCGGCCTGCGCTTTCGTCCACAGCCGCGTGTCCTCGGATGCGGCGTCCTCGAGCCAGGCATAGTCATCGGTGATCTCCACGCCGTGGTACGTCGTCGTCGCGGGTCGGCGCGCCGTCTCGATCCGGCTCAGCTCGTTCATGGCTCCTCCGCGTCGGGACTACCACGCTACTCCGGCGAGCGTGATCGCGAGAACGTCGCCAGGCGAGCTCGGCGCTCCGTGCCCGGGGTGGGACTCGAACCCACACGCCCTTTCGGGCCTGGCTTTTTAAGAGCCATGCGGCTGCCGATTACGCCACCCGGGCGCGCAGCCGATGATAGCGACGGCCGCTCAGCCCTTCGTCGAGACCGTGACCTTGTCGAGATAGACGGCCTGCTTGGGGTGCTGGCCCGGACCGGGCCCGGCCGACGGATCCTCCACCGGCAAGGCGCCGATCGTCTTCGCGACGTCGAGCCCCTTCACCACGGTGCCGAAGATCGTGTAGTTCGGGCTCGCGTCGAGACCGTGACCGTTCGGCCCGTAGACGATGAAGAACTGGCTGCCGCCCGTGTTCGGTCCGGCGTTCGCCATCGCGACGACGCCCGGGCCGTAGGACTCCTTGCCGCTCAGCTCGTCCGGCAGCTCGTACCCCGGCCCGCCCTGCCCGGTCCCTTCGGGGTCGCCGCCCTGGATGATGTCGATGCTCGGGTCGATGCGGTGGATCTGCGTGCCGTCGAAGAACCCCTTGTTCGCGAGGAAGACGAAGCTGTTGACGGTCTTGGGCGCCCGATCGGCGAGCAGGTCGATCACGATCGTGCCGCACGAGGTCCGGATCGTGGCCGTGTAGGTCTTCTTCGCGTCGATCGTCATCTTCGGTGGCTGGTCGAACGTCGGCTTCTTCTCGTCCGCGGCCTTCGGCACCGAGGCGCCGCACGCGACGGCGCTCGCCGACGCGGACGGCGTCGGCGTGGCGGAGGCGGCGTTGGAGGACTCGGCGCCGTTCCGGACGACGAGGAACCCGGCGACGCCCGCGACGACGACGGCCGCAACGACGCCGGCCGTGATCCTGGCTCGCCGCCGCTGCGCGCGCCGTCGCTCCTCGTACCGGCGCTGCGCCACACGGGCGAGCTGTCGGTTGCGCGTCCTGCGGTTCGGCACGGCCGGAAAGGCTACCGCGTCCCCAGCGCCTCGAAGGCGAGACCGTCGAGGATGTCCGTCTCCGAGACGAGCACGCGGTCGGCGCCGACGACGTCGATCAGCTCCGTGAGGATGATGGCTCCCGTCGCGATCACGTCCTCGCGGCCCGACGGCATCACCGGGATGGCGGCGCGCTCGGACGTGGTCATCGAGGCGAGCATCGACGCGACGCGACGCGCATCGGACGCCGAGAGCCACGTGCGATGCGTGAGCTCCGGATCCCAGCGCTCGAGCCCGAGCGCGACCCCCTGCGTCGTCGTCGCGGTGCCGCCGACCGCGATGACCGACGCGGCGTCGCGCAGGGGGACCTCACGAGCCGCCTCGGCGGCGCGCGCGCGAACCTCGGTTCGAACGGCCTCGACCTCCTCGGTCGCGGGCGGGTCGGAGCGCATGAGTCGCTCGGTCAGCCGAACGGTTCCGACGCGCATCGAGACGGCGGCGGTCACGTCGTCCGCGCCGAACGCGAGCTCCGTCGACCCGCCGCCGATGTCGACCACGAGGAAGGGCGGCTGCCGGTCGAGAGCAGCGGTCGCGCCCGCGAACGACAGCCGCGCCTCGTGCGCGCCGCCGATCACGCGGAGCGGCTGCCCCGTCATTCGACGGACCTCGCGTTCGAGATCCGCACGGTCGGCCGCGTCGCGCACGGCGCTCGTCGCCGACACGCCGACGCGCTCGGCGTGCAGCGCGCGGGCGCGCGCGGCGTACCGTTCGAGCACGGCGAGCGTCCGCGCGAGCGAGGCGTCCTCGATCCGGCCGGTCGCGTCGACGCCCCGGCCGATGCGCGTGATGACCATGTCGCGCGCGAACTCCTCGAGGCCGCCATCCGGCGCGGCGGAGGCGACCAGGAGGCGTATCGAGTTCGTTCCGAGATCCACGACCGCGACGCGGCCGCCGTGCTCCGGCGCGTGGATCGGTTCGACGCGCCCGGCCACGGCCGCGCCGACCGGATCGTCGCCGCCCGCGAGATGGTTCGCGTAGTGCGCGTGGAGGCACTTGATGCCGCGGCGCGTGCCGCCCACGCCGCCGAACGCCTCCGCACCCGGCGCCTCGGCGCCGCGCTCCCTCGCATAGGCCGCGTGCGCCCGTTCGAGCGCGTCGGCGAACTCACGATCCCCTTCGGCGTGCTCGTTGAGCCGCGAGATCCATCCCGCGGCCTCGACCCGCGCGACCGCCCGGACGGCATCGGGACACGTCAACCAGAACCGCGTCGGAAACGGATGGCCCTCCGCGTCGAACGGCTCGTTCTGGATGACGAGCGGATGTCCGCCAGGACAACGCGCGACGACGACGAACGGCGTCGTCGGATGGCGGCCGAGCTGCGTCGCGACGATCCGAAGGTCGGAGGCCCGCGTCTCGCCCATGACGGGCCGAGGCTACTTGCGCTTGTGCTCGACCGAGCGCTTGAAATCGACCTGGCGCTCCTCGCTCTGCCGCATGAACTTCTTCAGCATCGACTCGAACCCGGGGTCCGAGCCTCGGCGAGGCCGCGGTGGCGCCGGATCCTGCAGCGCCTTGATCGAGAGGTCGATCTTGCCATCCTCCTTGATGGCGATCACCTTCGCCTGGACGACGTCGCCCTCCCGCAGATGGTCGTGGACGTCCTTCACGTAGTTCCGATCGATCTCGGAGATGTGCACGAGACCGACCTTGCCGCCCTCGAGCGTCAGGAACGCTCCGTACGGCGTGATGCGCGACACGGTTCCGTCGATGACCGCGCCGACCTCGAGATCTGCCAGCTGAACCCCTTCCCGAAGGCACGGGTTGCCCACCCGTGCACCGAAACGGCGGCCACTATCCCATCGGCTTCAGAATGTCGTCAATACGCATCACCCGGCCGCCCGATGCCGCAGTACGGCGCCCGAATGGCCCGTTTGGGTAGCTGAGATGGTGTCCGGGATGACGTATACAGGTGGTACCGATCGGGAGCGGGGTCAAGGCACGTGAAGCACAACTCAGGTCCCGGCCGAGGCGTGGTCGTCGTCGACCGCCGCCCGCTCGAGCGGAGCCTCGTCCGGTTCATCTTGCAGGAGAACGGTTTCGAGGTGACGGCGGAGGCCGCCACCCCGGCCGAGGCGCTCCGCGCCGTCGAGCGCCGGGCCCCCGCCGTGGTCGTCCTGCACGAGAACGCCGCGTGGGAACGCGGCCAGCCGACCATCCCGCTGCTCCGCGATCTGCTCCCCGACGCCAAGGTCGTCGTCATCGCCCCCGCCTACGGCGTCGTGCGCGTGGAGCTCCTCCGCGACGCGGACGCGGTGCTCGAGGAGGGCGTCGGATTCAAGGACCTCCCGTTCGTGATGGGCCGCCTGTCCAACGGCGAGGTCGCCAAGCCGGTCGCGGACGCGGCGCCGGTCGTCGAGCCGGCGCCGGTGACCTCTCGCGACCGCGCCCGATGGGTGGACCGCGTGCAGGGCGCGACGGTCGCGGCGGTCGTGTTCCTCGCCGTCGCGATCGCCGGCGGGTTCGCGCTGCCGACCCGCGACGCCGGGCCCTCGGCGCGGATCGCGCTCACACGAGCGCAGACGCATCTCGAGGGGGTCGACGCGGCCGCGAACTCCGGCGACGTCGATCGCGTGCTGGAGGAGGCCGTGGACCTGTACCACGCGTACACCACGGCCTCGGATGCCGGCGCCGACACCAGCGTGCTCCAGGCCGAGATCGCCGCGCTCATGAACCGCATCGTTCCGGACCTTCCCGCGTCGGCGCAGCACACGTTGACCGCGCTGTTCGGCGATCTTCCCGGCGTCACCGTGTCGCCCGCGCCGACCGACGTTCCCTCGCCGCTCCCGTCGCCGACGCCGAGCGAAACCGAGTCGCCGACGCCGAGCGAGACGGAGTCGCCCGACCAACAGCAGTCGGCCGAACCGCCGCCGCCGTCACCCACCCCTCCGCCGGAGACGCAGACCGAGTCGCCTCCGCAGACGGAGACGGAGACGCCGTCGCCGACGAACACGGAGACGCAGACCGAGTCGCCGACGCCGAGCGAGACCGAGTCGCCGTCGCCGTCGCCGACGGAGTCGCCGTCCCCGTCGCCGACCGAGTCGCCGTCCCCGACGGAGTCACCATCGCCGAGCGAGACGAAGACGGATTCGCCGTCGCCGACCGAGAGCAAGAGCGAGTCGCCCTCGCCGAGCGAAACGCCTACGACGACGCCACCGACCACCGAACCGCCGACCACGCCGCCGACGACGCCGCCGAGCACCGAGCCGCCGACGCCGTCCTCACCCGACGTCACGGCGGCGCGAACGGATGACGGCGAGGGCGCCTCCGCCGCCGCGCTGATCGTGTGGCCGGGTCTCGGGCTGCTCGTGAGCGCGGTCGCGCGGCGTCGCGCTCGACGCGCCGGCTGACCGATCAGCAGGCCGAGATCAGCAGGCGGGATCGGTTCCGCTGGTCTTCGACACGAACGCCACCTCGCCCGGCTTCACCATGCCGAGACACGCTCGCGCCAGGCGTTCGAGGTAATCGGGATCGTGCAGGCGGTGGATGTCGGCGCGGAGACCGTCGTTCGCGCGCTCCAGCTCCGCCGTCCGACGTTCGAGCCGGCCGATCTCCGCCTGCTGCGCGAGGTACTCGCGGACGGGAACGATCAGGAACAGCGCGAGCACCACGAACGTGATCACGAGCAGAGCGGCCCGGCCGGTCAAGCGGATCCGCGGCTGCTCGAGCGCCTGCGTGCGGACCGTCACGCTCGTCTCCGGAGCGCGCCGCCGCCGAGGTAGCGCGCCGTGTCGCCGAGCTCCTCCTCGATCCGAAGCAGCCGGTTGTACTTCGCGACGCGTTCAGACCGCGCCGGCGCGCCGGTCTTGATCTGTCCGGCGTCGAGGCCGACCGACAGATCGGCGATCGTGGCGTCCTCGGTCTCGCCCGACCGGTGGCTCACGACGACGCCGTACGCGTGCCCCGCGGCGAGCCGCATCACGTCGAGCGTCTCGGTGAGCGAACCGATCTGGTTCACCTTGATGAGGATCGCGGTTGCGACACGTTCGGCGAAGCCGCGCTCGAGCCGCTCGGGGTCGGTCACGAACAGGTCGTCGCCGACGAGCTGGACGCGTCCGCCGAGCTCGGCCGTGAGGGCGGTCCAGCCTCCCCAGTCGTCCTCCGCGAGCCCGTCCTCGATCAACACCACGGGGAACCCGTCGACGAGGGTCCGCCAGAACTCGATCATGTCGTCGGCGCCGCGATCCTTGCCCTCGAGGTGGTAGGCGCCGTCGCGGTACAGCTCGGACATCGCCGGGTCCATCGCGAGCGCGACCTCGTCCCCCGGCTCGAGCCCCGCGGTCTCGATCGCCTGAACGAGCAGCTCCAGCGCCTCCTCCGCCGTGGCGATCTCGGGCGCGAACCCGCCCTCGTCGCCGACGCCGGTCGCGAGGTGTCGAGCCTTCAGCGACGCCTTCAGCGCGTGATAGATCTCGGCGCCCCAGCGGAGCGCCTCCGAGAACGACGCGGCACCGACCGGCGCGAGCATGAACTCCTGCAGCTCGAGCTCGTTGTCGGCGTGCGCGCCGCCGTTGATGACGTTCATCAGCGGCATCGGGAGCACGTGGGCGCCGGGGCCGCCGAGATAGCGGTACAGCGGCAGCCCGAGGCTCGAGGCCGCCGCGTGCGCGGTCGCGAGCGAGACGCCGAGCACGGCGTTGGCGCCGAGCGCCGACTTGTCGGGCGTCCCGTCGAGATGGAGCAGGCGGGCGTCGACGGCGCGCTGGTCCAACGCGTCCATCCCCATGACGCCCGGACCGAGGACGGACACCACGTTGTCGACCGCGCGGAGCACGCCCTTGCCGCCGAAGCGCCTCGCGTCGCCGTCCCGAAGCTCGAGCGCCTCGTGCTCGCCCGTCGACGCGCCCGACGGGACGGCGGCGTGGCCGACGGATCCGTCGTCGAGCTCGACATCCACCTCGACCGTGGGATTGCCGCGCGAGTCGAGGATCTCGCGCGCGCGCAGGGAAGCGATCGCAGGCATCGGTGCCCGATTGTAGAGCCGAAAGGAGGTGCCGGCCCAGTTGATCCGGCGATCGGATCTCGACGTGGCGGACGGTTCGGCCCGGTTCCTGCGGCGCTCGATCGGGCCGTTCAGCCGAGCGAGGGACCCGCGGCCTGCGCGACGATGACGCGGCCGCGGCCGCCCTCCTTCGCCTCGTACAGCGCGGCGTCGGCGCGGGCGAGGAGCTCCTCGACCGTCTCGACGCGATCCCACGACGCGACGCCGATCGAGCAGTTCGCGTCGGCGACGGCCGAGCGCAGCCGCTCGGCGATCTGGGCGGCGACCTCGAGCGAGCACCCGGGCAGGAGCACGGCGAACTCGTCGCCGCCGATGCGCGCCAGCACGTCGCTCATCCGAAGGATCGCCTGCCACGCTGCCGACACCTCCTTGAGCAGGCGGTCACCCGCCTGATGGCCGTAGGTGTCGTTGAAGCCCTTGAAATCGTCGAGGTCGATCAGCGCGACCGACATCGGGCGACCGTCGAACTCGGCCTGCTCGACGGCAACGGCGAGCTGGTCGTCCCACGCTCTGCGGTTTGCCGTGCCGGTGAGCGGGTCCGTCCCGGCCAGGACGCGGAGCTTGCCCGTCTGGTGCCGGATCTGGCCGAAGAACCGACAGACGATGTATCCGAGCGCTGCCCCGGCCCCGAGCATCGAGAGCATGCGCAGCCACTCCGCCTGCGTCGCTCCCACGCGTGCGAGCGGCAGGCTGAGGACGACGGCCGTCGCCACGAGCGTTCCGCCCAGCTCGAGCAGCGATCCGTACACCGCGACCCACAGGAGCGGAAGCAGCGCGAGCTGCGCGTACGACGACGACACGCCGCCGGTCGCGTTCCGCGTGAGATAGACGACCAAGAGATACACGAGCGGCAGCAGCCGGTGCACGACCGCCGGCAGGCGCTGCCACGGCACGAGCACCGTCGCGCCCACCGTCGCCGCCGTGAGGATCGAGGCTCGGACGAGCTCCCCGGCGCGGTCGTCCGGCACCTGCCGGATCGCCATCGCGAGAAACCCGAGCAGGACCGCGCCGACGAGGGAACCCACCTGACGGAACAGGACGTCCCGCGACAGCGGATCGACGCGCGCCGCCGGTACGGGCCCGCTCGCCTGCGCCGCCGCCATGCCGCCTCCGTTCGACCGCTCGACCGTGGATCCATCGACCCGCGCGCAGCGGGTCGTCACCATTGCTTATCGGCGACTCGCCCGGTCTCGCACGACTCCTCCCACGGAGGATTTTCTGGCCCACGAGGCGGCGGACGCGGCCATCCCCCGGCCGGGGGACGAAACCGGTACCGAAGACGAGGGAGACCGGGGTCGGAATCGACCCCGGTCTCGTCTCGATGCGCTACCGGCTGAGATCTACCGGCTCATGTTCTCGGGCCGCCCCGGGTGCGCCGGGCTCGGCCCCGACATCGATCAGTAGCGGTCGGTGCCGGTTCGCGGCACGTCCCGTTCCTCGTCGACGACGTCGGTCCGGCGGTCATCGGGTGTCATCGTCTGGTACATGCCCTCGTCGCGGGGCGAGGCGCCACCGAGCGCACCGCCGAGCGCCGCCAGCACGAAGCCGACGAGCGCGGTCCAGAACCCGGCCCACAGGCCGGTGTCCGCGGCGTGCGATGCGGCGACGGCCTGGCCGCCGTTCGCGCCGGCCTGCGTGATGCCGCCGACGATGTTGCCGCCGAACGCCGCCGCGCCACCGAGGACCGACGGAACGCCGATCAACAGCGACACCGTCAGCATCAGGCCCCAGACGGTCATCCCGTTCAGGAGGCCCGGTGCCCATCCGCGGACGCCCGGCGCCCAACCGGCGAGGAATCCGCCCACGAGGAGCGCGAACATCGCCGAGCCGGCGAGGTACCACTCGATGTTGTCGCGGACCGCGGCGACCTCGGAGCCATATCCGAGCGCCAGCCACAGGGCCGACAGGAGCACGGTGATCGCGAGCGCCCACACGGCGCCTGCGAAGACCGAGCCCCAGTGGATCAGCGTGCGTCCGCGTGGAGCGGCGCCGTACGTGGTCGACCGTGTCGAGGCGACGTAGCTCATTCCAACACCTCCAGGGGGTCTGTTGGTAGCGCGTCCGCACGTCGCGGACGCGTTCGTCCCAGAGGTTCGTACCCGCCGCATCGAAGCGGCACACGGCATCACGCGGCGATACGGACGAACTCCCACGCCGGCCCGGCGACGTCGAACCCGAGCCGCGCGTACAGGTGCTTCGGCCAGTCCTCGTCGTCGGCGACGAGGAACACGACATCGGCGCCCGCCTCGCGGCCGGCCGCGGCCGCCGCGAGCACGACCGCGGTCGCCACGCCGCGCCCGCGGAACTCCTCGAGCGTGTTCACGTCCTCGATCTGCGCGACGCCGTCGCCGACGTACAGCTCACAGACGCCGGCCAACCGGCCGTCGATCCTCGCCACGAAGAAGGCGGCGCCGGCCTCCCGCTCGGCGACGTCCTTGAATCCCACGAGCTCGCGGAGCACGGCCTCGTCGGGCGAGACCTCCGTGCGCCGCCCGATGACCTCGGCGAGCGGGCGCGCGACGTCGAACGGCACCCGCTCTACGTGCAGTCGTGACGAGCGCTCCGGTTCGCGGTCCTGCGTCATGACGATCAGACGGTGGACGTTCCATCCGAGCTCGAGGAACCCCGCCGCGAGCGGCCGGCCGGCCTCGCCGTCGGCGTTCACCTTGCGATGGCCGAGCCCGAGGGCTCCGAGCCGGCCGTCGGCCTCGGCCGCCAGCGTCTGCGCGTGGGGCGGGTAGGCGTCGAGCGCGACCCACAACAGGTTGCTGCTGTACCGATGGGGCATGGTGTCGTTGCGGTACACGGTCCCCCACTCGAACGGCTCGACGTCCGTGGACGTCCGACGCATCACGTCGTGCTCGAGCGCGATCGCCCGCCGGAACGCGTCGCTCATCGCGACGCGCGGAACAAGCGTCGGACCTCGTCCTCCGGCATCGCGTCGAGATCCAACCCGCGCTCCCGCACCGTCGCCATGAACCGTTCGTACCGTCGCGCGAAGCCCGCGATCGTGCG
Source organism: bacterium (assembly GCA_046735355.1). GTDB lineage: Bacteria > Actinomycetota > UBA4738 > UBA4738 > HRBIN12 > DATAEU01. The sequence continues at coordinate 36,964 of JBKPTC010000073.1, forward strand.
ACGGAGGGCGCTCTCGGCATCGACGCCGTGCTTCCGCGCGAGGGCCGCCGTCGCGAACAGCACGTCACCGATCTCCTCCTCCGCCTCGGCGGCATCCCGCACGCGCGCGAGCTCGTCGACCTCCTCCCGGAGCGCCTGCAACGCCGAGTCGACGGAGCGCCACTCGAAGCCCCAGCCCGCGGCACGCCGCTGCACCTTCGCCGCGCGCGCGAGCGACGGCAGCGTGGGCGGGATGTCCTCGTCGATCGGCGGCGCCTGCGTCGTCTCGGGGCTCGCGGCGGCCCGCTCCTCGGCCTTGATGCGCTCCCAGTTCACGAGCACCTCGTCGGCGCCCGACACCTCGACCTCGCCGAACACGTGCGGATGCCGCCGGATGAGCTTCCGGACGATCCCCTCCGCGACGTCGTCGACATCCCACGCGCCGTCGTCCGCCGCCATCTGCGCGTGAAACACCACCTGCAGCAACACGTCGCCGAGCTCCTCGCGCAGCCGATCGCCGTCGTCTGCGTCGATCGCCTCGAGCGCTTCGTGCGTCTCCTCGAGCAGATGGCGCGCGAGCGATCGATGCGTCTGCTCGCGATCCCACGGGCATCCGTCGGGCCCGCGCAGACGCGCCATCACACGGACGAGGTCGAGGAGGCGCTCGCCGTGGCGGCTCGACGGAACGGCCCCGCCCGGCACGTCGTCGAGGACGCCGTCGGACCCGTCGTCGCGCGCTTCCTGCGCGCGTGTCACGGCGTGGCGGACGCGCTCGAGGCCGCGGTGGCCGACGCGGCCGTCTGCGTCGACCGCACCGGAACGACCTGCCCGGTCTGCTCGTCCAGACGTCCGTATCGCGGGTTCACCCGGATCTCCGCGTTCGCGAGCCGATCCTGCAGCCACGACGAGAACGCCTGCGACCGGAGCGACCCGGCGAGCTGCTCCTTCACCTGATCGAACGGCTGCACGTCCTTGCTCACCAGGAGGATCACGTGCCATCCGAACTGCGATTGCACGGGGCCGGAGATCTGCCCGGGCGACAGCGCGAGCGCTCCCTGGACGAATCCCTGGTCGAGCTGCGAGGCCGGCAGCGTTCCAAGGTCGCCGCCGTTCGCGGCCGATTGCGTGTCGATCGAGTACTTCTTCGCGAGCCGTGCGAAGTTTCCGGTCGTCGCCTCGGCCGCGATCCGCTGCGCCAAGGACTTCGACTTGACGAGGATGTGCTTGGCGTGGATCTCGACGAACTGCTGGCGCTGCTGATCGTAAGCCTGGCGCAGCTGGGAGTCCGTGACGGTCGCCGAGCCGATCGCCTCCTCCGCCCGGTTGAACAGCAGCCGCCGGCGAGCGAGCGCGAGCAGCTGCGCGCGCGTGACGCCGTTCGCGTTCAGCTTCTCGTCGAGCTTCGAGGCGCCGCCGAGGCTCGACTCGAGCTGCGAGATCGCACCGTTGACGCTGTCGTTCGAGACGCTGAGGTGGTGCGTGTGCGCGTAGTGCAGCACCAGATCGTCGAGGATCAGGTTCGAGAGCGTGAACCGCGCACACGCCGCGTCGGACGTCTCGCCGCGCTGCGGCTGCCCGCACGGCTGCTGCTGCAGGCTGCTCAGGAAGGTGTACATCGAGACCTGATCCTCGAGCTGCGCATCGCTGATCGACTCCCCGTCCACCACGGCGGCGGGCGGGCGGGCCGACCCGCATGCCGACAGCGCGACGACGGCGACGAGCGACAAGAGGGAGAGGCGGAGCGGGGGGCGCATCAGCCGGCGATGCTAACAGAGGGTCGCTGCGCGCCGGTCGCATCCAGCAGCGCGGACTCGATCCGAGCCGGCAGCTCGGCGCCGGGAACGCGTGCGGCCGGCACGTTGAGCGTCTGCGTCGTCCGGTGGTACGCGGCGCCCGGCACTCGAGACGCGACGGCGCGCTCGTCCTCGTCCGACAACGCGAGCGGCTTCGCGCGAACCTCGTCGCGATACGTCGTGACCTCGGTGACGCCGAGCCGATCGCACGTGATGCGCAGCGACCCGACCGCGAGGAGCGTCTGCACCTCCTGCGGGAGCTGCCCGAACCGGTCCTCCGCCTCGGCGCGCACCTCCGCGAGCCGCTCGTGGTCCCCCGCCGTCGCGACGTTGCGGTAGAGCTCGAGCCGCAGCGCCTCCTGTCCGACCCATCCGACGGGAACGAACGCCTTCACCGGCAGATCGATGCGGATGTCCCTGTCGGCGGGCAGCGGCTCGCCGCGCATCTCGGCGACGGACTCCTTGAGCAGACGCGCGTAGGTGTCGAATCCGACGGCCGCGATGTGGCCGTGCTGCTCGGCGCCGAGGATGTTGCCGGCGCCGCGGATCTCCAGATCGCGCAGCGCGATCTGGAAGCCGGACCCGAGCGCCGTGTGCTTGCTGATCGTCGCGAGCCGCTCGTGCGCCTCCTCGGTGAGCGACTGCGCCGGTGGGAAGAAGAAGTACGCGAACGCACGCTCGGTCGAACGCCCGACGCGCCCGCGGAGCTGATACATCTGCGCCAGACCCAGCCGGTCGGCGCGATCGACGACGAGCGTGTTGGCGCTCGGAACGTCGAGACCCGACTCGATGATCGTCGTGCACACGAGCACGTCGGCGGCGCGGTCCCAGAACCGCATCATGCGCTGCTCGAGCATGTCCTCGTCCATCTGACCGTGCGCGACGACGACGCGCGCGTCGGGCAGCTCGTCCTGCAGCCACGCCGCCTGGCGGTCGACGGTCGCGACGCGGTTGTGGACCCAGAACACCTGGCCGCCGCGCAGGAGCTCGCGCCGAACGGCGCCGAGCGCGAGGTCCTCCTGGTACGGGCCGACGTACGTCAGCACGGGCTGACGATCCTCCGGCGGCGTGTCGACGACGCTCATGTCGCGGATCCCGGTGAGCGCCATCTCCAGCGTGCGCGGGATCGGCGTCGCGGTCATCGTGAGCACGTCGACGTGCGCGCGCAGCTTCTTCAACCGCTCCTTGTGCGACACGCCGAACCGCTGCTCTTCGTCCACGACGAGCAGCCCGAGGTCCTTAAACTTCACGTCGGTGCTCAGCAGCCGGTGCGTCCCGACGAGCACGTCGACGTTGCCGCGCTCGACGTCGCGCAGGATCTCGCGCTGCTCCGCCGGAGACACGAACCGCGACAGCATCTTCACGGTGACGGGGAACGCCGAGAACCGCTCGGAGAACGTGATGAAGTGCTGCTCGGCCAGCAGCGTCGTCGGGACCAGCACCGCCACCTGCGTGCCGTCCATCACCGCCTTGAACGCGGCACGGACCGCGATCTCCGTCTTCCCGTAGCCGACGTCGCCGCAGATCAGCCGGTCCATCGGCCGGTCACGCTCCATGTCGCGCTTGACCTCGTCGATCGCCGATACTTGGTCACGCGTCTCCTCGTGCTGGAACGCGTCCTCCATCTCGGCCTGCCACGGCGTGTCCGGTCCGAACGCGTGCCCGGGCACGCTCATGCGCACCGAGTACAGACGGACGAGCTCGCCGGCCATGTCGCGTACGGCGCGTTTGACCTTCGTCGTCGTCTTGACCCAGTCGCTGGTTCCGAGCCGTGAAAGGCGCGGCTGCTCGCCACCGACGTACCGCGCGACCATCCCGACCTGATCGGTCGGAACGCTGAGCCGGTCGCCCGACGCGTACTCGAGCACCATGTAGTCGCGTTCGCTGCCGCCGATCGCCCGCCGGTGGATCCCGACGAAGCGCGCCACCCCGTGCACGCGGTGGACGGCGTAGTCGCCGGGCGTGAGCTCGGCGGCGACGGCGTCGGTCCGGCGCTTCGTCATGCGCGGAGCCGAGCGCGTGTGCCGGCGAGATCCGAAGACGTCCTCCTCGGTCGCGACGGCGAGACGCCCGGGACCGAACACGAACCCGCCTGCCACGTCGGCCTCGAGCGCGATCGCGTCGGCGCTCGCGTCACCCTCAACGAGCCGCAGGCCCGCCTCGGCGACCACCTCGCGCGCTCGCTCGAGGCTCCCGTGCGCCGACGCGGTCACGACGACGCGGTGCCGCCGCTCGTGCAGCTCGACCAGCCGTCGGGCCAGCTCCGGCGCGTTGCCCTGCGCCGTGCCCCACGATTCGAGCCCGAGATCGAGACCCTCGGCGAACTCCGTCAGATGCAGGCGCGTGTGAGGCTCGAGCGCGTCATCGAGGTCGACCACGACGTCGGGGCCGGGCCACGCCGACGCCTCTGCCAGGGCGCGAGCGTCCTCGACGGCCTGTCGAGCGCGGTCGTGTGTTCGACGAGCCTGCACGAGCACCACCCAGCCGCCGTCGGGCACGAGCTCGGGAAGCGCGGGCATCCGCTCGAGCAGCAGCGGCGCGAGCGCCTCCGAACCCTCGAACACCAGACCGTCCGCGAACCGCGTCAGCTGATCGCGGAACCGGTCGACGTACCGGGGAGCGAGCTCGGACGCGCGGGCGCGAAGCTCCGGCGTCGGAACGAGCTCCCGCACCGGGTGGATCTCGGCGTGGACGAGCGGATCGGCCGAGCGCTGCGTCGCCGGCACGAACGACCGGAGCGACTCGATCTCGTCGCCCCAGAACTCGGCGCGGACGGGCCGCCGGGCGCTGCCCGGAAAGACGTCGAGGACGCCGCCGCGCACCGCGAACTCGCCTCGATGCTCGACGACGTCGGCGCGGACGTACCCGAGCTCGACGAGCCGGTCGGCGATCGCGTCGAGCGACAGCTCGCGTCCGCGCGCGAGCGCGAGCGGCTCGGTCTCGCCGAGATCCGGCACGATCCGCTGGACGACCGCGGCGGCCGGCGCCGCGAGGACGAACGGCCCGCGGGAGCGGCGAAGCGCCCGGAGCGCCGACGACCGATGCGACGAGATCTCGGCGCCCGGATTGATCCCCTCGTACGGCAGCGCCTCCCACGCCGGAAACGACGCGGCTCGATCCGGCCCGAGGTACGCCCCGGCGCCGCGCGCGAGCGCATCCGCCTCGCGTGGTCCGGGCGCGACGGCGAGGACGGGCGCGTCGAGCGAGCGGGCGAGCGCCGCGACGACGAAGTCGTGGCCGGCCTCGGCGCGCGCGACGATCGGTCGGGCGCGCTCGAGCAGGAGCCGTTCGAACGGCTCCGAGCCGATCAGATCGTCGAGCAGCCTCGCCGGATCCATGCACCCCGATCCCGCACCGCACAGCGCGAAGAGGCCTCGCCGCGGCGCGGCGGGGCCTGACCGGACTCAAGTGTAGGGCCGGCCGCGCGAACGAGCGCGGGTCAGACGACCTGGAGGTGGCTCCGGCCGGAATCCGTCGGCTTGAACACGTCGGAGGCCGACGCGGTCGTCACGATCGCCGCCGAGCCGCCGCGCGCCTCGGCCCAGCGCGTCAGGTCGACGGCGGGGAGCGGCCTGGACAGCTCGAACCCCTGCGCCACGTCGCAGCGGATCGCCTCGAGCATGCCCAGCGTCTCACCGTCCTCGACTCCCTCCGCGACGACGCGAAGGCCGAGGTTCCGGCCGAGCTCGACCGTCGCCGCGACGATCATCGCGTCGTTGGGGTCCTCGCGCATGTGCTCGACGAACGAGCGATCGACCTTGATCTCGTGCAACGGAAGCCGCTTGAGGTGCGACAGCGACGAGTACCCGGTGCCGAAGTCGTCGATCGACAGTCGGATGCCCACGCTGGACAGGCGTCCGAGGACGCCGATCGAGCGCCCCGAATCGGCCATCAGGAAGCTTTCGGTCAGCTCGAGCGTGAGTCGCGACGGTTCGACGCCCCACCGCTCGAGCAGCTCGGCGATCTGATCGGGCAGCTGCGGATCCAGCAGGCTCCTCGGCGAGAGGTTGACCGCGACCTGCAGCGGCAACCCCTGGCGCGCCCACTGGTGGGACTGCCGCAGCGCCTCGTTGATCACGTACGACGTGAACGGCTTCAGCAGCACCGTGCGCTCGACCATCGGGACGAACTCATCCGGCATGACGAGCCCACGGTCGGGATGACGCCATCGCACGAGCGCCTCGACGCCCTCGACCTTCCCGTCGGCGACGCGGATCTTCGGCTGATAGAACAGCTCGAACTCGCGGTTCTCGATCGCGGGACGAACCTGAGCGATCAGCGTCAGGCGGCTCGGGCTGTTGCGGTCGAGCGACGGCGAGTAGACCTCGTAGCCGCTTCCCGCCTCTTTCGCGGCGTACATCGCGACGTCCGCTCGGCGCACCAGCGTCTCGACGTCACGGCTGTGCGACGGATACAGGGCGATCCCGATGCTGCCCGAGACGTCGAGCTGCAGCGTCTCGACGGAGATCGGCCGTTCGAGCTCCTCGAGGATCCGCTCGGCGATCCGGATCGCCGACGTCTCGTCGTCGAGATCCGGCAGCACGAGCCCGAACTCGTCGCCGCCGAGCCTCGCCATCATGTCGTCGGCGCGGAGCGTGCTCGCCAGACGCGGCCCGATCTGCTGGAGGAGCGCGTCGCCGAAATGATGCCCGAGCGTGTCGTTGATCTCCTTGAAGTGATCGAGATCGATAAGCATGACGGCGACGAGCGACGAGCCGTCATGCGCCGCGACGGTGTCGCGGAGCTTTTGCTGGAACAGCACGCGGTTCGGCAGGTCGGTCAGCGCATCGTGCAGCGCCTGGTACTCGTTCTCCCGTTGCTTGGCGGCCAGCTCGTCGGTCGCGACCTGGAGCGACTGCGTGCGCGTGAACATCTGCCGCGCGAACGCGAGCGGCGCGATGAACACGGCGATCGACCACGGGCCGATGTTCAGGAACGTCGTCGCGACGATCACGGCGAACAGCGCGAGCCCCATGTAGCTGACGACGAACTCGCCGAACACGCCGACGTGCATGTCGCGCAGGATGTCGCCGGTGCGCTCGCCGGTGCTGACGTGGAAGTAGCAGGCGACGAACAGCGCGTTCGCCGAGTATCCGACGAGCGCGGCGAGGAGCACCGCCGGGCCGAGCTCCCACCACGGCGACTGATGACCCGGTGCGATCGAGGCGATCGCCGAGAAGACGAGGCTCTCGCACACGACCGACCACGCGAGCTGCGCGCGGTTCCACACGCTCTGCGCCAGCGGGATCTCGCGCCTGATCTCGCGCCAGTCGCTCGCGCCGAGGAACGCGATCGCGGCCGCGACGGGCGCCGGATAGATCAGCGCCACCGACAGCTGCAACGGGAAGCTGAGGCTGAACGGGAACCCGATGCCGGTTGGGATCGGCAACAGGTCGACGATGACGATCGCCGCGATCCATTCGAGCAGCAGCGGGCCGGCGAACTTCCCGCCGAGGAACTGCCCGGGATGGCGGTGCGCCTCGAACGCGATGTAGCCGATGAGCGGAACGACGGTGGCCAGCCGGTACGCCGCGATCGCGACCGGCCGGCGGGACCCGGCCTCGAGCGCCGCACCCTCGGGCTGCGCGTCGCTCGAACGCCGGTGCAGCGTCACGCCGCGCCTCCGGCCGCGACGACCTCCGTCGCGGGTTCGCCCTCGACGCGGTCGCGGCGACGCATCCCGGCGACGACGAGCCACACCACGCCGGTGTAGGCGAGGACGTCGCCGAGGCTCACGACCTGCTCGAGCGGCGGAACGGCGATGACGTCCGCGAGGAACATCACGTCGTCGCCCGGACCCGCGAGATGGTGCTTGGCTCCCGCGTGCCGGGCGAGCAACGGGAGCGTCGATTCCTGGTGCGACGCGACGAGCGCCTCGCGCGAGACCGGCATGCCGTGGTTGACGGCGATGACGGTGAAGTTCATCAGGATGCCGATCGTGATCAGCACGAAACCGGGCACGCGCGCGCGCAGGTTCACGATCGCGAACGCGGTGAGAAGCGCGAAGGAGACGAAGAGCAGGGCGAGCGGCCACATCTTGCCCGGCACCGGCGCCAGTTGCAGTACCAGGCCGACGAGCGCGGCGGGCGTCCAGCGAACCTTCAGCGAGGACAGACCCGATGGGCGGCCGCCCGCGATGAGACCGAGGGCGAACGCGAGGACGATGGTCGCGAGGATCAGCTTCATGTGATGAGGATTGGGGTTGGGGACCGGATCGCGTTCCGCGAGCCGTCAAGCGCGTCGGCCGCCTCCGGAAGCCGGTGCTGCCCCCGGAGGCGGCCGTCGTGACGGTGCTGCTACTCCCAGACCTTCCAGCTGGCCCCGAGGGCCATGACGAGAGCGCTCAGCCAGCCGAGGGCGTACAGAGTACGTCGCACTCGCTGCACGGCGTTCCTCCTTTCCCCCTCAGACCTTCCACTTAGCGCCAGCCGCCATGAGCATCGTGGCAAGCGCGGCACCGGAGATCAGGATGCGCACGATCTTCGTTCGCATCGCATCACCTCCCTTTGTCTCCGGGATTGTGCGCGTCGGACGCTCGGGGCACATCGGTCAAGGGGGCACGAAGTAGGTCGGGCGGGGTCGAGGGAGGAACTCCCCCGGGTCCGACCGGGTGGTAGTCCGAACGACCTATCTACGCGCTCGGCCCGGACCGGTTGTAGCGGTCCTGCGCCGTCGCGAGGCCATCACGAACGAGGGACACGACGGCGTCGGCGGCGTCGTCGACGAGGATCGCAACCTCGGCCTCCGCCCGCTTGGGAAACGGCTCGAGGACGAAGTCAACCGGATCCTGCCGCCCGGGCGGGCGCCCGATCCCGATGCGCACCCGATAGAACTCGCGCGTTCGCAGCGCCCGAATCAGCGAATCGAGCCCGTGGTTCCCGGCCGTCGATCCGCCGATCTTGACGCGGAGCGCTCCGAACGCCAGGTCGAGGTCGTCGTGGACCGCGATCAGATGGTCGGGCGCGACGTCGCGCTTGCGTGCCAACGATGCGTACACCTCACCGGTCTCGTTGTAGTACCGGTGCGACTTGCCGAGGAGGAGGCGCTCGCCGGCCTCGGTCGCCTCGGCGAGGTCGACCGGGACGAACCTAGCCTTCCTGAACCGCTCGCCGGCACGTCTGGCGAGCTCGTCGACGACGCGGTAGCCGAGGTTGTGACGGGTGTTGGCGTATTCCTGTCCGGGATTGCCGAGGCCGGCGACGATCCACGTCATCGCGAGAGCGTGGCCGGCGGGCTCCCGAACGGGCCCACCGTTCGCCTACTCCTCGGTCTGCTCGGCGGCGTTCTCCGCCTCGTCGGCCGTCGCGCCCTCGGCCTCCTCGGCCGCGACCTCGCCCTCGGCGCCCTCGGCCGCGACCTCGCGAGCCTGCGGCGGCACGACCGCGGCGATCGTCTCCTCGGCCGGCGTCAGCACGGTGACGGTGCCCGGGATCTTGAGGTCCGCCACGCGGAGCGAGTCGTTCACGTCGAGCGCCGAGATGTCGGCCTCGATCGCATCGGGAAGGTCCTGCGGCAGGCACTCGACGTGCAGGTCCCACAGGTGATGCTCCAGGACCCCGCCCGACTTGACGCCGGCCGATTCGCCGACAAGGTGGATCGGAACGTCGACCGTAACCTTCTCGTCGCGGCGCACCTCGAGGAAGTCGACGTGGAGGTACTGCCCGCGGACGTGGTCGCGCTGGATCTCGCGCGGCATCGCCATCGTGTTCTTGCCATCGACGACCAGGTCGATCAGCACGTTGCCGCCGGCCGCGCCGTGCAGCAGATGGAACAGCTCCTTGCCGTCGACCGAGAGGGCTTGCGCCTGCTTGCCGTGGCCGTAGAGCACCGCGGGCACGCGCCCGCTCGCGCGGAGCTTCCGCGCGACCCCCTTGCCCGCGTCGTTCCGGGGCTCTGCCTTCAGCTGCTGATCGGCCATCGTCGAGTTCCCTCTTCGTGTGGGGGTCGTGCGGCCGACGCCGGTCGGCCTCGGTGCCGAATCGTACCAATGGCCTGCGCGGACGACCGAGGCGATCGTGGCGACCGATACCTCCGGACGTCCGTGTGCGCCTGGAGAAGACGGAGCCGGCGCCGGGAGCCATCGGCCACCGTGACCCGGACCGGTCTCGGTGATCCAGCCCCGCCGCGGCCGTCCGCCGGGTCGACGTCCGTCCCTGGGGCGCAAGGAGTTTCGGCGCGGCCGTTTCCGACGATCCATCGGACGAGCGGGCGGAATTCGCCGAACAACTCCATTTCATGCCCGATCGGGAGTACCGTGCCGGGCCATCATGAGAAATCTTCGACGACGTCCGCTGCTCCTCGCCGCCATCGCGGCGGCAACGTTCGCGGCCGGTGCGCCCGCCTCGGCCGTCGGCATCTCCGACAACCCACAGCCGACGTGGCAGACGGTCGGCTCGCTCGACGCGCAGGGCCGGAACCTCGAGGGTCGCGTCGAGGCGATCGTGTACGGCCGAGGCGCGAGCGGCGGCCGCGTGTTCATCGGCGGCGACTTCACCGCGATGCAGCCGCCCGCGTCCTCGGGGGGGAGCAACGTGACGCGCCTGCATCTCGCGGCCCTGCGAAGCAAGCGCGGAACGCTCATCACGTCCTGGCGGGTCCCCGTCCGCTCCGCCGCGGGCGACGCGCGCGTGAGCGCACTGACGCTCTCGCCGAACGGCAAGGTTCTGTACGTCGGCGGACGCTTCGACCGGATCGGCCGGAAGGCGCGCTCGAACGTCGCCGCGCTCAACGCGTCGACGGGCCGCGTGCTGCGCTGGCATCCGTCCGCGAGCCGGGGCGTCCACGCGATCGTGGCCGCTCGGAGCGGCGTCGTCTATCTCGGCGGCACGTTCGCCAGCGTGAACGGCGCTCCCAGGCAACGGCTCGCGGCCGTTCGCGCGTCCACGGGGGCGGTCGTTCAGGGATGGGCGCCGTCGGTCGCTCAGGTCGCGGGCTCCTGCCCGCCGCGGTGCGCGGTCGAGGTCAACGCGCTGATGCTCTCGGCCGACGGCGACGCGCTGTACGTCGGCGGCTCGTTCGCACACGTCGACGCGGCCAACCGCAACTCCGCCGCGGCGGTGTCGACGAGCACCGGCCACGTGCTCCGGTGGAACCCCGACGTGTTCAGCACGCAGCAGGCGTCGCTCAACACGGTGCACGACCTGCAGCGGATCGGAAAGCGGATCATCGTGTGCGGCGACTTCGAGACCATCAACGCGGCTCGGTCTCCGTTCGTCTCGCCGAACATCGCCGCGGTCGATCGAAGGCGCGGCAACGCCGTGTCCCGGTTCAACCTCGCGACGGACGGGTCGGTCAACGCGTGCGAGTACCACGGGAAGGCGAGGCTCTTGTTCCTCGGCGGGCACTTCGACCACGCCGGACGCCGAGGCGCCGTGGTCGGCGGCACCGCGCCGACGCGGCACCACATCGCGGCGTCGCTCGGGCGAGCGGGGACGCTGTACGGGTGGTCTCCGACCGCGAACAGCACGGCGGGCGTCTACGCGGTCGGCGTGACCAAGACGAGGGTCGGGTTCGGCGGCGACTTCACGACGATCGACGGCAACCCGCAGACCGGCTTCGCCCAGTTCCGGGTCGCCCTCTGAGGCCGACGCGGACGACCGCTACAGCTGGTTGTCGCCGCGGAAGATCTCGCTGACGCTGGTGTCCTCGAACACCGCTCGGAGCGCGGACGCGATAAGCGGCGCGATCGACAGCACCTTCAGCTTGCCGAACTGCTTCTCCTCCGGGATCGGCATCGTGTTGGTGACGACCACCTCCCGGATCGGCGACTCCTCGAGGAGCTGGACGGCCTTCCCCGACAGGATGGGGTGCGTCGCGGCCGCGTAGATCGGGCCGCCGCCCTGCTGTGCGAGCGCGGTCGCGCCCTTCGCGACCGTGCCGGCCGTGTCGATCATGTCGTCGACGAGGATGCACGGACGCCCGTCGACCTCACCGACCACCGCCATCTCGTCGATCTTGTTGGCCTCGTACCGAGAGCGACGCTTGTACAGGAACGCGAGGTCGGCGTGGAGGTATTCGCGCAGACGCTCTGCCGTCTTGATCCGCCCGGCGTCGGGAGCCACCACGACCAGATCGCCGTTGTACAGCCCGAGATCCTTCGAGACGTAGTCCGACAGGATGGGGAGCGCGGTGAGGTGGTCGAACGGGAAGTCGAAGTACCCCTGGATCTGCCCGCTGTGCAGGTCGACGGACACGACGCGGTCGGCGCCGGCGACCGAGATCATGTCGGCGAGCAGCTTGGCCGAGATCGGCTCGCGCGCGAGGCCCTTCTTGTCCTGCCGCGAATAGCCGTAGTACGGGATCACGGCGGTGATGCGCTTGGCCGACGCGCGCTTCATCGCGTCGATCATCACGAGCTGCTCCATGATCGCTTCGTTCACGGGCTCCGCGTGCGTCTGTACGACGAAGACGTCGCAGCCGCGGACGCTCTCTTCTGAGCGGAAGTACGTCTCGCTCGACGCGAACCGGCGCAGCACCGCCGGCGCGACCTCGATGCCGAGATGCCGTGCGATCTCGTCGGCGAGCTCGGGATGCGTGCCGCCCGAGAACAGCAGCATCTTCTTCTTGGTGACGATCTCCACTACCGCGCCCCCCCGTGCGAACCCTTCCCCTTGACCGTGCGCGATCCGCTCGACGCCGACCCGCTGCCCCGCGGCTTCTTGACCGACCGCCGCGCCGGCCGCTCGGCCGTTCCGGCCGTCGCGTGCTCCGCCTCCTTGCGGTCGCGGTACCCCTCGATGATCCGCTGCTCCGAGCGTTCGACGGCGAGCGCGCCCGCCGGAACGTCCTTCGTGATGACCGATCCAGCCCCCGTCTGCGCGCCTCGACCGATCCGAACGGGCGCGACGAGCATCGTATCCGAGCCGACCTTCGCCTCGTCCTCGACCACGGTCTCGTGCTTGCGGTAGCCGTCGTAGTTCACCGTCACGGTGCCGGCGCCGAGGTTCGCGCGCCGTCCGATCATCGCGTTCCCGACGTACGTCAGATGCTTCGCCTTGGCGCCGCGCCCGAGCGTCGAGTCCTTCACCTCGACGAAGTTGCCGACCACGCTGTCGTCCTCGAGCACCGCGTCGCGACGCAGATGCGCGAAGGGGCCGACGGACGCGCGCTCGCCGATCCTGGCGTGTTCGATCACCGAGAACTCGACGTGCGCGGCGTCGTCGATCACCGAGTCGACGATCCGAGCGGACGGCCCGATCGTCGCGCCCGCCCCGACCGAGGTCGATCCCTCGAGGAAGGTGTTCGGCAGGAGCGTCGTGTCGGCGCCGATGCGGACCTCCGCGTCGACGTACGTCGACGCGGGATCGGCGATCGAGACGCCGTCGTCCATGAGGCGCTCGAGGATCCGCCCGCGGAGCAGCGCGCCGAGCCGTGCGAGATCGGCCCGTGAGTTCGGTCCCATCATGCCGCCCGTCTCGACCTTGAGGGCCGACACGCGCTCGCCCTTGTCCATCAGGATCGGGAACACGGCGTTCAGGTAGTACTCGTGCTGGCGGTTGTCGCGCCCGACGAGCGGAAGCGCCTTGTACAGGTCCTCGCGACGGAAGGCGAACACGAGCGCGGAGACCTCGCGGAGCGCGAGCAGCTCGGGTGGCGCGTCGGCGCCCTCGACGATCTCGAGCAGCCGGGTTCCGTCGCGGACGATGCGGGCGTAGCCACCCGGCTCGTCGACGTCGGCCGTCAGGATCGAGGCGGCCGAGGCCGTCCGGCGGTGCGTGCGCAACAGCGCGCGAACGTCGTCGGGCGCGACCGGGTCGAAGTCGCCGCCGACGACCAGCACCTGGTCGGCCTTGCCGACGGCCTTCTCGGCGGCGAGGACGGCGTGGCCGGTGCCGAGCGCGTCGCCTTGAAGAACGAACGCCGGCTCCGGCTTCAGCCCCCACGAGCGCACCTCCTGCTCGACACGATCGGCACCGTTGCCGAGGACGAAGACGAGCGACGACGGCTTGGCGGCGAGCGCGTTCCGGGTCGCGTGCCAGAGCAGGGGGCGACCGACGACCGGGTGCAGGACCTTCGGGGTGCCCGACTTCAGGCGCTTGCCCTTGCCGGCGGCCAGGACGACGGCGGCGAGCGAGCGCTTCGAGCTGGAAGCCACGCGGTTCCTTCGGGTCGACGGCACATCTTTGTACCCGCCTCGGCCCCGCCCGGCAACGCCACGGGTGAGCGTCACGACGGACGGACGCTTGGGGCTACCGCGCAACGCGGTAGCGCAGGTAGACGAATCTCGAGCTGAACGTGCGCGTCTCGACGAGATCGAGATCCACCCGGCGCTCGCGCCGGGGGAAGTACGGGATGCCGCCGCCGACCAGCACCGGGTGGACCATGACGCGGTACTCGTCGATCAGACCCAACTCGGCCGCCTCGGCGGCGAGCGTCGCGCCGCCGATCGCGATGTCGCCCTCCTCCGGCTCGGCTCGCAACCGCTCGATCTCCTGCGCAAGGCCGCCGGAGGCCAGGCGGGCGTTCCCCTGGACCGCCGACAGCGTGGTGGAGAACACCACCTTCGGGAGCGGATTCCAAAGCGAGGCCCACTCGAGCTCCGCGTCGTCGAGCGATGGATCCTGCTCGGCAGTCTCCCAATACAGCATGGTCTCGTACAGCCGTCGTCCCATCAGGTGGACGCCGACGTCTCGTATCTCATCGATCCAGAACCGAAAGACGTCCGGGTCGGGCACCGTCCAGTCGAAACGGCCGTCCGGCCCGACGATGTAGCCATCGAGTGAGGCGCTCATGGAGTAGGTCACGCTGCGCATCACACCTCCTCCTCGCGATCCGGCTCGACCGGACCGACGTTTACGCGCTCGCTCGAGCCCGTCCGTCGGTGTACATGGGGGGCACGCTCGCCCCACGGCGAACCGCTGTCAACGTCGAGCCGGTGAACCCGAGTAGCCATGTGCACGAGCGCAACACGGCCGGCCGCGTCAGTGCGTCTGCGTCTGCTCGTACGATGCTCCTCGCCGGACCACCTGGAGGCGCGCATGCAGGCCGTGTTCTATCGAGCGCCCGACGGACGCGAGCCGGTCGATGAGTTCCCCCAGGGACTTGATCTCAAGCGACAGGTCGCGCTCGACAATCAGATCGACCGGCTCAACATGCTGTCGGCGTCCATGCCGCACCTTCCCTTTCGCATTCCTCGCAGGTCCGCGGCGAACTTCGCGAACTCCGGTGTCATTACGGCAGGGAGCTGTATCGGGTCTTGTACAGACGGTCGCGAGATCTCGTTGTCTTGTTGCACGCGCTGCGCAAGGACACCGCACAGATTCCGGCGGCGGACATCGCGATCGCAGAGGAACGCTGGGCAGACTTCAAGGCACGGATGGATGCGATGCCTCGGAGGCCGCCGCGGGCGGCGGGGCACGACGCCCCATGAGCAGTTGCCGGTGCTTATCAGAACTGATAAAGTCCTTACCCACACGGACCGAGACCACACGAGACCCATGCCAGGACACGGAGATGAAGAGGAACAGCCCGGTTGGAACGACAACCGCTCAGGCGCGATCCCGGCGTGGCCAAAGGAGGGCTTATCGCGCTGAGCAGGAGCGTCTCGCTCCGTTTGAAGAGCTTGCCCGGCTTATCATCAAGCACAGGGCCGCCCTCGGTATCTCGCAAGAGGAGCTTGCTCGGAGAGTCGGCACCAGTCACTCCGCGATCTCCCGGATCGAGAGTGGCCGCCACAAGACGAGCGTCGAAACCCTCCAGAGGCTCGCCCGGGCGCTGGAGGTCCGGCTCGTCGTCGGTTTCGAGAGTGGCCCCGTTGAGCGACCGGTGAGGGAGCTCGTGAGCGCCTGAGAAACACTCGGGTCCTGAAGAGCCGAGAGGCACAGCACACGAACATCCGAGTCCTCTACCGACCGACGGCATCGTCGCGACTTTCATGCTTCGCCGGAAATGGGCACCGGAGGTAGCGGTCGAGGCCGTGCGTCGAGCCAGTCAGCGCTAGCAACCTCCGAGAGCGCAGCGGTGTCGATGGTGAAAGTCTCCGTCCGAGGAAGCGCCGGTCCGCTGATCGTGAGTTGTACTTGGGCCGTCTCCGCCGGCGGCACCTCCAGATACGCTTCGCCCCACGTAGCGCCCGGTTGGACCCCCACCTGCGCGACGCTCGCAGCCCCTACAACCCCGAAGCTCGTGTAACGCACGGCAGAGCCATACACGCTCTCACGTTGCTCTGCGATAGGGCCGTGGGCAACGACGTGCACACTCGCAAGGTGCCGCACCCAACGACGTCCGCAGCAGTTCCGGGGGGAGGAATCGAACCTCCATACCGGGCTCCAAAGGCCCGTGTCTTGCCGTTAGACGACCCCGGATCGGGCTCGATGATAGGGCTACCGCTCTGGCGCCGGTCCCGACACGGCGAGCGCACCCTCGACCCGGTCCGCCACCGAGCGCGCGTGCGCCTCGTCGCGCGCGAGCGCGGCGAGCGTCGATCCGCTTCCGCTCATGACCGCGCCGAGCGCGCCGACCTCCAGCAGCCGCGCCTTGGCGTCGGCGAGCTCGGGATGGTGCTCGAACACCGGCGGCTCCAGATCGTTGAACAGCAGCGGGCCGAGCCGCTCCGGATCGCCGGCCCGGGCGGCTACAAGCAGGTCCTCCGGATCGGGGCCGGTTCGGCGCTCGCCCTCGTCCCACCACCGGTACGCGTCGGGCGATCGCACGCCGAACGGCATCGGAACCAGCGCCCACCACAGCTCCGGCAGGTCGACGTCCTCGAGCGCGTCGCCGCGGCCGCTCATCAGGACGGCTCCCGGCGCGAGCGTCGCCGGAACGTCGGAGCCGATGCGCGCGGCGATCGCGACGAGCTCGCTCCGATCGAGTCCGCATGTCCACAGCTCGTTCAGCGCCGACAGGGTGGCGCCGGCATCGGCGCTGCCGCCGCCGAGACCGCCGGCGACCGGGATCCGCTTCTCGATCCCGACCTCGGCGCCGTCGGTTACGCCGCACGTCTCCGCCAGCGCGAGCGCCGCGACGAGCGCGAGGTTCAGCCCGCCGCTCGGAACGTCGCCCGGGAGGTCGGGCGCGCCGACGACCTCGACGTGCAGCCGCTCGGCCGGCGCGGCGACCACATCGTCCACGAGCGAGAGCGGAAGCACGAGGCTCTCGAGGTCGTGATAGCCGTCGTCACGCGCGGCCAACACGCGAAGGAAGACGTTGAGCTTGGCGCGTGCCCGGCGAGCGATCCGCGACCTCACGGCCGGACGGCTCCGCGCCGCACGAGCTCGTCGGTCAGTCGCGCGAACGCGCGCAGGTCGAGCGTCTCGGCTCGGACGCCCGGATCGATGGCGGCTCCTCCGAGCGCCGCCGCGGCGTCGGTGACGGACAGGCCGAGCCGGCGTACCGCGTTCGCCATCGTCTTCCGCCGCTCGGCGAAGGACGCGTCGATCACGGCGAAGAGCGCACCGGGGTC
Source organism: bacterium (assembly GCA_046735355.1). Classification (GTDB taxonomy): domain Bacteria; phylum Actinomycetota; class UBA4738; order UBA4738; family HRBIN12; genus DATAEU01. The sequence goes on from JBKPTC010000073.1 coordinate 54,136, forward strand.
GACGCCGTCGCGCGACGCGGGCCGGCGCATCACGCGCAGCACCGTCGACTCGATGCTCGGCCGCGGCCAGAAGACCTCCGGCGGGACGCGGCGAAGCACCGCGACGTCGGCGTGGTACGCGACCTTAACGCTCACCGCGCCGTACGCGGCATCGCCGGGCTCCGCGGCGAGCCGGTCCGCGACCTCCCGCTGGACCATCACGACGAACCTCGAGATCTGCGGGGCGCGTTCGAGCATCGTGAGGAGGAGCGGCACGGCGACGTTGTACGGAAGGTTCGACGCCATCGTCCACGGCTCGGGGCCGAGCGTCCTCGCCCAGTCGATCGACAACGCGTCGGACTCGAGCACCTCCACGGTCGGCCACGCGGCGACCACCTCGCGGAGCGCCGGAACGAGCCCGCGGTCGAACTCGATCGCGAGGACGCGCGCCCCCGCGTCGGCGAGCGCGACGGTGAGCGACCCGAACCCGGCGCCGACCTCGACGACGCGAGCGCCGGGCGCCGCACCCGCGTCGAGGGCGATCGCCCGCGCGAGGTTCGGGTCGATGAGGAAGTTCTGACCGAGCGCCTTCGAGGGGCGAACGCCGAACCGATCGGCGAGCGAGCGGATCTCGCGACGCCCGAGCGGCGGGGGCGCGGCGACGCCGTCCCCCGCGCTACCAGGTGAGCCGGACGTCGATGACGCCCGTCCCGAGCGAGGCGAGAGCCGAGAACGCCTCCTGCGAGAGGTCGATGATCCGCCCGCCGAAGGGTCCTCGATCGTTGATCACCACCCGGATGGACCTGCCGTTCGCGAGGTTCGTGACGGTGACGACCGTACCGAACGGAAGCCACGGATGGGCGGCGGTCAGTCCGCTCCCCGGCGCGAACGAGTACCAACTCGCCTGTCCCGACTCGGTGCCGTGGACGGTCTGGTCCACCTCGCGTCCGACGAGCCGGTGACGCGGCACGGCCTCGTCGAGCACCCGCCGGCGAAGCAGCGTGCGACGAAGCACCGCTCCGTCGACGACTTTCACTTCGTACACCTCGAGCAGCGAGCCGGGCGCGCCGTCGGACACGATCTCCACCTGCCCGGGCGGAAGGTCGTCGGTGTAGGACGTCACGGTGTTGGTCGGGATGGTCCGCACGACGCGCGCGGTCCGGACGTCGATGTCGACGTACCGGACCAGCGAGTCGTCGTGAAGGGGGGTCTGGAGTGATGGACGGACGCGGTCGCTAGGGTCGGGACGGATCCCCATGGCCGAGAGGAGTGCCCCGACCGACCGCGCGTTGGTGAGCACGTCGTGTTCCTTCCCCTTCACGACGACTCGCGCGTGGACGATCGAGGATGCCCCGACCCAACCCTCCGCGGAGGCCGAAGCCTCGGCGCGACCGACGGCCGGCGATGCCGACGCGTCGGCGGCCCCTTCCATCACCCAGACCCCCACATCGGTGCGACCGCCGAGCGTCGTCGCGGTGAGGGGCTGGGTGTCCACCACGACGGTCATGCCGTCCGACAGCGGTGTCGACGGCGGCGGCTGCACGAGGTCGCGTCCGTCGAGCGAGATCCCTGTCGCCGACAGGAGCTCGCCGACGCTGGCGCTCAGCGTTCGAACGGACTGCGGGCGCCCGTCGACGACGAGCGTGACGTTCTTCTGGATCGCGACGTAGGTCGCGGCGGCGACGAGCACCGTCGCCGCGAGTGCCGCGTTCCCGATCGCCTTGCGGATGCGCAGCCTGCGCACGCGCGTCGGACGAACCCGCATCCTTCCTCCTGTTCGAGGAAGGCTCCGGGGGGAAGCGGCAGAGCCGGACCGAAGCCTTCAAGCGCACGAGCGGCACGCTATCAAACCCTCAACCCTTACTGCAAACTTCAGCCGACCCGCGCTCCGGGTCGTGTTCCCCTACCTGAGAGCGGGAAACGCGGCGTGCGCGTTGGCCGTCGTTGCCACCCGAACGGCCTCGACGTCGTCGCCGCGGACGCGCGCGAGCTCCTCGATGACGTCGACGACGTTCGCCGGCTCGTTGTCGCGTCCGCGGAGTCGTTGCGGAGCGAGGAACGGGCTGTCGGTCTCGACCAGCAGACGACCGAGCGGTACGGCTGCCGCGGCCTCGCGCATGTGCGCGTTGGCCGGGTACGTCAGGTTTCCGGCGAACGACAGGAAGTAGCCGCGCCGAACGCACTCGCGCGCGATCGCGGCGTCGCCGGTGAAGCAGTGGATCACGACGCGCTCCGGTGATCCCTCATCCAGGAGTCGAAGGATCGCGTCCCACGCGTCGCGGCAATGAACCACGATCGCGGTTCCCGCCTCGCGCGCCAGGGCGACGTGGATCCGGAACACCCGCTCCTGGTCGTCGCGGGGCGAACGCATCCGAAAGAAGTCGAGCCCGCACTCGCCCACCGCGACGACGCGCGGGTCGGCGAGGAGCTCTTCGATGGCGGCTCCGGCCCGCTCGTCGAACGACGCCGCGTCGTGCGGATGCATCCCGGCCGTCGCGAAGACACCCCGGTGCGACTCGGCCAGCTCGACCGACCGGCGGCTCGTCTCCGGGTCGATCCCCGGGCAGACGAGCGTCCGGACTCCCGCGCTCCGTGCGGCCTCGATGGCCGGTGAAGGTTCGTCCCCGAGGAGGAACAGGTGGCAGTGGCTGTCCACAGCACCGCTCTGCACCGGTTCTTCAGGGTTGCGGTCGCTCATCAGCGGGTCACGATAGCCGCTCTCGACCTCGGGTCGATGCGCCTCGGCGCGCGCGCGTCGGCGAGGCGGGCACGGTCACGGACGGTGTGCAGCAGGAGTCGAGGCGGGGGGTCTCACGTGAAACGTCCCGCAGAGCACTCTCACTCAGGAGTCGAGCCGAGGGAACAGCGCGTCGCCCTTCGTCGTGCGTGTTCCCGGGCGCAGTTCACCCCACGAGAGCGCCTGCGGAACGCGCTGCGCGTCGAGCGGTTCGCCGATCCCGAGCTGGGCCCAGAGCCGCTCGGCCGCTTCGGGCATCACCGGCGAGATCAGGATCGCGAGGATCCGGAGCGTCTCGGCGGCGGCGTACAGGATCGAGCCGAGCTCGGACCGGCGGGCGTCGTCCTTTGCGACCTTCCACGGCTCCCGCTCGACCAGATAGCCGTTCGCGCGGTCGACGATCTCCCAGACGGCGGCGACGGCCGGCGTGAGCTCGAGCGCCAACATCGAGCGGTCGACCCGTTCAGCGACGTCGGCCACGACGGACGGAAAGTCGCCCTCGGTCCCGACGACCTCCGGCTCGGGCACCACGCCGCCGAAGTTCGACCCGAGCATCGCCAGGACCCGGCTGGCGAGGTTGCCCAATCCGTTGGCGAGGTCCGCGTTGTGCCGGTCGACCATCGCCTCGAGCGAGTAGTTGCCGTCCGCCCCGAAGGGGAACTCGCGAAGGAAGAAGTACCGGTAGGAGTCGACGCCGAACCGATCCAGGAGCTCGTTCGGATGGACCCCCGTCCCGCGGCTCTTCGACATCTTCTCCCCGCCGATCGTGAGGAACCCGTGGACGAGCACGGTGCGGGGAACCTCGAGACCGGCCGCCATGAGCAGGGCGGGCCAGATGATCGCGTGGAACCGTGCGATGTCCTTGCCGATCACGTGGACGTCGCACGGCCACACGCGCTCGAACAGGGAGCCATCGACCCCGAACCCCGGGGCGGTGATGTAGTTCAGGAGCGCGTCGACCCAGACGTAGATGACCTGCGAGGGATCCCACGGGACCGGGATGCCCCAGTCGGATCCCGACCGCGAGATCGAGAGGTCCCGGAGGCCGGCGCGGACGAACGCGACGACCTCGTTCCGTCGGAAGTCCGGCTGCACGAACTCCGGCCGCTCGTCGTAGAGCGCGAGAAGCCGATGCTGGTACTTGGACAGCGGGAAGAAGTAGTTGTCCTCCTTCAGCCACTCGACGTCCGTCATGTGGATCGGGCAGAGGCGGCCGTCGACGAGCTCGCCCTCCTGTTTGAACTCCTCGCACGAGGCGCAGTACGGGCCCTCGTACGTCCCGAGATAAACCTCGCCCCGGTCGTACAAGCGCTGCACGAACCGCTGGACCCGCTCCTCATGACGCGGCTCGGAGGTCCGGATGAAGTCGTCGTTCGAGATGTCGAGCCGTTCCCAGACGGTCCGCCACTTGGGGACCATCCGGTCCGTCCACTCCTGCGGCGTGATGCCCTGCTCGGCCGCCGAGCGGGCCACGTTCAAGCTGTGCTCGTCGGTTCCGGTCAGGAAGAAGGTCGGGTCGCCGCGCAGCCGCCGGTACCGCGCGATCAGGTCGCACGCGATGATCTCGTACGCCGTCCCGACGTGCGGCTCGGCATTGACGTATGGGATCGCGGAAGTGACGTAGAAGACGTCGCGGCCCATCGCGGCATGGTACCGCCGGGGTGGTGTACGGCCGGGACGGGCCGGGTAGGCAGGCCGCATGCGCCGCTCCCTCGTCTTCGTCCTGCTCGGCCTCGCCCTGGCGACGGCCGCGTGCCGCAATCGCCAGCCCGTTGACCCGACCAGCGTCTCGCCCGGCGTGAACCCGTCGGAGTCGCCCACCGTCGAATCGATCTCGCCGACCTCGTCCGCCGAGGCCTACGGGCCGTCGGACGGCTCGGGCGGCTCGGACGACGGCGCGGGATCGGCCTCGAACACCTCGAGCCGGTGCACGAAGGCCGAGGGCGGGGAGGTGCAAGTTGTTGCCAAGGGCCTGTCGTTCGACACCGACTGCATCACCGTCGCGGCGCGTGCGACGACCACGGTCGAGCTGCGGAACCAGGATTCGGCCGCGCACACGTTCAGCGTGTATGACGGCAACGACGAGGTGCTGAAGGGCGCGGCGACCGAGGGCGGCGAGGACCGGACCTACCGGCTCACGAACCTCGATCCCGGGACGTACCGGTTCCAGTGCGACATCCACCCGAGCATGAACGGAACGCTCCGCGTCGGGTGAGCACTAGTCCTTCGTGGACTAGTTGGCGGCGGGACACCGGGCGTGTCGACCCAGGATCTGCAGCCCGTGGAGGTCGCCCGCCCCGAACGTGGTGACGCTCGGATCCGGCCGACGGTCGGCGCCATCGACCTGCGGTGACCACATCACCTCGTCCCCCGCGCCGACGTGGGCGAGCCCGAGGACATGTCCCAGCTCGTGCATCAACACGACGCCGTCGCTGAAGCGCCACGAGAACCCGGGCGACAGGTCGCCTCCGGCGTCGACGGCGACGACGCCGGACTCGTACGTCGAGAACTGCGCACCGTCGCCCGTGGTCGGCATGCCGAACGCGGCAGCCCGGGTCGTGTCCACCAGGTAGTCGAAGTGCTCGTGCGGGACCCAATCGATCAGGACGGGGAACCAGCGGGGCGTCGAGCCCGTCTGGAACGCCCGGCCGATCTGGTCGTCGACCGTTCGCACCGTGACGCCGTCGAACTCGAACCGGAACCCGCTCGCGTCGGAGATCCGCTGCATCGCGGTGCGCACGTCCCCCAGGGCGTACTCGGGCGCGTCCTGCAGGTTCACCTCGTAGTGGATCGGCACGCAGGGATCCCATCGGTACGGCCGTCCGTCGGCGAGCTGTCGAAGGAACGCGTAGTCGTCGTCCGCCGCGATCGCCGACCGCCCCGGCATCGAGTCGCGGCCGCCTACGAGGCTGCCGATCGTCGCGGCGACGAGCGCGAGCACGACGATCGCGGCGATTGCGACCCGGCCGGAGCGGCGACGCCGCTCCTCTTCCGGCGAGCGCCACGGCTCGTACGGCCGGGGCGCCAGGGCCGACGGCGGGGGCGGCAGGGTCGACGGCGGGGGTGGAAGCGATCGGCCGACCTCCGGCGTCGGTCGCGCCGGTGTTTCCATGCGCAGATGGTACGGCCGGCGGACGGACGGGCGGCCGGTGTCAGCGCTCCACGAGCGCTCGATACACGGCGTTCGCCGACGCGCCGTGGCGTCGAGCCGCCTCCGCGGCGGCCTCGCGCTTCCGCGCGCCCGATGAGACGAGTTGGCGGGCCGTCTCGATCGCGGCGGGCATGTCGACCGGTGCGTCGGCGGCGCCCTCGAACACGACGACGATCTCGCCTCGGAGCGGCGAGGCCTCGACGCGCTCGAGGACCTCGCGAACCGTGCCACGAACGACCTCCTCGTGGAGCTTCGTCAGCTCGCGCGCGACGGCAACGCGACGATCGCCGAACGCGTCGGCGGCGTCGCGCAGCAACGCGACGGTCCGGGCCGGCGACTCGAATACGACGATCGTCCTCGGCTCGGTCGCGATCCGGCCGAGCCATGCTCGTCGCTCAGCGGCGCGACGCGGCGGGAAGCCGTCGAAGACGAATCGGTCGGTCGGTAGCCCGGACACGACGAGCGCCGCGAGCGCCGCCGTCGGTCCCGGAACCACCGTGACCAGGATGCCGGCGTCGATGCACGCGCGAACGAGCCGGAACCCCGGGTCGGAGATCGACGGCATCCCGGCGTCCGTCACGAGCGCGACGTCGTCGCCCGCGCCGAGGCGCTCGAGCACGTCCCGCGTCCGACGCTCCTCGTTGCCCTCGAAGAAGGACACCATCGGCTTCGAGACGCCGATGTGCTCGAGCAGCCGTCCGGTCCGGCGCGTGTCCTCGGCGGCGACGAGGTCGACGGCGCCGAGCGTCTCGCGGGCGCGGTCCGTGAGATCGCCGAGGTTGCCGATCGGCGTGCCGACGACGAACAGCGTACCGCTCACGCCTCGACGCTAGAGTTCCGCGCCGATGCCCACAAGCGGACGCGCGAGCGGTAGCCCCCCGAGAGCAACGAGGGGATCGGGGGGCTCAAGTAGCGAGCGCGCACGCGCGAGCGGTAGCCCCCCGAGAGCGGAGAAGGACTATTCGGGGACGCCGCTGGCGAAGAAGCTCGGGATCCGCGAGGGATCTCGGATCCTCGTGATCGGCGCGCCGGACGGCTTCGAGATCGGCGGGATGCCGGGCGGCGTCGAGACGCTTCGCACGGTGCGCGACGATCTCGACGTTGTCCTCCTGTTCGCGACCCGTCGAGCCCATCTCGAGCGCCGGTTCCCGCGCCTGCCGTCGGCGCTCGCGCCCGACGGGCGACTGTGGATCGCGTGGCCGAAGAAGGCGTCCGGCCTCGAGACGGATCTGACGTTCGACGCGGTCCAGCGGACCGGCCTGGACGCCGGGCTCGTCGACAACAAATCGGCCTCGGTCACGGACGCGTTCCAGGGCGTCCAGTTCGTCGTCCGGCTGCGCGACCGGCGCGGCCGCTGACCGCCGTCGCGCCCGCCACCGCCTACCATTCCGAGCCGCATGGACACCGCGACCCCGTCCGGAACCGGCCTCGTGTCGCCGCGCCGGGAGACGATGCCCGAGGCGATCCGCCGTTGGCTGAACCGTCCGGCGGTCGCGATCGTCGCCATCGCGATCGTCGCGGCGGGCATCCGGCTCGTGCACCTGTCGAATCCGCACACCCGGATCTTCGACGAGGTCTATTACTCCAAGTCGGGATGCATCTACCTCGGCTACTCGAACGCCCGGTGCGACGTGGACAGCGCGGACGAGAAGACGTGGCGCTCGCAGGAGAACGACGTGGGCGACTGGGTGCACCCGCCGCTCGGCAAATGGATGATCGCGCTCGGCGAGCTCGCGTTCGGCACCGAGTCGTTCGGCTGGCGCGTGTCGGCCGCGGTCACCGGCACGGCGACCGTCGTCGCGCTCGCGCTGATCGTGCAGCTCCTGTTCGGCAGCGCGCTGTGGACGTTCGTCGGCGGGTTGCTGCTCGCCACCGAGAGCCTCGACGTCGTCCAGTCGCGGACGTCCATGCTCGACATCTTCGTCGCGTTCTGGGTGGTGCTCGCGTTCCTGTTCGTCCTGCTCGATCGGCGATGGATCGAGCGCCGGACGGCGCCGAGCACCGCGCCGGTCCCACGGCCCGACGCCGTCGTGGACGACGATCGCCCGACGGCCACCGTCGGCGACGGCCGGTCGACGGCGACCGACCTCGCCGTCGAGACGCCCGCGCCGCCTCCGGCCCGCTCCGTGCCCTCGCCGTTCTTCCGCCCGTGGCGCATCGCGGCCGGGGTCGCGCTCGGCGGTGCGATCG
>JBKPTC010000074.1:0-30829 GCA_046735355.1 bacterium
GTCGACGGTCGACCGCGGTCTCGGCGTTCCGCCGACGGTCGCGTACACGAGGACGACGACGGCCAGCGCGACGACGCCGATCGAACCGACCGCGGCGGCCCAACCCGCCTGGCGTCGCCGGACGCCGGCCGCCGTCGCCTCCGGCATCGGACGCCGTACCGGGGGTCCGGCGCGGCCGATCAGCGCCTCGCGGACACGATCCTCAGTTCGGCTCATAGATCGTCCTCCTCGGTCATTGCGGAGCGGAGCGCTGACATCGCCCGAGAAAGGAGTGACTCGGCGGCGCCCACGGAGCACCGGAGCAGTCGCGCGATCTCGGCGTGCGGCAGATCCTCGTAGTAGCGGAGGACGACGGCCGCACGCTGTCGCCACGGCAGCTGCTCGATCGCGCTCCACACCGTGGCGCGGTCGTCGGGATCGAACGCCGGCCGCGCCTCGCATTCCGAGCGGTCCTGACGGCGCATCCACTCGCGCTCGAGACGCTGTCGACGGAACCGGGTACGCGCGAGATTGACGAGGGTCGTCCGCAGATAGGCCCCGAATGCGTCGGGCTGCCGCAGGTGGGCGAACCGGCCCGCCGTTCGAATGAACGCCTCGTGCGCGAGGTCCTCGGCGAGCGCATCGTCCCCCGTCAGCAGCCGCGCTAAGGCGGTCGCTCGTCCGACGTGCTCCTCGTACAGGGCGGCCAACGTCCGACGCCGGACGACCGCCTGCTCCCCCTCTGCGGCGCTCACATCCCGAAGATGCACCAGCGCCGAGTTCTCCTTCGGTCGAGCTCCCGATTCAGTGGCCGGCCGGCGCGGCGTCCGACCAGTTCTTGCCCCAGCCGATGTCGGCTCGGAGCTTGACCTCGAGGTCGAACGCCGACTCCATCTCGCGCTTGACGACCGCGGCCGCCTCCTCGACGTGCTCCTCGGGCACCTCGAACACCAGCTCGTCGTGCACCGTGAGCAGCATCCGGCAGTCGAGCTCGGGGGCGTCGTCCAGCGCGCGGTCGACGCGGATCATCCCGACCTTGAACACGTCCGCCGCGCTCCCCTGGATCGGCGCGTTCAGCGCCATCCGCCGGCCCATGTCGCGGACCCGCGGGTTGGACGCCTGCAGCTCCGGGATGTACCGGCGGCGGCCGAGCAGCGTCTCGGTGAACCCCTCGGCCGCGGCCTTGGCCACCTGACGGTCGAGGTACTCGCGGATCAGCGGGAAGCTCTCGAAGTACGCGTCGAGGATCTCCTGCGCCTCGTCCGGCGCGATGTCGAGCCGGCTGGCCAGCCCGTACGCGTTCATGCCGTACGCGAGGCCGTAGTTGACCATCTTCGCGCGGCTCCGCAGCGACGGATCCACGCTGTCCTCGGGCAGCCCGAACACGCGCGCGGCCGTCGACGTGTGGATGTCGCGGTCGGTCGCGAACGCCTCGCGGAGCCCGTCGTCGCAGGACAGGTGCGCGAGGATCCGCAGCTCGATCTGCGAGTAGTCGGCGACGAGCAGCACCTGACCGTCGGCCCCGGGCACGAACGCGCGGCGGATCTGCCGGCCGAGCTCGCCGCGGATCGGGATGTTCTGCAGGTTCGGGTTGGTCGAGGAAAGCCGGCCGGTGGCGGCGCCCGTCTGGTTGAACGTGGTGTGGACGCGCCCGTCGCGCGGATCGACCTGCTTGGGCAGCGCCTCGAGGTAGGTCGAGTTGAGCTTGTCGAGCTCGCGCCACGCGAGCAGCGCCGACACGATCGGATGCTGGTCGCGGAGCTTCTCGAGCTGGCTGGCGTCGGTCGAGAGCGCGCCCTTGGCGGTTCGCTTGGTCGGAACGAGGCCGAGCTGGTCGTACAGGATGGTGCGGAGCTGCGGCGGCGAGTTGAGGTTGAACTCCTGCCCGGCGTGCTCGTAGATCTCTGCCTTGAGCGTCGCCATCTTGTCGCGGACGCCCTCGGCCATCTCGTCGAGATACGCGACGTCGAGCGCGACCCCGCGCGCCTGCATCCGCGCGAGCACGGTCGACAACGGCAGCTCGACGTCCATCAGCAACGACGTGAGGCCGGCCCGGTCGAGCCGCTCGGACACGACCGGCGCGAGGAGCGCGATCGCCGCCGCCTCGGCCGCGACGGGCCGCCACGCGTTGCCGAACAGCTGTCCGTCCTCTTCTTCCTCGACGCCGCCGAGCACGTCGGTGCCGAGGTACTGCTCCGCGAGCGCCGGAAGCTCGAGCGTCGAAGCCCCCGGATCGAGCAGGTACGCGGCGAGCAGCGTGTCGAACGCGACGCCGCGGAGCGGGCGCCCCTCCTCGATGACCGCGGTCTCCATGTCCTTGGCGTCGTGCGTCCACTTGGGCGCGTCCTCGTCCGCGAGCGGGTCGCCGACCAGATCGAGACCGCTCAGCTCGGCGTAGGCGGCCTGACCGCCGCCGACCGACACGGCGATCCCGCGGACGCGCCGGTCCTCGACCGCGAACCGCACGGCCTTGGCCGAGGGATCGAGCACCAGCTTCTTGATCTCGTCCTCGTCGACCTCGCGAAGGTCGAGCTCGACGACCTCGACCGGCTTGGCCGCCCGCCCGACCTCCTCGAGCCGTTCGAACAGCGTGCGGAACTCGAGCGAGGTGAACAGCCGCCGAACCGCGTCCGGATCCCAGTCCCCCATCACCAGGTCGTCGGGCTGGACGTCGAGCTGGAGGTCGAGCTCGAGCCGGGCGAGGTCCTTGTTGCGAACCAGGTCGCCGTCGGCGGCCTCGATCGACTCCCGGAGCCGGCCCTTGAGCTCCTCCGTCCGCTGCAACAGCTCCTCGATCGACCCGAAGTCCTGCACGAGCTTGCTCGCCGTCTTCTCGCCGACGCCCGGCACGCCCGGGATGTTGTCCGAGGGATCGCCCTTGAGCGCGACGTAGTCGAGGTACTTCGACGGCGGCAGGCCGAAACGGTCGCTCACCGCCGTCTCGTCGTACATCACGATGTCCGAGATGCCCTTGCGGTTGAACATCACGCGGATGCCCGGCCGGACGATCTGGAAGAAGTCGCGGTCGGCCGTGACGATCACCGCCTCGGTCCCCTGCGCCGCCGCGCGGGTCGCGAGCGTCGCGATGGCGTCATCGGCCTCGTGATCCTCGATCCCGATGACGGGAACGCGGAGCGTCTCGAGCACCTCGACGATGAGGCCGAGCTGCTGGCGGAACTCGTCGGGCGTCTCGGCGCGGCCCGCCTTGTACTCCGCGTACTTCTCGAGCCGATGCGTCGGCCGGCCGATGTCGAACGCGACCGCGATCAGATCGGGCTTCTCCTCGGCGAGGAGCTTGATCAGCATCGACGTGAACCCGTAGACCGCGTTGGTCACCTGACCGGTCGTCGTCGCGAGCGACGTCGGAAGGGCGAAGAACGCGCGGTACGCGAGGCTGTGGCCGTCGAGGAGGAAGAGACGCCTGGGTGGCTCGTCCGTGCGCGTCGTCACCGGTTCGCTCGCCACGTGTTCGCTCGACACTTGCGCGCGATGCTAGCGCACGCCTCCGACCAACCAGTCCGCGTCGGAACGCCGTGGGATGACGAACGCCCGGCCCGTCGCGGAAGATGGTTGCGGGATTTCCGACCGGCTCGGTAGGATTCGGCGCGTCGGTCATTCGCATCCGAACGACCGAGGACCGTGAACGGAGGCGCGGAATCGATGGACACCGGCCAGACGGTGTTGCTCGGCGCGATCGCCGGCCTGACGATCTTCGTCGGCCTGCCGCTCGGGCGCATGCGCGGCGGAAGCCAGGCGCTCCGGACGTTCCTCAGCGGGGTATCGGCCGGGATCCTCGTGTTCCTGCTCTTCGACATCCTCGAGCACGCCACCGAGCCGTTGGAGCACGCGGTCGAGGACCACGAGTGGGTGCAGCTCGCGCTGTACGGGTCGGTGTACCTCCTCGGCCTCGGGCTGGGGCTCCTCGGTCTGCTGTACGTCGGTCGCGCCTGGCGGCGATCCAAGCCGGCGGCGAGCATCGGCCCGGGCGCGATGGCGGTCGCCGAGGCCGGGGTCCGGTCGGACGCGCTGCGCGTCGGGATGGCGATCGCGACGGGGATCGGTCTGCACAACTTCTCCGAGGGTCTCGCGATCGGGCAGGCCGCGCAGGGCGGCGAGGTCTCGCTCGCGCTGCTGCTCGTGATCGGCTTCGCGCTCCACAACGGAACCGAGGGATTCGGCATCGTCGGTCCGCTCGCCGCGTCGGGCGAGCAGGCGTCGTGGCGGTGGCTCGCGATCGCGGGACTCATCGCCGGCGGCCCGACGTTCCTCGGCACGGTCGTCGGTTCGATGTTCACGTCGGAGTTGCTGTTCGTCGCGTTCCTCGCGCTCGCCGCCGGAGCGATCCTGTACGTCATCGGCGAGATGTTCCACGCGGGGCGGCGACTCGGATGGGATGTCACGTTGTGGGGCGTGTTCGTCGGTTTCGCGGTCGGACTCGCGACCGAGCTCGTCCTCGTCGCGGCCGGCGGCTGATCGCGGACGTCGCGCTCGATCCCAACGAACACCGCGTTCGCGAACGTTCATCGCATCGTCATCACGCGTTGTCCTTGTCACTCTTTTCGCGTACGAACGCGCGCGGCCGCTACCTGCGACATCGATCGTCGTACGCCATCCGACGTGCGGTTTTGTCGCGTTGACACGACTCGGGTGCGTCGCTAGATTTCGCCCCGGTCCCAAGCGGCCGCGGGGATCGGAAGGACGGCAGGACCGCGACACGACGCGGAGATCCGCAGGGGGCGCGAGCTTCCGAGGGATTCCATCCGCGACGGGACGCGACCCGCCGGCCACCGGCACCGGGTTGCTTGGGACCACCCTTTGACGGGTCGAGAGGCCGAGTAGACAACGCTCGCGTATGGGGAAGGCGCGAGCGGTTCCAAAGGCCTCTCGGCCCGTCATTCAATTCCTCGACGGATCCGTCACCGGCATCTCGTCGTCGCGCGATCGAGCGCTCGGGTGTCGCCTACAGGACCGCGTCGAGGAACTTGCGCGTCTCCGGATACTTCGTGTGCTCGAAGATCTCGTCGGGCGTCCCCTCCTCGAGGATGACGCCCTCGTGGAAGAACAGCATCCGGTTGGCCACCTCGCGCGCGAACCCCATCTCGTGCGTGACGACGATCATCGTCATGTGCATCTGCGTCGCGAGCGACTTCATGACGTTGAGCACCTCGCCGATCAGCTCGGGGTCGAGCGCCGACGTCGGCTCGTCGAACAGCATGACGTCGGGTTCCATCGCCAGGGCCCGCGCGATCGCCACGCGCTGCTGCTGACCGCCGGACAGGCGGATCGGATACTCCTCGGCCTTGTCCTGGAGACCGACCATGCCAAGGAACTCCATCGCCTCCGGACGGGCGGCCTCGGGCTTCACGCCCTTCACGGTGATCGGCCCCTCCATGACGTTCTGGATCGCCGTCATGTGCGGGAACAGGTTGAACTGCTGGAACACCATCCCGGCGTGCATGCGCAGCCGGCGGATCTGCTCGCGCTTGGTCCGCGTCCGGTGACCCCCGCCGAGCCGGATGCCGCCGACCTCGATGCTGCCCTCGGTCGGGTCCTCCAGGAAGTTGATGCACCGAAGGAGCGTCGACTTGCCCGAGCCGGACCGGCCGAAGATCACCACCACCTCGCCGAGCTCGACCTCCATGTTGATGCCCCGGAGCACCTCGAGCTGGCCGAAGTACTTGTACAAGTTCTCGACGCGCACGACGGCGCCGCCGTCGCCGAGGCTCATGTGCCGCCTCCGTCGTCGGGCGCGTCGACGTTGGCCGGGTCGATCTCGATGACGGCCGGGAGACCCGCCTGCCCTCCGCTGCCGCCGACCGACAGCAGCTTCGCGCGCGCCGAACCCTTGACCACGGCTCCGCGCTCGAAGCCGCGGCTGACGCGTCGCTCCAGCCGCCGCTGGAAGAACGTGAAGATCGCCGTCAGTCCCCAGTACAGCCCGGCGGCGATCAGCAGCGACTCGAGCCGCTTGGTGTTGTCGGAGCTGAAGACGAGCTGCGCGCGACGGAAGACCTCGGCGCTCGAAACCTCCGCCCCGAGGAACCCGACCAGCGCGGTGTCCTTCATCATCGCGATGAACTCGTTGCCGGTCGGCGGGATGATCACCCGGATCGCCTGCGGCAGCACGACCCGTCGCATCCGCTGCGCGTACGACATCCCGAGCGCGTCGGCCGCCTCGCCCTGCCCGTGGCCGACCGACTGGATCCCGGCCCGGAAGATCTCCGTCATGTAGGCGCCGTAGTTGAACCCCAGCCCGAGGATGCCGGCCTGGAAGGCGGTCAGCGTCAGCAGCGTCACGAGCGACGTGCGGCCGAGGTTGCCGCCGATCTGTGGTAGCGCCAGATAGATCAGGAACAGCTGCACGATCAGCGGCGTGCCGCGGAAGAACGACGTGTAGAACCCGCTGACGCCATGGGCGACCGGATTCTTCGACAGCCGGCCGAGCGCGCCGAACAGGGCGAGCACCACGGCGAGCACGATCGCCCCGACGGCGAGCAGGAGCGTGAACTCCACGCCCTTGAACATGAACCACAGGTTTTCGCGGATGAACCGGGTATCGAGCTCGAACAGCGCGAGCAGCACGCCGAGGACGAAGAAGATGCCGAGCCAGACGATCGCGACCTTGAGCCGGAACGGGATGTTCGCGCTGCTGATCGCCATCGCGTCGGGCCGGCCGGCCGCGCGTTGGCCGAGGACGAGCGCGACGATCTCGATCACCGACAGGGCGGCGGCCGCGTAGCCCTCGGATTCGTGCTGCAGGCCTCCGGTCGCGAGGAGCCAGATCGGCACCGCGACGGCGACGGCGACCGCGAACCACCACGACAGCCGCCACCGCGAATACAGCAGGACGCCGGCGGCGATGCAGAGCAGGCAGCACGCGACGAACCCGGCGATCCGTCCCGGCGCGATGTTCGTCGGCGTCGAGTAGACGATGACCGGCGCGAACACGAGACCCACGCCGCCCTCGGCGAGCAGCAGCCAGGCCGCCACGAGCAGGAAGGTCGACCCGCGCGGAACGTCGACCGCATACGCAGGAAGCCGGGTCTCCCCGGCTTCCTGCTGCGGCTGGCTGAGCGTTCGATCCACGCTCGTCCGGACTACGCGCCCGACCCGCTCGCCGACGTCGTCGTCAGGTCGGCGCCGTACCACTTCATCGACAGGTCGGTGAGCGTTCCGTCCTGGTGCATGTCGTCCACGATGGTGCTCACGGCGTCGGTCAGGCTGCTGTTGTCGACCGGGTCGCTCTTGTCGAACGCGATGCACAGCGGCTCGTAGTAGATCGGGTCGCCGATCGCCTTGACCGTTCCCCCGTCCTTCACGAACGCGTCGATCGTCGGCGTCGCCGTCATGGCGGCGTCGCACCGGACGCCGTCGCCGAGCGCCAGGTTGTCGAGCGCGTCGGTGTCCGTCGGGAACGTGACGATCTTCGGGTTGTCGACGACGAAGTCGAACGGCGGCGCGCCGTGCCCGAGGACGAGATCGCCCTTCAGGTAGTCCTCGTACGTCGTCGACACGCCGACGCAGATCTTCTTGCCGTTCAGATCCGTCGTCGGGTCCTGGATGGACGTGTTGTCCTTGAACACGGCGAACCCGGCCGGGGTGTAGTAGTAGGGCGGCGTGAAGTTGAACAGCTTCTCGCGCTCGACCGTGTCGGTCATGGAGCCGACGCTCACGTCCCATCGGTCGTTCCACGAGCCGGCGGTGATGACCTCCCAGTCCTGGTGATTGATGTCGGCGTCGACGCCGAGGCGCTTGGCGACCTCGAGGGCGACGTCGACGTCGAAGCCCTTCCATTCGCCCGTCTTGGCGTCGTACCACGACTGCGGCTTGTACTTCTGGTCGGTCGCGACGCGGATGGCCCCCGACTTGCAGACGGCCGCGAGCGCGTCGCTGCCCGACGTGTCGACCGTCGCGCAGACCGTGTTCTGCGCCGGCCCGGCGCTCGAGCTCCCGCCCGACGCGTTGTTGTCGCCGTTGTCGCCGTTCGAGCAGGCCGCGGCCACGAGCGTGAACGCGGACAGCGCGATGCCGACGAGCAGGTACCTCCCCTTCCGCATCTCCCCCTCCTTCGCGAGAGCGCCGGACCGGTGCCCGCGCCCTCAGGGTGCGAACTATAGGAGGGCGGTCCCCCCCGGGCAACGCAACGGCCTCACCCGCCCGAGCCGGCGTCGGTCCGCCACGGCACCCATCGGACGCCCTGGTCACGGTAGACGAGGACCGCCGCGGCCTGCTGCTCGAGCACGCCGTTGCCCGCGAACGCATACGATCGCGCGAGCCCGTCGAACGCTCGGACCGCGCCGAGGGCGTCGGCGACGCCGGTCCGGGCTCCGTCGCCGGCGGCGAGCGCCTCGAGGATCATCCGGGCGACGTCCCACCCCTCCGCCGAGAACGGACCCGGCGGCACGCCGAACGCGGACTGGTAGTCCTGGATGAACCGCTGCGCGCGGAGGTCGGTCGAGGTCGACAGGTCGACGCACGGGCACACGGCGATCGTGCCGCGGCCGGGGGGCCCGGCGGTCGTGATGTAGCTCGCGTCCTTGAGGCTCTCGCCTCCGACGAGCCGGACGTTCCGCATGCGCGCGGCGACGAGCCCGAGCCGCAACAGGGCGCCACCCGCCGGCGTGCCGCTCCACACCACCGACCGGCACCCGGCGTCCCGGATCTCCGCGATCACCGCGGGATCGTCCGGGTCGGTGTCGGGGAGGGCGAGCCGGAGGACGGGCGGCCTCGGCAAGGCGCGCACGACGGCGTGGTTGAGGCCCATCGACGCCGGCGATCCGTCGCCCAGCATGCACACGGACCCCTCCCCGTCCGCGTCGACGAGCGCGCGCGCGAGCGCGGACGCCTCGC
Source organism: bacterium (assembly GCA_046735355.1). Taxonomy (GTDB): domain Bacteria; phylum Actinomycetota; class UBA4738; order UBA4738; family HRBIN12; genus DATAEU01. The sequence continues at coordinate 8,830 of JBKPTC010000074.1, forward strand.
GATCGACGTCGGGAACGGCGCGTCGCCAGTGCGTCCATCCTTGATCCGCCAGGTCGGGACCGAGCGTCGAGAGCGAGATCGTCGGCACGCCGGCGTCGTCGAGCCGGTCGCCGAGCGCGATCTGCCCCGTCAGCTCCGGCGCGACGATCGCGGCGACGACGGTCGGATCGTCGACGATCCGTCGTGCGGCCGCTACGACGCCATCGGGCGTGCCGTTCGTGTCGATCGGCACGAGGTGGACGCTCGCGGCAAGACCGCCCTTCAGCGTCGCCGCGTCGATCGCGAGTCGCGCGGCCTGGAACGCCGGCGCGACACGCTGCTCGGCGCCGTCGCGCGACAGATCCTCGACGAACGCGATCGTCCGGTCCGCCAGGACCGCGCCGGCAGGGCTCGTCGGCGCCGGCGTCACCGACGTCGCCGACGTCGCCGACGGGCTCTCCTTCGGCGTGCAGCCCACGATGAGGCCGGCGAGCGTGAGCGCGAGGACGAGCGTTCGGATGCGGTGGGTCATCGTCGATGGACGTTCCCGGCGGTCGAGGTCCGTAGTCTACGGAGGCCCGGATGGCGGCCCGGATACACTTCGACGGTTCCCGGCCGGGATGGCGAAACCGGTATACGCGCGAGTCTCAAAAACTCGTGGGCTTCGGCCCGTGAGGGTTCGAGTCCCTCTCCCGGCACGCCGCGAGGATCAGCGCTCGGCGATGGCGGCTCGGAACCGCTCGGCCGCCGAGAGCGCGCCGGCGCGGTCTCCGTCGACGAGGTGACCGACGAGCGCGCTGCCGACGATGACGCCGTCCGCGAACCGGCACGCCTCCGCCGCCTGATCGGGCGTCCCGATCCCCACGCCGACCAGGAGCGGGACGTCGGTCAGCGGCCGGATCCGCTCGACCAGATGCGCCGCCGTGGCCGAGAGCCGTTCGCGGGCGCCGGTCACGCCGTACGTCGCCACGCAGTACACGAAGCCGTGCGAGGACGAGGCGATCGCGCGCAGCCGCTCGTCGGTCGAGCCCGGCGCCGCCAGGAGCACCGCGTCGACGCCGGCGCGCCCGGCGAGCGCGACCCACTCGTCCGCCTCGTCGACCGGCAGATCGGGAACGATCGCTCCGCGCACCCCGGCGGCGGATGCCTCGTCGAGGAACGCCTCGGCGCCCCGGCGGTGGATCGGGTTCACGTACGTCATCACCGCGACCGGGATTGACAGGCCGGCCTCCTTGATCGTGCCGAGCACGCCGCCGAACGTCGCTCCGGCCTCGAGGGCCAGCCGCGACGCCTCCTGGATCACCCCGCCGTCCATCACCGGATCGGAGAACGGGATGCCCACCTCGATCGCGTCGGCGCCGGTCGATTCGAGCGCGCGGAGCAGATCCGCGTCGACGCCCGGCAGGCCGCCGGTGACGTAGGGAACGAACGATCGTCCGCCGGCCTCGCGCCGGGCACGGAGCGCGGCCTCGAGCTCAGCCACCTGCGCGGTCCGCGAGCGCCGTCCGAACCGTCTCCAGATCCTTGTCGCCCCGGCCCGACAGGTTGACGAGGACGACGGATCCCTCCGGAAGCGGCCGGTGGAGCAGCCACCCGATCGCGTGCGCCGGCTCGAGCGCCGGCAGGATCCCCTCGGTCCGCGCGAGCGCCTGGAAGCCGTCGAGCGCGTCGTCGTCGGTGGCCGCCACGTACTCGGCGCGCCCGGCGTCCTTCAGATAGGAGTGCTCGGGGCCCACCCCCGGATAGTCGAGGCCGGCCGAGATCGAGTGCGTCTCGACGACCTGCCCCTCCTCGTCCTGCAGCAGGTACGACCGCGAGCCGTGGAGGATCCCCGGCCGGCCCATGGTGAGCGAGCGACAGTGCTCGCCGAGCGCGTCGCCGCGACCGCCCGCCTCGACGCCGATCAGCCGAACGCTCGCGTCGCCGAGGAACGCCACGAAGATCCCCATCGCGTTGCTGCCGCCGCCCACGCACGCGACGACGGCGTCGGGCAGCCGGTCCTCCCAATCGAGCATCTGTCCGCGCGCCTCGTCGCCGATCACGCGCTGCAGCTCGCGCACGAGCATAGGGAACGGGTGGGGCCCCGCGACCGAGCCGATGACGTAATGCGTGTCCTGCACCGTTGCCGCCCAGTCGCGCATCGCCTCGTTCATCGCGTCCTTGAGCGTTCGCGAGCCGCTCGTCACGGCGACGACCTCCGCGCCGAGCAGCCGCATCCGTTCGACGTTCGGCGCCTGCCGGCGCGTGTCCTCCTCGCCCATGTAGACGACGCAGGGCAGGCCGAACAGCGCGCACGCCGTCGCGGTCGCGACACCGTGCTGGCCGGCGCCGGTCTCCGCGATGATCCTGCGCTTGCCGAGCCGCTCGGCGAGCAGCACCTGCCCGATCGTGTTGTTGATCTTGTGCGCGCCCGTGTGGTTCAGGTCCTCGCGCTTGAGGTACACGCGGTATCCGAGTTCGTCGGACAGCCGCGAGGCGAACGTGAGCGCCGACGGGCGGCCGACGTAGTCCCGCAGCAGCCCGTCGAGCTCGCCACGGAACGACGGGTCGTCCTTCAGGCGAGCCCACGCCTCGGTCAGCTCGTCGAGCGCCGGGATCAGCACCTCGGGGACGTACCTGCCGCCGTACTCGCCGTAGCGGCCGCGGCCGTCGGGCCGGGTCGGCGTCGCGGTCGTGCTCATACCTCACCTCGCAGCTCGCGGAGCTTGGCGCCCGGATCGTCCGCGCGCATCAACGACTCGCCCACCAGCACCGCGGTCGCGCCGGCCGCGACGGCGCGCTCCACGTCCGACCGGGTCGCGATGCCGCTCTCGGCCACCGCGATGCGATCCGCCGGAACCCGCTCGAGCAGCGCCAGCGCGCGGTCCGCGTCGACCTCGAGCGACTCGAGGTCGCGCGCGTTTACGCCGACGACCTCCGCCTCGGTGTGCAGCACCCGGTCGAGATCCTGCTCGCCGAACGCCTCCACGAGCGCGCCCATCCCGAGGTCGGCGGCGGTCGCGAGCAGCGCCTTCAGCTCGGAGTCGGTGACGATTGAGGCGATCAACAGGACCGCGTCGGCGCCGCCCGCCCGCGCCTCGACGACCTGCGCGGGATCGACGACGAAGTCCTTCCGCAGCACCGGCAGCGTCACGGCCCGGCGGGCCGCCTGGAGATCGAGGAGCGACCCGTCGAAGTGGCGCGGCTCGGTCAGCACCGAGATCGCCGCCGCGCCCGCGTCCTCGTACATCCGCGCCTGCTCGGCCGGATCGACGTCGCGGATCTCCCGCGCCGAGGGAGACGACCGCTTGACCTCGGCGATCACCGCCGGAGCGCCGGTCGCCCGAAGCGCTCCGACGAAGTTCCGCGCCGGCGGGGTCGACATCGCGCGTGCGAGCAACGCGGACTCGTCCAGCGGCGAGCGCTCGAGGTCGCCCCGGACGCGTTCGGCCAGATCGGACAGGAAGCCCATCGGTGGGCAAGTCTACGGGCCACGTGCAGGCACGATGGGCCGCTACCCGACCGCGGCGAGCAGAGCCCGTAGCTCGAGGCCTTCGTACAGCGCCCGGCCGACGACCAGCCCCTCGGCGACGTCGGGACCGAGGTCGCGAACCGCGAGGGCGTCGGCGACGTCCCGGATGCCGCCCGCGACGAGCACCGGCGCACCGAGTGAGCGTGCCGCCGCCGCAACACCGTCGACGTCCGGACCGCCGAGACGCGCAACGCGCCCGACACCTGTATAGAGGTATCGGCGGGCTCCGGACGCCGCGAGCCACTCGAGCGTCCGGTCGAGCGGCAGCTCCGATCCGCCGGAACGCGGCCGGATCACCGCTCCGTCGGCCTCGATCCCGACGACGGCGCGGTCGCCGAGCGCTCCGATCAGATCACGCAGCACGTCGGGGTCGGCCAGCGTCGACGAGCCGAGCACGACCCGCGCAGCGCCCGCGTCGAGCGCGGCGGAGGCGGCGTCGAGGCCCTCGATCCCGCCGCTCGCCTGCACCTCGGCGCCGAGCGCCGCGATCGATCCGAGGAGCGCGAGATCCGGCCCGCCGCCGAGCGCGCGATCGACGTCCACGACGTGCAACCACGTCGCGCCCATCGAGACGAACGTCTCCGCCGCCGCGAGCGGCGATCCGCCGAACGCGTCGACCGCGCGGACCTCGCCGGACGACACGGACACGAGCCGTCCCGCGGCGACGTCGATCGCCGGCAGGATCTCGAACACGAACGCGGAGGCTAGCCGGGAACGACCGCCGGCGCCCGACCGTCCGCCGCGGCGACGACCGGCTCGTCGTCGACCAGACGCGCGGCGTCGCGCCCGAGCAGCATCCGGAGCTCGGACAGCAGCCCGGCCGCGGGCTCGACGCGGAAGCTCCCGACGTTGAGCGGCGTCATGCCCGCCGACGTCAGGAACCGCACCGTCACCGGCGTCGAGCCCGCGTGTGCGGCCAGGAGCTCCTTGAGCTTGGCGATCAGCGCGTTGGTGCACGACGCGCCGGGCACGTCGACGATCAGGGTTCCCTTGGTCTTCGGCACCGGGCCGGCGCCGCCGAGGTCCGGCTCGCGGATCTCGAGCGCGCGTAGCTGGAGCTCGCGCCCACGGAGGTCGACGCGACCCTTGACCAGCAGGATCGCGTCGGGCTCGATCAGCGGCGCGACGGCGGCGTACACGTTGGGGAACGCGACGATCGCGACGCCGCCGGTGAGGTCCTCGAGCCGGAACACCGCGTACGGATCGCCGGTCTTGGTGAACTTCCTCTGCACGGTCGCCACGATGCCGCCGACCGTGACGACGTCGCCGTCGCCGAGGCCGGCGACGTCCGGCATCTCCATGTCGGTCTGCGCGGCGAGCCGGTCCTTGATCTCGAGCAGCGGGTGATCGGTGACGAATTGCCCGAGCATCTCCTTCTCGAGCCGCAGCAACGTCCGCTTGTCGAACTCCTCGCCGACGAGCACCGACTCGTCGATCTCGCTCGCCGCCGAGTCGCCGCCGCCGAACAGCGAGAACTGCCCGGCGGCCTCGGCCTTGCGCTCCGCGACGATCGGGGCGGAGACCTTCTCCTGGTTCTCGAGCAGGCCGCGGCGGGTGTAGCCCATCGAGTCGAACGCGCCCGCGTAGATCAGGCTCTCGAGCACCTTCTTGGTGAGCACGCTCGGATCGACGGTCCGGCAGAAGTCCACGAAGCTGTCGAACCCGCCCTTGGTCGTGCGCGCCTGGATGATCTGCGCGACGGCGCCCGCGCCGACGTTTCGAACGGCCGACAGCCCGTATCGGATCCTCGACGCCTCGCCGGGCGCCGGCGCGAAGTCGAGCTCCGACTCGTTCACGTCCGGCGGAAGGACCTCGATGCCCATCAGACGGCACGCGTTGAGGTAGTACGGCTTGCGGTCCTTGTCGTCCTTGACGCTGGTGAGAATGGCCGACATGTACTCGACCGGATGGTGGTGCTTCAGGTACGCGGTCTGATACGCGACGTACGCGTACGCGCACGCGTGCGACGCGTTGAAGCCGTAGTCGGCGAACGGGACGACGAGCTCGAAGATCTGTTCGGCCTGCTTGGCCTGATGGCCGCGCGCCACCGCGCCGTCGACGAACTTCCGGCGGTGCGGCGGGAGCAGCTCGCGGATCTTCTTGCCCATGACCTTGCGCAGCGTGTCGGCCTCTCCCATCGTGTAGCCGGCCAGACGCACGGCGACCTGCATGACCTGTTCCTGGTAGACGAGGATGCCGTGCGTGTCCCGCAGGACCTCCTCGAGGTCCGGGTGCGGATACGTGACGGGCTTTCGGCCGTGCTTGCGCTCGGCGTACTCGACGTGCTGGTTCATGCTGAGCAGCCCCGGCCGGTACAGCGCGACGAGCGCCATGAGGTCCTCGAAGCGGTCGGGCACCAACAGCTGGATCAGCTGTCGCAGCCCCGGCGACTCCATCTGGAACACGCCGGTCGTGTCGGCGCGCCGGAGCATCTCGTAGACGCCGTCGTCGTCGAGCGGCACGTGGTCGATGTCGAGCTCGATGCCCTTGCGACGGAGCAGCGCGAGCGTGTCCTCGATCACGGACAGGTTGCGCAGCCCGAGGAAGTCCATCTTCAGCAGGCCGAGCTTCTCGACGCCGTGCATGTCGAACTGCGTGACGATCCGGCGCGAGTCGTCGCGCGAGTCCTTCGACAGCTTGAGCGGCAGGTAGTTCACGAGCGGCGCGTCGCCGATCACGACGCCGGCGGCGTGCACGCTGTCCTCGCGACGGAGCCCCTCGAGCGCGCGGGCGGTGTCGACGATCTCGCGCGCCTCGGGCTCCTTATCGTAGGCGTCGCGCAGCTCGGGCGACTCCTTCAGCGCGTCCTCGATCGGCTTCTCGCGGCCGAGCACCGCGGGTGGATACATCTTGCAGAGCCGGTCGCCCAGGCTGGCGGGGAAGCCGAGCACGCGCGCGGCGTCGCGGATCCCCTGCTTCCCCTTGATCGTCTGGAACGTGATGATCTGCGCCACGTGGTCGGAGCCGTACTTGGCCGCAACGTACCGGATGACCTCATCGCGACGCCGCTCGTCGAAGTCCATGTCGATGTCGGGCATCTGCTTGCGCTCGGGGTTGAGGAAGCGCTCGAAGATGAGCCCGTACCGGAGCGGATCGAGATCGGTGATCCGCAGGCAGTACGAGACCACCGACCCCGCCGCCGACCCTCGCCCGGGTCCGACGCGGATGCCGTTCTCCCGCGCGAACCGGATGAGGTCCCACACGATCAGGAAGTAGCCGGCGAATCCCATCGGCACGATGACGCCGAGCTCGTGGTCGATGCGCTCGCGGATCGCGGGCGTGATCGAGCCGTACCGCTCGACGGCGCCGTCGTACACGAGCGTGCGCAGATGGTCCTCGAGCGGCATGCCGTCGGGCGGCTCGAACCGCGGCAGGTGAAGATCGCCGTACTCGAGCGTCAGATCGCACATCTCGGCGATGAGCAGCGTGTTGTCGCACGACTCGGGCACCTCCGCGAACACGCGGCGCATCTCCTCGGCGGTCTTCAGATAGAACTCGTCGGTGTCGAACTTCAGCCGGTTGGTGTCGGTCTGGAGCTTCTGCTGCTGGATGCACAGCAGCACGTCGTGCGGCTTGGCGTCCTCACGCTTGGTGTAGTGCAGATCGTTGGTCGCGACGAGCGGCAGCCCCGTCCATCCCGCCAGCTCGATCAGGCGCGGCAGGATCGTGCGCTGGTCGCCGATGCCGTGGTCCTGCAGCTCGATGAAGAAGTTGCCGGCGCCGAAGATGTCGCCGAATTGCGCGGCGGCCTCCTTGGCCTTGGAGTCCTGGCCCGTGAGGAGGAGCTGGGAGATCTCGGAGGCCAAGCAGCCGGACAGGCCGACGAGACCCTCCGCGTTCTGCGCGAGGAGCTCCTTGTCGACGCGCGGGCGATGGTAGAACCCCTCGATGTGCGCGTCCGTGACGAGGCGCAACAGGTTGCGGTAGCCGGTCTCGTTCCGCGCGAGCAACGTCAGGTGCCGGTACTTCTCTTCGCTCTCGCCGGGCGCGCGCTCGAACCGCGAGCCGGGGGCGACGTACGTCTCGACGCCGATGATCGGCTTGACGCCGGCGGCCCGGCCGGCCTCGTAGAAGTTGAGCGCGCCGAACATCGCGCCGTGGTCGGTGATCGCGAGCGCCGGCATCTCCAGCTCGGCGGCCCGCGCGAACAGCTCGGAGATGCGCGAGGCGCCGTCGAGGAGCGAGAACTCGGTGTGGTTGTGCAGGTGGACGAAGCTTCTCGAGTCGCTGGCGGACACCGGTCCCCTCTCGCGCCTGTGGACGACGTGTTGATGACCTGGGGAGAAGTCACACACGTGTGATTCGTGCACGAGGAGGCTACGGCACGGCGGAACACCGGGCAAGAGGTGATCGCAAAGACGCCCCCGACCTGCGGCGATCTGGATCGCCGAGCCCCTCCGACGTCGCGACGGCGCGCTCGCCGTCGCGACGTCGGGTCGAGGCCCGTTGTGCAAATCCCTGGGGAAAACTACATCCTTGTGATTACCGCCGCACGGCGCGTAGACTCGCGCGGTGCGACTGTCGTACTCCAGCATCAACACGTACGAAACGTGCCCGGCCAAGTTCAAGTTCCAGTACGAGGACCGGCTGCCCACCGCGCCGTCGCCGGCGTTGTCGTTCGGCGACTCGCTGCACCGCGCGCTGCACTTGTTCCACAACCGCCCCGTTCCGGTCCCGCCGTCGGCCGAGGAGCTCGAGGAGATGCTCGAGTCGGTCTGGGTGCGCGAGGGCTTCCGCGACGAGTCCGAGGAGCGCACGTACCGCGACCACGGGCGCCAGGTCCTCCGGCAGTACCACCGCGAGAACGCGGCCGACTACCGGATCCCGGCCGCGCTCGAGCACCGGTTCACGATCGAGGTCGAGGGCGTCTCGCTCTCGGGCGTGATCGACCGGATGGACCGGATCCCGGGCGGCGGCTACGAGATCATCGACTACAAGACCAACCGCCGGCTGCCGCCGCAGCACCGGATCGACAAGGACCTGCAGCTGTCGATCTATCACCTGGCCGCCAAGGAGGTCTGGGGCATCGAGCCCGAGCGCCTCACCTTGTATTACCTGCTGCCGGGCCAGCGGATGAGCACGGTCCGGACGCGGTCGGACGTCGACGACCTGCGCCGACGCATCGGCATCGTGGCCGAGCGCGTCGCGGCCGGCCGGTTCGAGCCGCGACAGAACCCGCTCTGCGACTGGTGCGAGTACCAGCACCTGTGCCCGCTCTTCCGTCACGCCCACGAGAAGGAGCGGGGTGACCCGGCGCCGCGCATGACGCAGATCGTCGACGAGTGGATCGCGCTCAAGCGCAAGGGCCGCGAGGTGTACCAGCGCATCGACGAGCTCGCCGGGCTCATCAACGCGTTCGCGGAGGAGCACGGATATCGGCGGCTGTTCGGAAGCGACGGCGCGGCCGTCGACCGGCGTCCGCAGCACGTGACCGCGCCCGACGACGCGAAGCTCCGCGCGATCCTCGAGCCGCTCGGGCTGTGGGACCGCGTGCTATCGGTCGACCCGCGCAAGCTCAACGACCTGATCGAGTCGCGGACCCTCTCGCCCGACGTCGAGGACGCGATCCTCGCCTCGCGCGAGGACGTCCGGACGCAGCACTCGCTGTACCTGAAGGAGCCGACGCAGGCACGCCGCTAGTCCACGTCAGACTACCGTCCGGACGCGCTCGAGCGCGGCCGAGAGGTCGGGCGGCAGCGGCGACTCCAGCTCGATCCGCTCGCCCGTGACCGGGTGGTCGAACGCGACGCGCCACGAGTGCAGGAACGGGCGGCCAAGACCGAGCGCCCGGGCGTCCGCTCCCCCGCCGCCGTACCGCGCGTCGCCGAGGATCGGATGTCCGACGGCGGCGAGGTGCACGCGGATCTGATGCGTCCGGCCAGTGCGCGGGGCGGCCTCGAGCAGCGCCCCGCTCGCGAAGGGCTCGCGGACCTCGATCCGCGTCTGCGCCGGGCGGCCGCCGGTGACGTCGACCCGGACGCGGGCGCCGGCGCGTCCGAGCGCGGCGTCGATCGTGAACCGCTCGGCCGCGGGAACGCCCCGCACGAGCGCGAGGTACCGGCGGTCGACGTCGTGGCGCTTGAGCATTGCGGCCAGGGCGTCGTGCGCGTCGTCGTCCGACGCGACGAGCATCAGGCCCGACGTCCCGGCGTCGAGCCGGTGGACGATGCCCGGGCGGAGCGGACCACCGGCGGTCGACAGCGGAACGCCCATCCCGAGCAGCCGGTTCACGAGGGTCCCTGTGCGATGGTTCTCGGTCGGATGCGTCGGAATCCCGGCGGGCTTGTCGATCACGAGCAGGTGGGCGTCCCGGTACACGACCGCGACGGGCGGTCGCTCGGGCACGAGCTCCGCCGCGGCCGCGGCGTCGACCTCCACCCGCTCGCCGCCCGCGAGCCGGAACGACTTCGGCCTCGGCACGCCGTCGACGAGCACGCGGCCGGCCCCGATCGCGCGCTGCGCGTCGGCGCGCGGCATGGCGAGCCGCTCGGCGACGACGGCGTCGAGCCGGCCCGGCGACGCCAAGAACGACTCGGCCACGTCAGGTGTCCTGCGATCGCGCGGAGAAGACCGCGAGCAGCACCGCGCCGACGACGATGGCGCTGTCGGCCACGTTGAACACGGGCCACACGCGGAAGTCGATGAAGTCGATCACGTAGCCGCGCAGCGGCACGTCGCCGTGGAGCAGCCGGTCCGTGAGGTTGCCGAGGGCGCCGCCGAGGACGAGCCCGAGCGCGACCGCGGTGTGCACGCGGCGAACGCGCGGCGCCGCGACGACGATCGCGATCGTGACGCCGATCGTCGCGAACGCGAAGATCCACCAGGCGCTCTGCCCGAGGCCGAACGCGCCGCCCGAATTGGTCGTGTACCGCAGATCGAGGACGCCCGGGATGACGGTGATCGGCGCGCGGCCCGCGAGGCGGTCCTGGGCCCACGCCTTCGTCGCGCGGTCGAGCGCGTACGTCGCGGCTGCGACGACCAACAGGAACGCCCACGGCGGCGTCCGCCGCCCGGTGGCCGGGTCGCTCAGCGCCGAGCCTGCGCCTGTGCGTCCTTGATGCACAGGTCGACGTACGGAAGCGCCTTCAGGCGCGCCTTCTCGATCGGCTTGCCGCAGACGGAGCAGAGCCCGTACGTCCCGTCGCCGATCCGCGCGAGCGCGCGGTCGATCTTCGTCATGAGGTCCTTCACGTTGTTCCCGATCGAGAGGTCGCGTTCGCGCTCGTACGTGAAGGTGCCGGCGTCGGCGCTGTCGTCGTCGAACGACACCTCGCCCGAGATGTCCGACTGCGACTGGGAGAACTGCGCCTCCTGGATGGAGGTCAGTTGCTCCTGCAGAAGCGCACGCTCCTCCTGCAGACGCGCGCGCAGGTCGGTCAGCTCCTTGCCGGAGAACGGGCTCTTGGCGGCCATGGCGCCGGGGACGGTAGCACGGCCCGGGGGGCCCGGCAATCGAGGTGCCAGGGTTGCGCCGACGCACACCAGCCGCGGTTGGCGGGGCCGGTCGGCGTGCGGAGGGGGTTGGCGCGCACGGCTCGTCGGATGCGGCCGCGATGCGCCGAGGCGTCAACGCGTGCCCGGCACGGGGTGCGCGTGTACGATGCCCGCAACGGCGACGACGGGACCGAGTAGGAGGGATCCCGGACCGAAGCGAGCCGGGGACGGTGCGAGCCCGGCGGCTCCGACCCTCCGAACATCCTCCCGGAGCCTCCGCCCCAACCGGGCGCCAGCCGGGTGCCCGCAGTAGGCGCGGACGGGTCCGCCCGTGACAGCGACAGGCCGTGATCGCGGCCGACGAGCGGCCGAGCCGGCGACGGCGCGGCAAGCGGGGTGGTACCGCGGGGCCCGACGCCTCGTCCCCGAGAGCGGGACGAGGCGTTTTCGCGTCTTCGGACGCGTCGCGGAGGAGGACGGATGCAGCGGTTCGAACCGGTCGATCCGAGGGTCAGCTTTCCCGAGCTCGAGGACCGGATCCTCGCGTTCTGGCGCGAGGCCGACGTGTTCCGGCAGAGCCTGGAGCAGCGCGACGGCGCCCCGGAGTGGGTGTTCTACGAGGGACCGCCCACGGCCAACGGCCGCCCGGGGCTGCACCACGTCGAGCCTCGGACGTTCAAGGACGTCTATCCGCGGTTCAAGACGATGACCGGGTACCGCGTGCCGCGCAAAGGCGGGTGGGACTGCCACGGCCTGCCCGTCGAGCTCGAGGTCGAGAAGGAGATCGGCAGCACGAGCAAGCGCGACATCGAGGCCTTCGGGATCGCCCGCTTCGTCGAGCTGTGCCGCCGGTCCGTCACGCGCTACGTCGACGAGTGGGAGCGGCTGACCGAACGGATCGGATTCTGGATCGACACCGACGACGCGTATTGGACGATGAACACCGAGTACGTCGAGAGCGTCTGGTGGTCGCTGAAGGAGCTCCACCGCAAGGGCCTGCTCTTCGAGGCCGACCGCATCAGCGCGTACTGCCCGCGGTGCGGCACGCCGCTGTCGGACGCGGAGGTTGCCCTCGGCTACGCCGACGTCACCGATCCGAGCGTGTTCGTGCGCTTCCGCCTCGCGGAGACGCCGGTCGGTCACGAGCTGGTCGGCGCGTCGTTGCTCGGGTGGACGACGACCCCGTGGACGCTGATCTCGAACACCGGCGTGGCGGTCGCCCCCGATGCGGCGTACGCCGTCGTCGAACGCGACGGCGAGCGGCTCATCGTCGCCGATGCGCTCCGCGAACGCGTGCTCCCCGACGGGACGGACACCGGCGATCGGCTGCCCGGCTCGGCGCTCGTCGGGTCGCGCTACGAGCCGTTGTATCCGAACGTCGAGGGCGCGCACCGCGTCGTCGCGGCGGGGTTCGTGTCGCTCGACGACGGCACCGGCGTCGTGCACTTGGCGCCGGCGTTCGGCGCGGAGGACATGGAGGTCGGCCGTCGCGAGGGGTGGCCGGTGTTTAAGCCGCTCGACGGCGAGGGCCGGTTCACCGACCTCGCGCCGCCGTTCGTCCGGGGGCTGTTCTTCAAGGACGCGGACCCCTTTATCACCGCGGACCTGCGGGAGCGAGGGCTGTTGTTGCGCGCGGGAACGATCGAGCACACCTATCCGCTGTGCTGGCGGTGCGCGACGCCACTCATCTACATGGCGCGCAGCTCCTGGTACATCCGCACGACGGCGGTCAAAGAGCGGCTCCTCGGCGTGAACGAGGAGGTCAACTGGTATCCGGACCACATCAAGCACGGGCGGTACGGCGACTGGCTCGAGAACAACGTCGATTGGGCGCTGTCGCGCGAACGGTACTGGGGCACGCCGTTGCCGATCTGGCGCTGCCCGAACGGCCACGACACGGCGATCGCCTCGCTCACGGAGCTGTCCGAGCGCGCGGAACGCGACGTCACGTCGATCGACCCCCACCGCCCCGCGATCGACGACGTCTCGATCCCCTGTCCGGCGTGCGCCTCGCCGTCGAAGCGGGTCCCCGAGGTCATCGACACCTGGTACGACTCCGGCGCGATGCCGTTCGCGCAGTGGGGATACCACCCGGACCTCGGGCGCGGGCTCGACCGGTTCGCCGAGCGATTCCCCGCCGACTTCATCAGTGAGGCGATCGATCAGACGCGGGGGTGGTTCTACACGCTGATGGCCGAGGGCGTCCTGCATTTCGACGCGCAGTGCTATCGCAACGTCGTGTGCCTCGGACACATCGTCGACGAGGACGGACGCAAGATGTCCAAGTCCGTCGGCAACGTCATCGATCCGTGGGACGTCCTGAACCGTCAGGGCGCCGACGCGCTTCGCTGGTACCTGCTGACCAACGGATCCCCGTGGGCCGCGCGACGCGTCGGGATGGAGATCCTCGACGAGACGGTCCGGCAGTTCATGCTGACGCTCTGGAACGTGTACGCGTTCTTCGTCACGTACGCCAACGCGAGCGGTTTCGATCCGGACACCCCACCCGCCGCCGAACGACCGCTGCTCGACCGGTGGATCCTGTCGCAGCTCGCCGATACCGTCGCCCACGCGCGCGAGGGCCTCGAGCGCTACGACGCGACGACGGCCGGGCGTCGCATCGCGCGGTTCGTCGACGACCTGTCCAACTGGTACGTGCGGCGCGCTCGCCGTCGGTTCTGGGATCCGAGCGGTCGTTCGGACGCCGACGCCGCCAGGGCGTTCGCGACGCTGCACGCCTGTCTCGTGACGCTCGCACAGCTGCTCGCGCCCTTCACGCCCTTCGTCGCCGAGGAGCTGTGGCGCAACCTCGCCGCCGGACGCGGCGGCCGTCCGGCATCCGTGCACCTCTCGGACTATCCGAGCCGGGTGACGGATGCGGCCGACCCGCTCCTCGACGAGGCGATGGCCGCGGCGCGCTCGATCGTCGAGCTCGGGCGGCGGGTGCGAACCGACGCGAAGGTCCGGGTCCGTCAACCGCTGCTCGAGGCGGTCGTCCACTATCCCGGCGACCGCGAGAGCCTCCGTCCGCTGCTCGACCTCGTCGCCGACGAGCTCAACGTGAAGCGCGTCGAGTTCGCCGAGTCGGCCGAACGCTTCGGACGCTGGCGCGCCAAGCCGAACTTCAAGACGCTCGGGCCTCGGCTCGGCAGCGGCGTGCAGCGCGTCGCGTCGGCGCTCGCGGCGGACGACGGAACGCTCGCATCACGGCTCGCCGCGGGCGATCGCGTCTCCGTGCCCGTCGACGGCGCGGACGTGGCGCTCGGTCCGGAGGACGTGGAGCTCGCGCAGCAGACCACCGAGGGGTGGGGCGTCGCGACCGACGGTGGCATCACCGTCGCGCTCGAGCTCGAGCTGACCGACGACCTTCGGCTCGAGGGCCTCGCGCGCGAGCTGGTCCGCGCGGTGCAGGACGCGCGCAAGGCGGCGGGCCTCGACGTCGTCGACCGCATCGCCCTCGGCATCGAGACGGGTGGGCGCGCTCGGGACGCGCTCGACGCGTTCGCGTCCTACGTGGCCGGCGAGACGCTCGCGGTGGAGTTCGGGCAGACGGCCCTCCCGGATCCGAGCTACGAGGGCACGGTGTCGGTCGAGGGCGAGGACGTTCGCCTCACGCTCCGACGCGTCGAACGGGGCGGTTAGTCCTCGCCCCAGAAGAGCTCGCGGAGCGAGCGAGCGCCCTCCGGCGTCCGTTCCTCCGGTGAGCGCTCCGCGGCGGCGCCGACGCGGTCCTCGTCGTCGGCCAGCACCACGACCTCGCGATCGGCCGTGTCGGCCGAAGCGTCGTCGTCCGTCGAGGACGTATCCGGGGCTCCGGCCTCGGTCATCGAAGCGGCGTCGTCACCGGCCGCCGGCGACGCGAACGACTCCGCGTCCGCCCGATCGGCGGCCGGCTGCGACCCCGCCGCGGGCTGCGGCTGCGCGGCCGTCGCGGCGACCGGTGGTGCGGTGGTCGCCTGCTGCTGCTCGGCCCGCCGCCGCGCCTCCTCGACCATCGTCTTGATGGTCTGCGCGTGGTCCTGCACGAGCGTTCCGAGGCTCTGCAGGAACTCGCGCTCACGGTTGAGGTACGGCGCCACCACGGTGCGCGCGTCGGTCGCGGACGCAACCGGGATGCCGGCGGCTCGGGCCTCCGCCTCGCGCACGATCGCGTCGGCGCGATCGCGCGCCTCACGCAGGATGCGCGCCGACTCCGCGTCGACGTCGAACGACGAGGGGTCCACGGATGCGCGCTCGGTCCGCAGCCGCATGACCTCGGCCTCGTACCGCTGCAGCTCCTCGGTCACGCGGTCGAGGAACTCGTCGACCTCACGCTCGTTGTAGCCGCGGATCGAGACGCGGAACTCCTTCTGTTGCACGTCGAGCGGCGTCAACCGGCCAGACGCGCCAGACGAACCCGATCCGCGCCCGCTCGAGGCCGGCTGCTCTTCGTCGCTCATCGAATGCCCCCGCCTATCGACAGACCGCCCGCTGCAAGACGATGAGGATAACGAATGCCACCAGGACCGAGAGATCGAGGCCGATGCCGCCGATCCGGACGGGCGGGATCAGCCGGCCGAGCGGCCGGATCACCGGCAGGACCACGGCGTCGAGCGCATCCAGGAGTATCCGGCCCGGTCCGGAGTACGGACGCCGCAGCCCGAACATGAAGAGCCATCCGAGGATGATGTACGCGAACAGGACGTACCAGTAGACGGTGACGACGACGCACAGGACGTTGAGGACGATGTTGTCGGACGCGATCACGTCGGATACGAGCAGCCGGTCTCAGAACTGGTTGTAGAAGTCGTTGCCGGCCAGTCGCTCGCGTTCCTCGGCCGAGACCTCCATGTTGGCCGGCGTGAGGAGATACACGCGGTTGGCCACCATCTCGATCTTGCCGTCGAGCCCGTACACGAGACCGGAGGCGAAGTCGACGAGGCGGCGAGCGATGGTGTCGTCGGTGCTCTGCAGGTTCATGATCACCGGGATCCCGTTCTTGAACCGGTCCGCCACGTCGCGCGCCTCGTTGAAGCGGCGCGGCTCTGACTTGTGGATCGACGACGCGGACGCCGTCGTCGCGCGCGGCGACGGGATCGTGCGGACGATGCCCTCCGCCTCCATGTCCATCGTCATGTCGTGCACCGGCTGGGTGCGCTGCAGCCGACGAACGGGCGCCGACTCCGGCTGCGCGGATACCTCTTCGAGGTCCTCGAACTCGTCCTCTTCGACGAGCCCGAGGTAGGTGAGCGTCTTCTTCCACACGCCTGGCATCGCTCCTCCCCGTCGCTCACGCCGGTGGGCGGGCGCCGAACAGCGCCGTTCCGATCCGGACGATAGTAGCGCCTTCCTCGACCGCGACCTCGTAGTCGAGCGACATCCCCATGGAAAGTTGGACGACCGCCGGATGCGATCGCTCGACCCGCTCACCGAGCGCGCGGAGCCGCGCGAAGTACGGTCGCGCGTCGCCGGCGGTGTCCGTCACCGGCGGCAGCGTCATCAATCCGACGAGCCGGATCCCGCGCATCCGTGCGACGTCGTCCGCGAACGCCTCGACGGCGTCGGGTTCGACGCCCGATCCGCGTCCGGCGAAGTCGACCTCGATCATCGCGTCGAGCGGCGTCGGGCGCTGCGCCGCGCGGCCGGCGAGACGCTCGCTTGCGCGGCCCGGCGCGAGCGTCTGCACCACGTCGGCCAGCTCCGCGACGCGCGGCGCCGTGCGGCTCTGCAGCGTGCCGATGAAGTGCCACACGCCGCCGTCGACGATCGAGCGCTTGTCTCGGAGCTCCTGCACGTAGTTCTCCCCGAACTCGCGGACCCCGGCCGCGGCGGCCGTGCGGATCGCATCCGGTCCGACCGTCTTGCTCGCGGCGAGGAGACGCACCTCCTCGGGATCCCGGCCGGCGCGCTCACAGGCGGCCGCCAGTCGCTCGCGGATGCGGGCCACGTTCGACGCGATGACGGCGGAGTCTAGCACCAGGAGCGGTCAAGAATGAACGATTCACGACGGAACTTCACGGTGGTCACAGCGCGAGCATAGCGGTCGACGGCTCCGACGCCGTTCGACAAGATGTGCCCCACCCGAGCAGGAGGCGGTCCGTGACCGACGCCAAGACGATCGTGTTCTTTCCCGAGCCCGGCGCGTGGGGACCGACCAACAACTGCGTCGCGATCGGCGAGGTGCTCCGCGAGCGCGGGCATCGCGTCGTCTTCGTGGTCGACGCCAGCTTCGAGGGCGTCCTCGAGGGCAAGGGCTTCGAGGAGCGCGTGATGCGGATGGCGCCACCCGAGGAGAACGCGGATCCGACCGCCGATCCGTGGGCCGAGTTCATCCGGGTGACCGCGCCGGAGTTCCGAAAGCCGACGATCGAGCAGCAGGCGACCGTCACCCGTCCCATCTGGGAGGCGCTCGTGGCCGGCGCCCGGTACTCGCACGACCGGCTGATGGAGATCTGGGACGACGTGCGACCGGACGCCGTCTGCACGGACAACGTGACGGGCTATCCGGCGGTCGAGCTCGCGGGCTGCCCCTGGGCGCGGTTCGTGTCGGCGAACCCGCTCGAGATGCGCGACCCGGATCTGCCGCCGCCACTGTCGGGACTTCCGGTCGCCGACCGCGGCGGATGGAGGGCGTTCGTCGAGGAGTATCACCGCGTCCACGCCGACCTGCTCGACGAGCACAACGACTTCCGCCGCTCCGTCGGCGTCGAGCCGTGTCCGCCAGACGAGTTCAACACGCACTCCAGATGGCTGAACATGTACCTGTTCCCCGAGATCGCGGACTACGAGCGCGCGGTGCCGCTCGACGCGACGTGGCACCGCCTCCAGTCGACGGTGCGGCAGAGCGAGGCGGCGTTCGACGTGGCCGAGCACGTGCCGGGCGACGGCAAGATCGTGTACCTCTCGCTGGGGTCGCTCGGGTGCATGGACGTTGAGCTGATGCAGCGGCTGATCGACGCTCTCGCGGCCGGCGGCCATCGAGCCGTCGTGTCGATGGGGCCGCTCAAGGAGCAGATGACGCTCGGCCCGAGCATGTACGGCGACGAGTTCCTGCCGCAGCCCTCGATCCTGCCGCAGTGCGACCTGCTGATCACGCACGGCGGCAACAACACCACGTGCGAGGGCTTCCATTTCGGGCTGCCGATGATCGGGCTTCCGCTGTTCTGGGACCAGTACGACAACGCCCAGCGGCTCGACGAGACCGGCTTCGGCGTCCGGCTGCCGACGTACGACTGGACGCAGGAACGGCTGCTCGGAGCGGTCGATCGCCTCCTGGCCGACGACGCGCTCGCCGCCCGGATGCGCCGGAACGCCCGAGCGATCCAGGCGGCCCCCGGGCGCGTGAGATCCGCGGATCTGCTGGAGCGCCTCGCCGCGACCGGTGAACCGATCCTTCGGACGGAGCAGCACGCGTGATCCGATGGCGCCGCGAACCCACCGAGCCGGCACGTCCAGGAGAAATAGTCCCCCGCATCACTGGGGTTCCGGGTTGACGTCAAAGGCTCGAGCGCGCACGCTGAGGGCTCCAAGGGCATTCCATCTTCTCGGCTCCGATGCGTAGCGGCTCCCGGCCCTGATCCCGGGGTGTTCCCGACGAAGGGAACGCGATGAGCATCCGCGAGCCGGATCAACGCCGGTCATACGACCAGGTCGAGCTCCGAGCGGTACGCGACGCCAACTCGATGGTCATGCAGATGTCGCTGGCGACGGCCGAGGCGTGCGCCGAGGACCTCCGGGCGGAAGGCTGGACGGTCGATATCCTCGCGGTCCGCGAGTAGGCGCGCCCGTCGCATCGACGGTGCCCGTGTAGGCCCCGCGTATGAAAGAGGGGCGGGAGACTCGGAGAGGCGGGGGAAGGACGCCTCTCGCTCGTGCCTCCCGCCCCACGATGCGGGCGGTTCCTCGTCTGGGTGCTCTAGTAGGTGCTCCGGGGCCTAGCTCTTCAAGAAGTCCGGGATGTCGAGGTCTTCCTCGGCGTCGAACGACACGCTCTCGGGCGCCGGACGGAAGATCTCGTCCTCGTCGTCGAGGATCGACGGAACGGGCGCTCGGTCCCGCTCCTCGATCACCAGCGCGCTCGGCAGCGGCGTCGGCTCCTCGAGCAGGCGGCCGATCCGGCTGTCCGAATGCGCCGGCCGCTCGTTGAGCTTGTCGAACCCGGCCGCGATCACCGTGACGCGCACCTCCTCGCCGAGCGCGTCGTCGACGACGGCGCCGAAGATGATGTTGGCGTCCGGATGCGCGACCCGCGTGATGGTGTCGGCGGCCCGGTTGACCTCGTGCAGCGTGAGGTCGGTCGGACCGGCGATCGACAGCAGGACACCGCGCGCGCCCTCGATGGACGACTCGAGCAGCGGCGAGGAGATCGCGGACTTCGCGGCGTCCTCGGCGCGGTCCTCGCCGGCGCCGTGGCCGATGCCCATCAGCGCCGAGCCGGCGCCCGTCATGACCGCCTTCACGTCGGCGAAGTCGAGGTTGATGAGACCCGGCGTCGTGATGAGCGAGGTGATGCCGTCGACGCCTTGGAATAGGACCTGGTCGGCCATGCGGAACGCGTCGACCATCGGGGTGTTGGGATCCGAGACCTGGAGCAGACGGTCGTTCGGTACCACGATGAGCGTGTCGACGGCCTTCTTCAGACCCTGGATGCCCTCGTCGGCCTGGAGCGCTCGCTTGCGGCCCTCGAATCCGAACGGCCGTGTGACGACGCCGATGGTCAGCGCGCCGAGGTTGCGGGCGATCTCCGCGACGATCGGGGCGCCGCCGGTTCCGGTGCCACCGCCCTCGCCGGCGGTGATGAACACCATGTCGGCGCCCTTGAGGATCTCCTCGATCTCGTCGTGGTGCTCGTCGGCGGCCTCGCGTCCGACATCGGGATCCGATCCGGCGCCGAGCCCTCGAGTCGTCTCGCGACCGATGTCGAGCTTCACTTCAGCGTCGGACATGAGCAGCGTCTGCGCGTCCGTGTTCACCGCGATGAACTCGACGCCGCGGAGCCCCGCCTCGATCATGCGGTTGACCGCGTTGACGCCCCCGCCGCCGATCCCGACCACCTTGATGACGGCGAGGTAGTTCTGAGGAGTGTCCATCACGTGCCTCCACCCCGGTCGCCCGGGACTACCTGGGGAAACGCCGTTCGAGCCTCTCCCAACCTTGCAACAACCTTGCAACGGACCGTGAACCTCAACTACAACGTCATTGTTATATCTACTTGACGTTCGGTGGGCCACCGTACTATCCGACCGCAGGTCCGTCAAGCGAACGCGCCTCACGCGTTGCTGCGCGCGGTGACACTTCGGCGGGCCGCGCTTCAGCCGGTCGGGGTAGCGGCCGGGGCCGTCGGCGCCACCAGTGAGATGCGCGCCAGCGCCGTCCCGGTGGAGTGTTCCCACCGCAGCAAGCGCCGAAGCGCTTCGGCCTTCGCCGCCAGGTCGACGGCCCGACCGAGCTCCACCGAGCACCCGCCGCGCAGCGTCAGCGTGAGCGTTCCGCCGACGCCGACCTGCACCTGTCGCACACGGTGACGAACTCCGGCAGACAGCGCGGCCAACGCCCGCACGCCCGCGCCCTCCCCCGGGATGCCGGCGGTGGCGGGCGCCGCCGGCGGAAGCGAGATCACCGGCACCCGGGTGTCGGCGGGCGCCGCGCCGAGCCGCGTTCCGTCGGCTGCGAGATACAGGGGCGTGGGACCGTCGAGCACCGCCACCGCGATGCGCTCCGTCACGTGGATGGACAGCGACCACGGGAGCGACCGATCGACGCTCGCGCGGGCCACCCACGGGTCGGCCTCGAGACGCC
The DNA here is from genome assembly GCA_046735355.1 of bacterium. Taxonomy (GTDB): domain Bacteria; phylum Actinomycetota; class UBA4738; order UBA4738; family HRBIN12; genus DATAEU01. Next base: position 29,531 of record JBKPTC010000074.1, read on the forward strand.
GCACGATCGCGCCGGTGTCCGTCCAGATGACGTTCGCGTCGTCCGGAACACCGGCGCGCGCGAGGAGCTCGGCGGGCGATCGGTGGTGGCCGCCGCGCACGTCGACGTTCCGGACGGCGAACAACGGAGACCGTGACACCGCGAACAGGGTCACGCCGACGAGGAACGCCGTCGCCGCCACGACGAAGATCCGGCCGCGGGCCGTCGGCACGCGCCGGACGGCGGCGACGGTATCGACGGCCGCGTCAGCGGGCCGCGTGATCGAGATCGCCAACGAGATGCACCTCCGGTTCGAGTGGGATGCCGGTTCGGGCCGCGACGGTCTGTCGTACGTGGTCGATCACGGACAGCACGTCGGCCGCCGTGGCGCCCGGCCCGGCGACGACGAAGTTCGCGTGCTTGGTCGACACCGACGCGCCGCCGACACGGAAGCCCTTCAGCCCCGCGTCCTCGACCAGTCGCGCCGCGTGCTCGCCCGGGGGGTTCTTGAAGACGCTTCCGCAGTTCGGCTCGGCGAGCGGCTGCGTCCGGCGACGCCACGCGCGCGCCTCGTCCATCCTGCGGCGGATGTCGGCGGGGTCGCCGACGCGCAGCAGCGTCGTGGCCGCGACGACCACCCCGTCCCTCGGAAGGTCGGTGTTCCGATACCGGAAGCCGGCCTCCGACGACGCGATCGAGCGTCGCGCGCCCGCGAGCAGCTCGAACACCTCGATGCGCTCGACGACCCCGGCGAGCTCGGATCCGTGCGCCCCGGCGTTCATCCGCACCGCGCCGCCGAACGACGCGGGGATCGCGATCCCGAACTCCAGACCAGCCAACCCGTGGGTGAGGGCGACGCCGGCAAGCGCCGGCAGCGGCATCGCGCCACCGCCCGTCAGGCGATCGCCGTCGCGCGCGGCCCATCGGTACCCGCGGCCGAGCCGCAGGACGAGCCCGGGGAAACCGGCGTCGGCGACGAGAACGTTCGAGCCCTTGCCGAGGGTCACGAATGGGATGCCCGTCTGTCGCACGGCCTCCCCGGCCGCCACGAGATCCGCGTCGCGCTCGGGCTCGAGGTACAGCGCCGCCGGGCCGCCGATCCGAAACGTGGTGAGCGGTGCCAGCGGGAACGACGTCCGGACGCGGTCGCCCGACTCGGCTCGAAGGATCGCCTCCGCGCGCGCGATCGCGTCGCTCACGCGTCCGCTCCGATCCGCTCGAGCGCCGCGTCACCGAGCATGTACACGTCGCCGCATCCCATCGTGATGACCAGGTCGCCGGCCCGGACCTCCGCGTCGAGGAAGTCGATCACGTCACGGC
>JBKPTC010000075.1:0-20485 GCA_046735355.1 bacterium
GCCTGTTGCTCATGCTCGCGGTTGTAGGTCAGGAAGGCGTCGACGGGATTCCGTTCGCGATCACAGGCACCATCGTCGCGGTGAGAGTGCTTCTGAGCCGAGTTGTCGCAGACTCCGCTGGTGTCCGTGTCTACAATCCGATACGGCGTCACGTATTCCCGTGGTACGAGATAGCCGGCTTCGCCATGGATCCGGTCTGGATCTTCCATGTTGCGGCGGTCCATCTCGCCGACGGGCGACCCATCCGGATGTGGGGCCTGCCTCGCGACGCCAAGGCGGGTCAACGAGACCGCGCCCTCAGGTACGTGGACGAACTGAACAACCTGCTGCAGCGCCACAGGGCGGACGGAGGAACCGCAAGTAGCGTCTGATGTTCGGGTGCGTTCGCGAGTGCCGGGGCATAGAGCTCGACGGGCGATGAGCATCCACGCGCGATCTCGCTTCACGCTCGAGGTCTGCCTCTCCGTCATTCTCGCCGCGGCATGCACCCCCGCGCGGGTCGACGATCCCTCACCCACGGCATCAGACGGTCACGTGACTGAGCGACCGATCACGGAGACCTCCAACACGATCTCCTCCGTAGCGTGGGTGACTGACAACCAAATCGTGTTCGACGCGATCGACGGCATTCAATGGGTTCTGGGAAGTCTGGATCCAACGACCGGACGAGTTGCGATGTATCCCCCTTCCGAACAGCGCGGGTGCGTCAAGACCGATCCGGCATCCCCGACAGTCGTTGCGGCTCAACGCGTCATGCTCATCGTCAGATGCTCGACGCGCGGGCTATTCGGGTGGCGCAATTCGCTCGCGTTGCTCGACGATGCGACCGGCCGACTGAAGACCGTCCCAAACTCGACGATGATCCTCTTTGGAGACTCGGTGGTACGACCGAATGTCTTGACCGCTGACGAAAGCGGAGCCGAAGTATCCGTCGGAGATAGAGCCTGCGGCAGCATCTTCGCGTGGACTCGCGACGACGGTGCGCGACCGATCAACTTGACACTGGGTCAACGCCAGAAGTCGTCGACGGAAACGTACTTCCGGCCCGGATTCCAAGGGGCGCGCTGCGAGGAGCTCGGAGTTGCCTACGACCCAACTCTTTCACCCGATGGCGCACGGGTTGCGTTCGCCGCGAAAGATATCCCTGGACTCGAAGGGGTCGTGGCATGGTTGAATGCCCCCTCCGACGTCTACGTTGCCGAGCGTGAATGGAACGCCGCTCGACCCGTCGTCATCGGCGTACGAGAGCTCCGCTGTCTCCAGTGGTCGCCTGCGGGTGACCAACTCGCATTCGTCGGAACGTACCGAGGGGCGACGGGAATCTGGTTGGCCGACGTCCGAACGCAAGTGGTCACGCTCCTCAGCGACCTGGCTGCGGATTGCGTCGGGTGGTCGCCGGACGCCTCGAAGCTCGCCGCGGTCATGAACACAGGTTCGCTCGGCGAGCACTCGGCTGTGTTCGTGCTCAGCGTTCCGTCAGCGGATCACTGACCAGTCTGACGATCGCGTCCATTACAAAGGGATGCGACGCAAGAACGCCGCCGGGGCCGCGACGACCTGGAACTACGACTACGACGGCGGCGGGAACCGGACGCAGGCCAAGGAGACGACCGAGGGTACCGTGGCCTCCAACTGGTTCACCACGTACGACGGCGCCGGGTTCGCCTCGACCGCGACGAACGTCGTCGGCCGCGAGACGGTCATGTACGCCCACGACGCCGTTGGAGACCTGACCGCGGTCAACTCCTCGAACGAGCCTCTGTGTTCGAGGCGGTGGGTCGGACATCGTGGAAGCATGGGTCGGCTCTCTCTGGAACCTTGCTCGCAGCTGCTGCTTGCGCTGAGCTTGGCCCTGTCGCGCTAATCTGCGGAGTGCTTGGCCATCGCGTCGGAGAAGACTTCGGTGAGCGGGCATATGGCTTAAGCCGCTCCGTTGCGTCATCGGCGCCGGGGTACCGAATCTGCAGGCTGAGCCTGACAGGTGTTCGATGAGACGGGAGTTTCCGGCAGAACACACCGTTGTCATGGATGGATGAGATGACGACAGAGCACTCACTGTGACAAGACGGCCGGTACGTCGCTTCACGTATGGGTGGTCGCCCTGGCCGGGGTATCTCGCGGCATTTGTGCTGCTCGCATGTCTCCTCGTTGCGGAGGTGTGGCTGCCGGGCTGGACAGTCGCGAGCAGGCTTGCCGGCGTCGCTCTCGTTCTAGCCATGACGGCGGTCCCGCTGCGCTATGCGAGACTCGGTCCCTACTTCACACCGGATGGCCTCAGGGTCGCCCGACCGTTCAAGACGTACCTGATTCCATACGATCAGATTTCACGGTTCGTTGTTCGACCTCACGGAACAGCGCGTCTTATGGCGCATGCCGAGCTGAACGACGGGACGCTGTTTTGGATAACGGGCGTTGGGAGCTGGTATCGGTTTGCCGAGTCATCCCCGGGGCTCGACCGGACTGTCAGGATGATGAATGACGCCCTCCACGAGGAGCAAGCGAAGCTCGCTCTGTAAGCTGCACCGCCGGGAGAGCCGCAACCGGACTGGGCGTTAGTACGGCGGCGGCGGGACGCACTCCTGGAACCGTTCGACGCCCGAAACTGAGTCTCCCGAGTCCACCTTAGCGTTGTCGTTCCCCGGGCCACCCAGCACCGAGTCGGTGCTCGCGCCGTCTGCGGCGTAGAGACACGACTCGGATCCCCGTCCGCCGGCGATGCGATCGGCGCCGCGTCCTCCCGAGATCCCGTCGGCGCCCCCTTGGCCGTACAGCTTGTCGCGGCCTCGATCGCCGTAGATCCCGTCGTCTCCCGGGCCGGCGAAGACGATGTCGTCGCCCCCCTTGCCCTCGATCGAGTCGGAGCCGCCCTTCGCGCAGATGACGTCGTCGCCGGGCGTTCCGTCGAGATTGTCGCCGTTATTGGTACCGATGATCGTGCACGCCGGCCGCGCGCCCGCGTGAAGACGCGCGCTCCGAGCGTCCTCGGCGCTCGCCGTCACTGAAGCGAGAACAAGAGGAAGCGTGATCGCCGCACAGAGCACCGCAAACGTCCGTCGCATAGGTTCCCCCGACTCGAGATCGCGCGAGGGTCGCACACATCCCGTCCCGCTCAACTTCGGACGCGAGACCTTGCTCTGGAAGATCGGGACGCGCGACTCAGCCCGGCGCCGGGAACGGATCCGTCGAGCTCGGTCGGCCGACGAACCACGACCCGAGAACCATCGCGGCGACCAGGGCGACCGCCGTGGCGGCCTCCGGCGCCGAGATCGTGTCGCTGGTGCACCCGCTCTCGGTCGTTCCGGGCGGCAGGTCTGCGCTGTCCATCGAGATCGAGCGCGGTCGAACGAACCGCTCCGCGTCGACCCGAACGATCCGTCCCGTCGAGCCGATCCTCGCCCAACAGACGGGGTCGTCGTGTGCGAACAATGCGACGAACGCCATCACGCCGAGAACGACCGCGATCACGGCCGCGGAAACGGCGCCACGCGACCTCGGCGCCGCGTCGCCTCGCGCCGCGACGAAGAAGAGGACCGCCTGCGGAACGAAGAGCAGGCCGATCGAGAACGCCCCGACCACGACGCAGGCGACGCTCAGCACCCCCGCGGCGACGAACAGCGTCGGCCGTCCGCGGATCGCGAGCAGCCCGAGCAGCGCCGGCGTGGCGAGCACGATCGCGAACGCGACGTTCCCGGCGAGCTCGAAGGACCGCTCGGCCGGCTCGGCGTTGGCCCAACGCAGGACACCGACGCCGATCGCGAGCACGAAAGACAGCGCGATGCCGGCGATCGCGGCGCGAGACGTTCGACTGGTGACGGTCGAGACCACTCCGGCCAAGCGTACGTCCGCCGAGCTCAGCCGCGCGGAAGCACGAGCGCGTCGACAGCGACGCAGCCGTCGGGCCCGCAGATCAACGGGTTCACGTCGAGCGCGTCGAGGCGCTCGCCGAGATCGACCGCCAGCCACGACAGCGCGACGACCGCTCGCGCGATGGCGCCCACGTCGGCCGCCGGCTGACCCCGCACGCCGTCGAGCAGCGACCTGATCTTCAGCCCGTCGATCAGACGGATCGCGCGCGCCTCGTCGAGCGGGGGCATCCCGAGCCGCCGGTCGCCGAGGACCTCGACCAGGACGCCGCCGGCCGCGACCAGCACGAGCGGCCCGAACTGCGGATCGCGGACGATGCCGAGCGCGACCTCGACGCCCGGCGGCGCCATCCGCGCGACCGTTACCTCGGGTCCGAGCGACGCCAGCGAGGAGTACGCCCCCTCGAGCGCCGCCTCGTACGCGATCCCGACACGGACACCGCCGACGTCGGACTTGTGCTGGATGCCCGGCGCCGCCGTCTTCAGGACGACCGGCCATCCGAGCTCGATCGCGGCGGCGCGCGCGTCGGCGAGCGACGACGCCGAACGCGCCTCGACGACCGGCACGCCGTAGTCCGAAAGCATCGCGAGCGCCTCGACCTCGCCGAACGGCTCGCCGCTCGCCAGCCGCTGGAGCCACCGCTCGCGAACCTCGTCGGACGCCGGCGAGGAGCCCTCGAGCCGCGGCAGCGCGCGGTGGTCGCGGTACTCGAACAGGTGGCGGATCGCCGCGAGACCGGTCATCGTGCCCTCGAGCACCGGGATCCCGGCGGCCTCGAGCGCCCGCACGTCGTTCCGATCGATCCCGCTCGAGAAGCTCGACAGCATCGCGAACGGCTTGTCCGTCTCCGGGAACACCTCGGTCGCCATGCCGACGTAGCCCATGTCCGGGCTGTCCTCGGTGGTGAGATCGACCGCGAACGCGAGCGCCGCCGTGTCCGGATCGTCGAGCAGCGCGCGGATCGAGCTCACGATCACCTCGCGCGCGTCCTTGCCGGTTCCCCAGAAGTCGAGCGGGTTCACGGGCTCGAGCCCCGGCTCGAGCAGATCGGCCAGACGCGCCGTGGTCTCGTCGGAGATCTTCGCGAACGGAACGCCGACCGTCGCGGCCGAGTCGACGAGCAGCGCCCGCTCGCCGCCCGAGTCGTGCACGCTCGCGAGGCCGCCGGGGCCGGCCCCGCGTCCACTCGCGAACAGCGCGAGCGCGTCGGCCATCTCGTCGAGCGACTCGACGCGAAGCACGCCGTGCTTCTCGAAGAGCGCCTCGTACGCGCCGTCCTCGCCGGCGAGCGCGCCCGAGTGCGCGCTGATCATGCGGCGCGTGAGCGTCTCGCGCCCGACCTTCAGCGCGAGCACCGGGACGTCGCGCTCGCGCGCGCGGTCGAGCGCGCGCTCGAACCGAACCGGATCACGCACCGTCTCGATGAACAGGCCGACCGCCTTGGTCGACTCACGCTCGAGCGCGTAGAGGAGATAGTCCGCCGCCGTCGTCGCCAACTCCTGCCCCGCCGACACCGCGAGGTCGAACCCGAGGCCGCGCCCGTTGTGGAGCATCGCCGAGAACGCGGAGCCCGAGTGGCTGATGAACACCAGCCCCCCCGGCTCGAGGTCCTTCGGCTCGTAGAACCCGAGCGCGCGCGTCCGCTCGGCGATGTTCGCGAAGCCCATGCAGTTGCCGCCGCAGAGCGCCATCCCGGCCTCGGCGGCGATCGCGCCCAGGCGCTCGGTGAGCGGCGGCACGCCCGCGCGCGGCTCCTCGTAGCCGCTCGCGAAGATGACGGCGCTCCCGGCGCCGGCCTCCGCCGCGGCGCGGAGCTGGTCCTCGAGCAGCGCGTTGGCCACGCCGAGGATCACGAGGTCGACCGGGTCGCCGATCTCGCCGACGCTCGGGTTGCACCGCCACCCGAGCACCTCGTCGTACTTCGGGTTCACCGGGAAGACGCGGCCGTCGAACCCGCCGTCACGGATCTCGATCAGGCTCTGGTGGCCGACCGAGCCCTCGCGCACGCTCGCGCCGACGACGGCGATCGAACGCGCCTCGAGCATCCGCCGAACGGCCGCGGCCCTGGAAGCCTCGGCGTCCACGTCGATCACGGGCGGGGCGCTACTGCTGCTTCTTCGCGCCGACGGCTTTGTCCTTTTTGGCCTGGCGGAATGCCTGCCAGCCCGGGATCCCGGTCACGCCGCCGCCCGCGTGCGTGGCCGACGAGCCGTGGTACAGGCCCTTGATCGGCGTGCGGTAGTCGGCGTACCCGGGCGCCGGCCGCATGTGGAACAGCTGATCGACGGAGAGCTCGCCGTGGAAGATGTTCCCGCCGATCAGGCCCACGTCCTGCTCCATGTCGTACGGGCCGATGATCTGCCGGTCGATCACCGAGCTCTTGAAGTTCGGCGCGAGCTCCGTGTAGATGTCGAAGATCCGGTCGGCGTACTGCTCGAGCTCCTTGCGGTGCGGCTCCTTGCTCCACTCGTGCGGCGCCCACTGCGTGTACATCGAGAAGAAGTGCACGCCCTCGGGCATCAGGTGCTTGTCGAGCGTCGTCGGGATCACGCCGTCGACGAACGGACGCGTCGACGCCTTGTGCTGCATGTGCGCCTCTTGGAACGCCTCCTCCGCGTACTGCGGCGAGAAGCAGAGCTCGACCGATCCGGTGTGATGGTCCTGCTGGTTGGTTCCGGGATCGGCGATGAAGTCCGGCAGCTCGCTGATCGCGACGTTGATCTTGACGACGCCCGAGCGCGTCTTCCAGCTCTCGATGTCGCTGACGAACGTCTCGGGCAGCTGGTTGCGGTCGACGAGGTCGAGGAACGCGATCTTCGGGTGGATCGTCGTGACGCCGACCGGCGCGCGGAGCTCCTCCCCGTTCGCGAGCGAGACGCTGACGAAGCGCCCGTTCTGCGTCAGGATCTTGCTCACCTTGGCGTTGGTCCGGACCTCGGCGCCGAACGACTCCGCGGCGCGGCGGCACGCCGCCGAGACGGCGCCCATGCCACCCTGCTGGTAGCCCCACGATCCGAGGTGGCCGTCGCCGACGTCGCCGATCGAGTGATGCAGCATCACGTACGCGGTGCCCGGCTCGTCGGGGCCGGCCCACGTGCCGATGATGCCGTTCACCGCCAACATGCCCTTGACGGCGTCGGACTCGAACCAGTCGTTCAGCAGGTCCGAGACGCTCATCGTGAACAGCCGCGTGACGTCGCCGACGCCTCGAACGCCGAGCTTGCGCGTCTTCCACGCCGTTCGCGCCATGTCGAGCAGGTCGGCGGGCGCCATCGAGCCGAGCTTCGGCGGCACCTGCAGCAGGAGCGGACCCAGGACGTCGGCCACGTTCTTCAGCCACGCCTCCCACTTCGGCATCGTGTCGGCGTCCTTCTTCGAGAACTGCGCGATGCTCTGGTACGACTTCGCGGCGTCGTCCGCGTAGATCTTGATCGCGCGCCCGTCCGGATACGCCTGGTAGTACGGGCCGAACGGAACGACGTTGTAGCCGTGCCGCTCGAGCTGCAGCTCGCGGATGATCGTCGGCGGCATCAGGCTCATGACGTACGAGTACGTCGAGACCTTGAAGTCCGGGTGGTCGGGCCACGGGCTGCTGGTGTCGGCGGCGCCGCCCGTGCGGTCGCGCGCCTCCAGGACGAGCGTCCGCGCTCCGGCCTTCGCGAAGAACCCCGCGCTGATCAGACCGTTGTGGCCGCCACCGATCACGATGACGTCATAGGCGTTCATGGCCATCGGCCGTGCACTCCTTCCCCTGCTCCGCGAGCCCGTGTACGCGGGCGTCGTCCGGCGTGCGCCCCTGCCGGGACGATGACGCGGCATTCTCCCGCACGTTTGAACGACGGGTCAAGCCGCGACCCCTGCTCGTCGCGTTGACACGCCGGAGAAACCCGGTATCGTGCGCTGAATCCCCGTTCAGACGGGGCGGCCCGTTTGACCGCCGTTCAGGAACGGACGCCCGACGAGGCCGGGCCGGCGGACAGGAACAGGAAGGGACCCTCGGTGTCGACGCGCCCCAGGCCGCAGTCACGGCCGCAGCCAAGGCCGCAGCCAAGGCCACAGCCACGGCCACAGAAGGACCGTCACCAGGAGATCCTCGACGCCGCGGCGCGCGTGATCACCGAGCGCGGTCTGGCCGAGACGCGCATCTCGGACGTCGCCGAGGAGGCCGGCGTGTCGCCCGGCCTGATCCTGTACTACTTCGAGTCCAAGGACCGGCTGCTGTCCGAGGCGCTGACGTACGCCAACGACCAGTTCTATCTCCGGATGTCGCGCGAGATCCGCCGCATCCCGAGCGCCAAGGAGCAGCTGCAGCGGCTCGTGGATCTGTCGGTCCCCGGGTTCCTGCCCGAGTACGGGCGTCTGGACGAGTGGGCGCTGTGGATCGAGGTCTGGGTCCGCGCGCTGCGCGATCCGCAGATGGCCAAGGACCGCGAGGCGCTCGACCAGCGGTGGCGTCAGTCGATCGCCGACATCATCCGCGCCGGGCAGGCGTCGGGCGAGTTCGGCCCGGGCGACGCCGACGAGCTCGCGATGCGCGTCGGCTCGCTGATCGACGGGCTCGCGATCCAGGTCGTCATGAACGACAGCCAGGTGACGCCGCACCGCATGCATCGAGCGGTGTGGGAGGTCGCGGCGCGCGAGCTCGGCTTCGAGCTCGAGCCGGCCACCGCCTGATCGCTTCGAAGATGGACTTCTCGCTCTCCGACGAGCACGCGATGCTCGTCGACACCGTTCGATCGTTCGTCAAGCGCGAGCTCATGCCGTTCGAGGACGAGGTCGAGCGCACCGACGAGGTCCGCCCCGAGCTCGCGCGCCGGATCCGCGACCGCGCGATCGAGGCCGGCCTGTACGCCGCGAACCTGCCGGCCGAGGTCGGGGGCGGCGGGCTCGATTTCCTCGGCCTCGCCTTGCTCGAACGCGAGCTGGGCGCCACGAGCTGGGGCCTCCAGACCAACGTCGGCCGCCCGTCGAGGATCCTCATGGCGTGCCGGGGTGAGCAGCGCGACCGGTACCTGCTCCCCGCGGCGCGCGGCGAGATCTCCGAGTGCTTCGCGCTGACCGAGCCCGACTCGGGCTCCGACGCGCCGATGGGGATCCGGACGCGGGCCGTGCGCGACGGGGACGAATGGGTGCTGAACGGCCGGAAGCACTTCATCAGCAACGCCGACGTCGCGGACGTCGCGATCGTGTTCGCGGTGACGGGTTCGGACGAGACGGACCGCGGCCCGCGCAACCGCATCACCGCGTTCCTGGTCGACCGCGGAACGCCCGGGTTCGAGGTGACGCGTGGCGCGAGGGCCGTCGGCCACCACGGCTACCACCACTGCGAGCTGACGTTCACCGACTGCCGGGTCTCGGACGGACAGGTGCTCGGCGCCGAGGGCGAGGGCATCGAGCTCGCGAACCGCTGGCTGCACGACGGCCGGGTGATGGTCGCGGCGAACTGCGTCGGCCGGGCCCGGAGAGTGCTCGATCTCGCGACCGCGTGGGCGAGGGACCGGAAGCAGTTCGGCAAGCCGATCGGCTCGTTCCAGGGCGTGAGCTTCAAGCTCGCCGACATGCGCACGGAGCTCGAGGCCGCCGAGCTGCTGACGCTTCGAACGGCGTGGAAGCTCGACCGCGGCGAGGCGTCGGACGCCGACTGCTCGATGGCCAAGCTCTACGCGAGCGAGATGCTCGGACAGCTGACCGACAACGCGGTGCAGATCTTCGGCGGGATGGGCGTCGTGGCGGACGCGCCCATCGAGCGCTTCTGGCGCGACGCGCGCATCGAACGCATCTGGGACGGCACCAGCGAGATCCACCGCCACGTCATCGCGCGCGCGATGCTTCGCGGCTGACGCACGAGCCGCGAGCGAGACGCTGCTCCGACCATCACTCCGTCGCGCTGCCGCGACGGATCCTTCCCGCGAGCTGTGACATGATCGCGAGCGCGACCGACGGCTCCTTGCTCACGAGTTTCTTGAACGCCGCACGCGACAATCGCACCGCGAGGACGTCCCCGTCCGCGACGACGGTCGCTGAACGAGGGCCGCCGTCGATCAGCGACATCTCGCCGAAGAAGTCGCCCGGCCCGAGCCGGGCGATCGCCCGACCGGTCGGGATCTTCGACCGGTACACCTTGGCCTGGCCGTTGGCGATCGCGTAGAAGGCCGATCCTGGGAGCCCGGCCTCGACGATGACGCGGCCGTCCCGGTAGCGCACCTCGTCAGCCAACGACGCGATCCGACGAAGGTGCCGGCGTGACAACCCCGAGAAGAGGGGAACGTCTTCGAGCAGTCCGATCACGGCCGAGCGATCCCCGCGGCGGCCGGCCGAGGCCGTGGTCGACGCCGCCGAGGCGACAACACCACCCGGAGTCATCGTCATCCCGACCCTGGCCATCCGACTCCCTCCGCCATCGAGGACGCGTCCGATCTGCGGCTACGGTAATCCGGTCCGGACCGGCGCGCCACCGGAACGACGGCCGGGATCTTCGTTCGAGGAAGCGCGGCGTGACGCGGATCACGTCTCCGCGGCCGCTGTCGGAGCGACCACTGCCGGTGTTGTGCGCCGCCGCCACATCCACGCCGCGGCGCCGAACCCGAACACCGAGAGCCCGAGGAACCACACGCGATCGTCGACGAACTGCGCCGCCGTACCGCCGATCATCGGCCCCGCGAGACCGGACACGGCCCACACGAGATTGATCAGCGCCCCCACGACCGCGACGCTGAACCCGCCCTCGGCCGCGCCCGCGACCCCCAGCGGATACGTCAGCGCCACCAACACGCCGGTCGTAACGCCCATCGCGAGCAGGAACACGATCGTCGGGACCGGCGCGGTTCCCGTCACCGCGATCAGCACGCACACCGCGAACGCGAGCGTCCACGCGGCGGACAGCCGGATCGTGGCGTAGCGCTCGGCGCGGCGCGACGTGACCGCGCTCGTGATGACGAACACGATCGACACCGCCGAGAAGACGAGCCCGATCTTCGACGCGCTGAAGCCGTGGTCGGCGAGCCGGAGCGGCGTGAGGAGCTCGGCGCTCATCCACATCAGCGCGACCGCAAGCGTCAGCACGAGACTCGCGACCATCATCACGTCGGCGCGCGCGTCGCGAACCATCTCACGGAGCGGCGGGCCCGGTTCGACGGTTCGGCCCCCGTGGGTCGGCACAATCGCGAGCGCGAGCAGCATCAGCCCGACCACCCCGCCGAGCAAGACGAACGGCGTGCCGAGCGAGTAGCGCTCGCCGAGCGCTCCGGTCACCGCCGGCCCGATCAGGCTTCCGGCGCCGACGACCGACGTCGTGAGCGCGAGCGCACGCGCGCCCTCCGCGCTCGCCTCGTGGAGCCACGCGGTCGCCGTCACCCACATCGCCCCGAGCCCGATGCCGAACACGAACCGTCCGGCGAGCAGCGCCGGAAACGAGCCCGAGAGCCCGACGCCGAGGTTCCCGATCGCGAGCGCGGCCAGACTGCACAGCGTCAGCGTCCGGACGGAGAACCGGTTCGCGAGCGCGCTCGCCGGAAGGCTGACGAGCAGGATTCCGACCGACGCGACCGCGACGATCAGCCCCGCCGCGACGTCGGTCAGGTGGTACCGCTGCTGGAACGACGGCAGCAGCGGCGAGATCCCCGCCCAGCCGAGCTCGGCGGAGAAGATCGCGCCGAACAGGAGCACAACCGTCGCGCGTCGCACGCCGACGAGTCTCGCAGACGGACACGACCTCACCTGCGGCATGCCGCTGGACGCGCGCCGGAACGCATATCGTAGTCGACCGGTACGGTGGCGCGCATGGATCCTCGGCGACTGTTCCGACGCGTCGTTCGAGGATCCGTCCGGAACGTCGCGTTCAACGACATGTGTGCACTCGTGGAGGCGTTCGGGTTCGAACGGAAGCGAGCGACGGGGAGTCACCACATATTCGGCTACGCCGAGATCCCTGAGTTCTCAACCTCCAGAACGTCGACGGCCACGCGAAGCCGTACCAGATACGGCAGTTCCTGAGGCTCGTCGAGCGCTACTCTTTGACGCTGGAGGAGCGGCCGTGAAGCACTACCACATCAACGTCTTCTGGAGCGAGGAGGACGGCGGATACATCGCGGACATCCCCGACCTCGAGGGGTGCTCTGCCTTCGGGACGACTCCCGAGGAAGCCGTCACCGCCGTCAACGAAGCGAAGGCGGCATGGCTGGCGACCGCCCGGGCCGAGGGCCGGCCGATCCCTCGGCCGCGGTATCGCCCGGCGATCTACGCCCCCTGAAAGGGCACCCGAGTCATCCCGCGAGCTCGCGGGCGCCGCGCTTCGCGAGCTGGGCGAACGCGATGTTCCGCTGGATCTCGCTCGTGCCCTCCCAGATGCGGTCGACGCGCACCTCGCGGTAGAAGCGCTCGGCGACGTTCTCGCGCATGTAGCCGCGGCCGCCGAAGATCTGCACCGCGCGGTCGGCCACGCGGTTGGCCATCTCGCTCGCGTACAGCTTGGCCATCGAGCAGTGCGCGTGTTGGATCTTCACGTCGGCGCCGTCGTCGATCTCCTGCGCGAGGCGGTACGTCATGAGCCGAGCCGCCCACAGCTCGGTCACCGAGTCCGCGAGCATGTGCTGGATCGCCTGGAACTCGGCGATCGGCTGCCCGAACTGCACCCGCTCCTTCGCGAACGCGGTCGCCTCGTCGATCAGCCGCTCGGCGGCGCCGCAGCATCGAGCCGCGATCATCAGCCGCTCGTAGCGGAACCACGCGTACGTGAACCCCATGCCGTCGCCCTCGGCGCCGATCAGGTTGGACGCCGGGACGCGCACGTCCTCGAAGTCGAGGATCGCGTGATGGTGCGAGAACGTGTGCGAGTACGGCGGGTTGTCGACCACGATCATGCCCGCCGTCGGGTTGTCGACGATGAACAGCGCGTGCTCGCCCTCGTGCTCGCCGCCGACCAGCCGGCCCTGGAAGATGACGAGCTGCGCCTTGTTGAACGACGTGACGTGCCACTTGCGGCCGTTCAGGACGTATCCGTCGCCGTCGCGGCGCGCCGTGGCCTCGATCGCGTCGACGTCGGACCCGGCCCCCGGCTCGGTGATCGCGTAGCACTCGGACAGCTCGCCGCGCACGATCGGCTTCAGGTACCGCTCGACCTGATCGTCGGTGAACACGCCGAGCGCCCACTCCGGCCCGGTGTGCAGGACCCACCCGAGGCCGTTCGTCACGCGCCCGATCTGCTCGCTCACGAGGACCTGCTGGAACATCGAGAGGCCGTCGCCGCCGAGGTCCCTCGGCATGTTGATCGCCGACAGGCCCATCTCGTTCAGGAGCTTCTTCTGCCGTTCGATCGCGTCGTCCGGGATCACGCCGCCGTTCATCTCGGCCTCGACCTCGAACGGGATCAGCTCCTCGTCGACGAATCGACGCATCCTGTCTTGGATCGCCCGGTCCTCGTCGGTCATGGGATACGCCACGGGTCGCCTCACCTCCAGGCGCGGAGCATACGCCGAGCCCTGAACGACCGTTCAAGAACCGCACACGCGATCGCATCGCGCGTCCGTTTGGACGAGAATCCGTGGATGCATCCGATGGCTCGCGGCGCGGCGACCGTACGTCCCTCGACATGACGGGACCCGCCGTCGTGCCAGTTCCGCAGCCGGCCGCAGGTGACGGGGTCGTCCGGGCCGCGCCGCGCGTCCTGCTTCGAATCGAGGGCGCCGTGCTCCTGGCGTTGTCGGTCTTCGCATACGCACGCTACGGGTCCTCGTGGTGGTTGTTCGCGCTCCTGCTGTTGGCGCCGGACGTCGGTGCGTTGGGATACCTGGCGGGATCGCGGATCGGCGCGTGGAGCTACAACGCGCTCCACACGTACCTTGGCCCGGCGGCCGTGGTCGCGATCGGCGTGGTCGGTGGGTCGGCGGTCGTGCTGTCGATCGGGTTCATCTGGTTCGCGCACATCGGCATGGACCGCGCGCTCGGGTACGGCCTCAAGTACGACGACGCGTTCGGGCACACGCATCTCGGATACATCGGACGGAGCCGCGGCCGATAGCATCCGACGCGACCGTGCGCATCTATCTGACCGGCGGAACGGGATTCATCGGCACCGCGCTCGCGCGGACGCTGCGCCGTCGCGGGCACGAGGTTCGCGCGCTGGTTCGCGCGCCGTCGAAAGGCGCGGCGCTCGAGGCGCTCGGGTGCGAGCTCGTCGAGGGGGACGTGTCAGACGCCGGACGACTCCGCGAGCACATGAAGGGGTCCGACGGCGTGATCCACAACGCAGGCGTGTTCAAGATCGGCGTGCCGAAGTCCGACCGTGAGGCGATGTTCGAGGCGAACGTGCTCGGCACGGCGAACGTCCTGGACGCGGCGGCGTCGGCCGGCGCCGAGCGCATCACCTACGTCTCCACGGCGAACGTGTTCGGTGACTCGCGCGGCG
This sequence comes from bacterium, assembly GCA_046735355.1. GTDB lineage: Bacteria > Actinomycetota > UBA4738 > UBA4738 > HRBIN12 > DATAEU01. The sequence goes on from JBKPTC010000075.1 coordinate 14,267, forward strand.
TGGTCGTCGACGAGACGTACGAGCGCCCGGCCGACGCGGCGTTCGTCTCCTATTACGACGAGACGAAGTACCTCGCGCACCAGGCGGCGCTCGAACGCATCGGATCCGGCCTGCCGATCGCGATCGCCATGCCTACCGTCACGATCGGTGGGCGACGGGTCGAACATCGGCACGCTGATCCGGCAGGCCGCGACGGGCAGGCTGCCGGTCGTGTTCCTGCCGGACTTCGCGATCACGGTCGCGTACGTCGACGACGTCGCGGACGGCATCGTCGCGGTGCACGAGCGCGGCACCCTCGGCGAGTCGTACGTTCTCGGCGGGCAGCCGACGCGGCTCGGCGAGGTGGTCGCGCTGGCGGCGCGCGCGGCAGGCCGACGGCCGCCCCGGCTGTCGATGGGACCGTCGATAATGAAGCTGGGCGTTCCGTTCGGCCGCGTCCTCGGCAAGGTGTTCGACCAGGGACCGAACCTGCGCGAGACGATCAAGACCGGCAGGGTCTCGTACTGGGCGAGCGACGCGAAGGCGAGGCGCGAGCTCGGGTACGCGCCACGCGATCTCGAGGCGGCGGTGCGCCTAACGGTCGAGGGCGAGCTCGGGCGCGTCTAGCGCTCGAGCAGCATCCAGACGTACGCGCGGGGCTGGCCCTCGTTGAACTCGGACTCCTGATCCCGCGTTGCGCGAACGAAGCCGGCGGCGGCGTACGCGCGCATCGCGCGTTCGTTCTCCGGCACGACGCGAAGCCAGACGTCGTCGAAGCCGAGCTCTCGAGCGCGTTCGGCGAGCGAACGCACCATCGCGCGACCGACGCCGCGACCGCGCTCGGCCGGGTCGACGATCAGGCGGGCGAGCTCGGCCTCGTGCTCCTCGGGATCGAGCCAGATCTCGCCGTAGCCGACCAGACGATCGCCCTCGAAGAGACCGAACGGTCGCACGTCCTCGTCGGCGTGCCACCTATCGAAGATCGAGACGTCCGGCTCGGGGTCGGCGATCGAGGCCCACGCCTCGCGCTCCTCGGGCGTGCGAGCCCACGAGAGCACGGCCGGCGCGTGGGCGCGGTCGAACGGCTCGAGCCGGTAGTCCACGCCGCTAGTCCATGACAGACTAGTGGATCACTTCGAGGCGGTGGGCGTGCTCGTCGAGCCGCGCGATCGATTCGGGGTCGAGCTCTGCCTCGCGGTCGGGCACGTCCACGTACACGCGCTCGCCGAACAGCGGGCCGCTGAAGTACCGCATCGCGCTGTCGGGGATCAGCGTGGCGATCCGCTCGAGCTCCGGGTGCTTCGCCGCGACCTTCAGGCACGCCGCCACGTTGCAGCCGCCGCTCGGGCCGGACAGCACGGCCTCCTCGCGCGCGAGCCTCCGCGCGGTGTCGAGCGCCTCGTCGGTGGACACCGTGACGATCCCGTCCATCGCGGCGAGGTCGAGGTTTGCCGGCACGATCCCGTCGCCGATGCCGGCGATGCCGTGCGTCCCCCACTGACGCTCCGAGATCAGCGCGCACTCGGCCGGCTCGGCTGCGAACACCTGCACCTTCGGATCCTGCCGCTTGACGTACCTCGCGACGCCGCTGATCCAGCCGCCCGTCCCCTGCGCCGCGACGACGGCGTCGATGCGCCCGTCCATCTGCTCCCACAGCTCGGGCGCGCTCGTCCGCTCGTGCGCGAGCGTGTTGTCCGGGTTGTCGAACTCGGCCGGGACGTAGTACTTGTGCGGCTCGTTCGCGACCATCTCGTCCTTCTTGGCGAGCGCGACCTCGATGTCGGACTCGCCGCCCGGTGTCGTGACGAGCGTCGCGCCGTAGGCGTCGATCAGCTTCTTGCGCTCCTCGCTCATGCCCTCCGGCATGACGATCGTGCACGGGTACCCCTCCATCGCGGCGACGGCGGCGCAGGCGATGCCCGCGTTGCCCGTCGTGACCTCGAGGATCGTCATGCCCGGGCGGAGCTCCTCGCGCTCCTCGGCGCGGCGGATGATGAACGAGTAGATTCGGTCCTTCACCGAGCCGGTCGGGCTGTACCACTCGACCTTCGCGAACAGCGCCTGCGGCTCGGCGAGCGTCTTGCGCAGATGCACGATCGGGGTGCGGCCGACGGCCTCGATCATCGACCCGGCCGGACGGGCGTAGCGATCCCAGTCGGTCGTCATCCCGTCCTCCTGCGATGGACGTATCCGAGCCGTTGCGAGACGGCGTTCGCCGCGTCGACCGCGAGCCGCGCGATCCTCGGCAGGTCGACGGACGACATCCGGAACGCCGGTCCCGAGACGCTCAGCGCGGCGACGACCGCGCCGTCGGCATCCCGCACCGGCGCCGCGACCGCGTTGAGGCCGTCCTCGAGCTCCTCGAGCGTCTGCGCCCATCCGCGCTCGCGGACGAGCTTGAGCTGCGCGCGAAGCTCGTCGGGGTCGGTGACGGTGTGGGCGGTCGCGCGCTCCAGCGGCGAGGCGAGCACTCGCTCCATGTCGGCCTCGCTCGCGAACGCGAGCAGCACCTTTCCGTTGGACGTGTCGTGCAGCGGCGTTCGCCGTCCGACCCAGTTCACGGCGACGATCGAGCGCGACCCCGTCACCTGGTCGACATACACCACGGCGTCGCCCGCCAGCACGCCGAGATTCACCGTCTCGCGCGTCCGCTCGGCGACGTCCTCGAGCAGCGGACGCGCTGTTCGGACGAGATCGAGGTTCGACATCGCCGAGCCGGCGAGGGCGACGAGCGCGAACCCCAGGCGGTAGCGCTCGGTCACGGGATCGCGTTCGACGAATCCGTGCTCGGCGAGCGTGGCGGCGAGACGGGACGCCGTCGCCTTGTGGACGCCGAGCCGCCGTCCGAGCTCGGTGACGCCGAGCTCGCCGGCCTCGCCGATCAGCTCGAGCGACCGGAGCGCGCGCGTGACCGAACGGAGGTTGGAGGTGTCCTCGTTCGGCACGGCGCAACGCCTTTCGGACGGCGCAACGATCGGGCGACGCTACGGGGGATCGAACGAACCTGTCAATCCGTTGCTGACACGGCCGTTGCTGACACGGCCGTCGCGGATCGACAGCACGCGGTCGGTCGAACCGATGACCTCCTCGGTGTGCGTCGCGACGAGGCACGACGTTCCTTCGACAGCGGCGTGACGCAGCGCGGAGACGACGCGCTCGGTCGAGGCCTCGTCCTGATGCGCGGTCGGCTCATCCGCGACGAGCAGCGACGGCTGCAGGGCGAGCGCGCGCGCGATCGCGATGCGCTGCTGTTCGCCGAGCGAGACCTCGGCCGGCATGCGGTCGAGGAGCGGTCGGATCCCGAGAAGCTCGACGAGCGCGTCGACGCCGCCGCCGTGTCGCGAGTCGACCTCCCCGCCGCGGAGTCGGATCGGCAGCCGGACGTTCTCGCCGTTCGGGAGCTCGTCGAGCAATGCGATGTCCTGCGGGACGATCGCGATCTCGGACCACGGCTTGGTCCGACCGTCGAACGGCTCGCCACGCCACCGCAGCTCCCCGGCCTCGGGCCTCTCCCATCCCGCGAGCAGGTTCAGCAGGGTTGTCTTGCCCGAGCCCGACGGCCCGACGAGCGCGACGACCTCGCCGGAGCGGAGGTCGAACGACACCTCGCGGAGCGCGTGGACGGTCTCCGGTCCGCGGCGGTAGGTCTTGCCGACGCCACGCACGGCAAGGAGCGTCTCGGTGTCGATCGTCGACGCGGTCACGGCCGCACGATCCGGATGTGGTCGTCCTCGACCTCGATGCGCGCTCGCGCGTCAGGGAACAGCTCGGGCCACGTCGCCGGCAGCTGGATCCTTCCCGCCGCGTCGATCACGGACAGCGGCCCGCCCGTCGTGGACTCGGCCTCGAGCGAGCCGTGCCGAAGGTGGTACGTCCGATCGGCGGCCGCGACGACCGCCGGATCGTGTGTCGCGATGACGAACGCCGTGCCGCGTGACGCGAGCGACCGCACCGCGTGGATCAGCGCGGCGGCCGAGGACGCGTCGAGCTCACCGGTCGGCTCGTCCGCGACGACGAGCGCGGGCTCGCCGACGACGGCGGCCGCGAACGCGAGCCGCTGCTGCTCGCCGCCGGACAGCTCGTGCGGCAGGTGGCGCGAGCGCCCCTCGAGTCCGAGCGCGCCGAGGAGCACTCGCGCGCGGTCCGCGGACCGGGCGCCCGCACGCCGGATCCGAGCCGACTCGCGGAGATGGTCGTCGACCGAGAGGTACGCGACGAGGTTCTCGGCGGAACGTTGGAACACGTACCCGACGTGGCGCCGGCGGATCTCGCGGAGCCGCCGATCCGGAAGCGCGGTCGTCTCCATGCCGCCGATCCGGACGCGCCCGGCGGTCGGTCGGTCGAATGCGCCGAGGATCCGAAGCAGGCTCGACTTTCCCGAGCCGCTCGGGCCGACGATCGCGGTGACCGCGCCGGCCGGGACGTCGACGTCGACGCCCTTCAGCGCGAAGACGTCCGCGCCCGAGCCGCCGTACACGCGAACGACGCCATCGCACGACGCGGCCGTGGCGCCGTCGTCGGCCCCCGTCCGTTCAACCCGCATAGCGCAGCGCCTCCGCGACGCTCGAGCGGTCGGTCCGCCGCTGCACGAGGGCGCCGCCCACGAGCGCCGTCAGCGGCACGCCGAACGCCACCGCGAGCAGCACGACGCCGGGCGTTCGGAACGACGGAGCCGGCGCCACCGTCGGCAGCGGGTCGACCCACGGCGACATCGCCCCGCTCGCGATCACTGCGAGCACGGCGCCGATGGCGGCAGCGACCAGCAGGATCGAGCCGATCTCGAGGACGACGCTCGCGCGGTGTTCGCGGCGCGACAGCCCCATCCGGCTCGCGATCCCGTACGCGATCAGCCGCGCGCGCTGCCTCGCCTGCAGGTACAGGACGACCCCGATGATCGCGACGAGCGCGGCGAGCACGCCGAGCAGCTCCATGAACCCGAACGACGACGAGATCGCGCGGAAGTTCGGCGCTCGGACGAACGTGTCGGCGGTCTCGATCGATCCGGTCGGGACGCCGAGACCCTCGAGGTACGCGACCGCTCGACCCGTTCGACCGCGTGCCCACACCGAGACCTCGGTCCCCACGTCGTCAAGCCCGAGGCCGCGGCCGGCCAGCGCGCGCTCGAACCGCGGGGTCGACACGACCAGCGTGGTTCCGGGGCCCTGGCCGGGAAACGCCGAGGTCGTCGCGACGACGCGCACCGGGAGCGTGAACCCGCCGACGTCGATCGACGAGACCGATGCCCCGCCCCCGTCGAGGAGCACCGGCAGCGCCGCGCCGCCCGATGCGAGCTCGCCCATGAGATCGGGCAGGGGGCGGGCCGCGAACGCGTCATCCCAGAAGGCGACCTCGGCGAAGTTCGACGGGTCGACACCGACCAGCGTCGCCTGTCCGCCGCCCGGCTCCGACGTCGCGAGCACCCGGACGACGTTCGTCGCGACGACGCCGCGCGCCGGCGGGAACGACATCGGCTGCGGGGCCGTGGCCGCGACGTCGGCGCCGACGCCGAGGCGCGCCTTGGCCGCGGTCGCCGCGCCGAGCGAGTCACCGATCGACGCGGAGTACACGAGGATCCCGACAGCGAGCGCGACCGAGGTCATCAGGAGCAGCGCGACACCCGACGCCGCGGACAGGCGCCGGGCCGCGAGATACACCGCGACGGGCCAGCTCCCCGCGCGCTCGCGGACGCGCCGGAGCGCGCCGACGACGAGCCGGATCAGCACGCCTGCCCCGCCGAGAATGAACAGCACCGGGAACAGGAGCACGAACGCGTCGATCCGAACCGCGCCGCCGCGAACGACGACGCTGCGGCCCGCGCCGTGGACGATCTCGTAGTACGCGATCCCGGCGAGCGCCAGCGCGGCGACCTCCCACGGGATCCGCGTGCCGAGGGACGGTTCGGCGCGCTCGAGTCGGTCGGTCGACGCGTCGCGCATCGACACCGCCGCGCCGACCCCGAACAGCAGGAGCGCCGCGCCCGCCGCGACGGTCGCCGCGACGATCGAGTCGCCGAGTGCGGACGCGTCGATCGTGGACGATGCGCCGAACGCGACCACGAGCGCTCGCGCGATCGTGCATCCGGCCGCGACGCCGGCGACGACGGGGATCGCCGCCTCGACGGCCGAGCGCGCGCCGAACGACGATCGCGACATCCCGACCGCGTCGAGCATGCGCACCTCGAGCCGGCGCCGGCGCACGCCGTAGACCGCCGCCGCCAGCAGCCCGAGCAGCGCCGCCACC
>JBKPTC010000076.1:0-59790 GCA_046735355.1 bacterium
GTCCACGGACGTCGCGGCCGCGGCCGATACGGCGACCGACGCCGAGGCCGCATCGGCGGCCGCCGTGGACCCGGTGGTCGTGGAGGAGTCCGCGCCGGCGGAGTGAGCGGTCGCGGGCCGGACCCTGTTCGCACGTGCGTCGGCTGCGGAGCGCGCTCACCGAAGGGTGAGCTGCTCCGGGTCGCCTCGAGCGACGGTGCGTTCGCGCCGGATCCGGCCGGCCGCGCGGCCGGGCGCGGTGCGTACGTGCACCGGGCGCAGGGATGCGTGGACGAGGCCCTGCGACGCGGGTCACTCGCCAAGGCGCTGCGGCTGACGGCGCGCGGTTCGCACGCAGACGGAGCCGCTAGGCTACGAGAGGCCGTTCGGCCGACGGCAGACGCCGGTCCGAACGACCGTTCCGACGACGAAGGGCGCTGAAGAACGTGAGGGTGCACGAACTCGCGAAGGAGCTCGGCGTCGCCAGCAAGGATCTGTTGGCGTCGCTCAGCGAGATGGGGATCGACGGGCTGACGGCGTCGTCCTCGGTGCCCGACCAGGCCGTTTCGCGCCTGCGCGCGTCGGGCGGCAAGGCGGTACCCGAGGCCAAGATCCGCGAGGCGCGCGAGGAGCCCCTGCCGAAGGCCCGCCCGAAGAAGCTCGAGACCAAGCGAAAGGTCACTCCGGAGCCCGAGTCGAAGGCCGCCGAGGACGCCCCCGCCGCTCCCTCGTCCGCCGAGGGTGCGGCCGCCGCCGAGCAGGTGCTCACGCCCAGCGGGAACGGGTCGGCCGCCGCCGCCGCCGCCTCTGCGGCGTCACCCGCGGTCGCGTCGACGCCGCCGGCGTCCGCTCCGGTCGCTTCGGGGAGGACGGGGGCGCCCGCGACCGCTCGCGCCGCGGACCTTCCGGTGCTGCGCGTGACCCGCGGGTCGACGGCACAGGAGGTCGCGGACAAGACCAACCGCGGCGCCGGCGAGATCGTGAAGATCCTGTTCTCGATGGGGGAGATGGTCACGGCGACCCAGTCGTTGTCGGACGACGCCATCTCGCTCATCGCGACCGAGCTCGGCTACGAGCCCGACATCGTCGCGCTCGACGAGGGGGCCGAACTGGAGGAGGAGCCGGTCGACGAGAGCCGGCTCGTGCCGCGACCGCCCGTCGTCACGGTCATGGGGCACGTCGACCACGGGAAGACGCTGCTGCTCGACGCGATCCGGAGCACCGACGTCGTCGCCGGCGAGTTCGGCGGCATCACGCAGCACATCGGCGCCTACCAGGTGCACGTCAACAACCGGGAGGTCACGTTCATCGACACGCCGGGCCACGAGGCCTTCACCGCGATGCGCGCGCGCGGGGCGCAGGTCACCGACATCGTCGTCCTCGTCGTCGCCGCGGACGACGGCGTCAAGCCGCAGACGGTCGAGGCGCTCGACCACGCCAAGGCGGCGATGGTGCCGATCATCGTGGCGGTCAACAAGGTCGACAAGCCGGAGGCCGACCCGCAGCGCGTTCGCCAGCAGCTCGTGGAGCGCGAGGTCGTTCCGGTGGAGTGGGGCGGTACGTACGAGTTCGTCGACGTCTCGGCGAAGGCGCGGACCAACCTCGACTCGCTGCTCGAGACGATCCTGCTCGTCGCCGACGTCGAGGAGCTGAAGGGCGATCCCGAGGGTCGAGCCAGAGGCGCCGTCGTCGAGGCGAACCTCGACAAGGGGCGGGGACCCGTCGCGACGGTGCTCGTGCAGCGGGGAACGCTCGAGGTCGGCGACGCGCTGGTGGCCGGAACGGCCTGGGCCAAGATCCGCGCGATGTTCGACGAGAACGGCCGGAGCGTCGAGGTCGCCGGCCCGAGCAAGCCGGTCCAGATCCTCGGCTGGTCGCACGTGCCCGACGCGGGTGACGACTTCCGCGAGGTCGACGACGAGCGCGAGGCGCGCCACGTCGCGCAAGAGCGCGAGGCGAAGGTCCGGGCGTCCGAGCTGGTGACCAACCGGCCGCCGACCCTGTCCGAGCTGATGGCTGCCGCGCGCGATGCCGAGGTTCCGGAGCTCAACATCATCCTCAAGGCGGACGTCCAGGGTTCGCTCGGTGCATTGCAGGACGCGTTCGCCAAGCTGCCGCAGGACGAGGTCCGCGTGAACACCGTTCGGACGGGCGTCGGCGCCGTCACCGAGAGCGACATCTCGCTCGCGCTCGCGTCGCAGGCGGTCGTCATCGGGTTCAACGTGCGGCCCGACGTCTCGGCGCGCGAGCTGGCCGAGCGCGAGGGCGTCGACATCAGGCTCTACCGCGTCATCTACGACGCGATCGACGACGTTCGCAGCGCGCTCGGCGGCATGCTGTCGCCGGAGCAGCGCGAGGCCGAGCTCGGGCGCGCCGAGGTCCGCGCGACGTTCCGAGTGCCGCGGCTCGGCGTCGTCGCTGGGTGCATGGTCGTGGGCGGAACGATCGTCCGGAACTCGCGCGCGCGGGTGGTTCGAGACGGCGTCGTCGTGTACGACGGTCGGGTCGGGTCGCTGCGGCGCTTCAAGGACGACGTCCGCGAGGTCGCCGAGGGGTACGAGTGCGGCATCGGGATCGAGAACTTCCAGGACGTCAAGGAGGGGGACATCATCGAGGCCTACGAGGTCCGCGAGGTCGCCCGGCAGCTGTAGCGCGCTCGCACGGAGGGCCATGCTCGTCGCGCTCGAACGCTTCGACCTGCGCATCCCGGCGTGCGGGTCGCTCAAGCAGAAGCGGCACGTCGTGAAGACGCTCACCACCGGCCTGCGCAACACGTTCAACGTGGCGGTCGCCGAGGTCGACCACCACGACCTGTGGCAGCGAACGACCATCGCGGTCTCGGCCGTCGCCGCGGAGGGGTATCACCTGAAGCGCGTCATGCACGAGGTCGAGAAGTTCGTCGATCGGTGGACCGAGGTCGAGGTGATCGACGCCGAGCTGACGCTCCACGACCCGGAGGACGAGTGAGCACGCGAGGCGAGAGCGCACGGACCAGCCGCGTGTCCGAGGAGTTCAGGGAGATCCTCGCCGAGGAGATCCCGCGGCTCAAGGATCCGCGGATCGGCTTCATCACGGTCATCGGCGTCAGGGTCTCGCCGGATCTACGGCACGCCTGGGTCTATTACACGGCGCTCGGCGACGAGCGCGAGCGGCGTGCGAGCGCGGCGGCGCTCCGCTCCGCCGGTCCGCACCTGCGCCGCGTGATTGGCTCGCAGGTCCGCCTCAAGGTGCTGCCCGACCTCGCGTTCGAGGAGGACGACACGCAGGCGACCGCGGATCGGATCGAGACGCTGATCCGCACGATGCACGAGTCGGGCGCGAGCGAGCCTGGTTCGCGAGGAGGTGAGGACGATGAGCACGACTGACGACCTCGACATCGCGACCTCGATCGATCGCGCCGCGGAAGCGCTGTCGTCGGCGACGTCGGTCGCGCTCGCCTGCCACCTCAACCCGGACGCCGACGCGCTCGGCTCCATGCTCGGGCTGTCCAACTTCCTGCGCGAACGCGGCGTCCGGACGGTCTGCTCGTTCGGCAACGAGCCGCTCGAGCTGCCGCGCTGGGCGGGCCTGCTGCCCGGCTCCGAGGACATCGTCCAGGCGCCGGCGTTTCCCGCAGCGCCCGAGGTCTTCGTCACGTGCGACACGGCGTCGCTCGATCGCCTCGGCGCGCTCGCGCGCGTCGTGCCCAAGGCGCGCGAGGTCATCTGGATCGATCATCACGTGAGCAACTCGGGGCTCGGCACGATCCCGCTGATCGATCCGGCCGCCTCGTCGACCGCCGAGGTCGTGTATCGACTCCTCCGCAGGATCGGCGGAGACATCTCGGCGGCGACCGCCGTCTGCCTGTACGCGGGTCTCGTGACCGACACCGGCCGATTTCAGTACGGCGCGACACGTCCGGACACCCTGCGGATCGCGGCGGATCTCCGAGAGCGACCCTTCGACCACGTCGCCCTCGCGCAGGCGCTGTACGAGGACGGATCGGCGCGATACCTCCGAGTGCTGGCGACCGCACTGGGCCGGCTCGAGCTCGACGACGCCGCCGGTCTCGTCTGGACGTACCTCACGCAGGCCGACCTCGCAGACGCGCAGGTCGAGCCGTCGGAGACCGACGACCTCATCGACGTCATCCGCATCGCGCGCGAGGTCGACGTCGCCGCGATCATCAAGCAGCAGCGGGACGGCCGGTTCAAGGTGAGCATGCGCTCGCGCGGCGGGCACGACGTCGCGGCGGTGGCGTCGGCGTTCGGCGGGGGCGGCCACCGCCTCGCGGCCGGCTACACGTCGGCGTTCGGGGTGGCCGAGACGGTCGAGCGGCTCCGAGAGGCCCTCGCCGAGCACGCGGCGTGACCGCGCCGGAGGGGCTCGTCCTCGTCGACAAACCGGCCGGCGCCACCTCGCACGACGCCGTCGACGCGGTGCGGCGCGCGCTCGGCACGCGCAAGGTCGGCCACGCGGGCACGCTCGATCCGATGGCCACGGGGCTGCTCGTCCTCGGGGTCGGGCGTGCGACGCGGCTGCTGCGGTACCTCGGCGAGCTCGACAAGACGTACGAGGGCGGGGCGGTGCTCGGCGTCGAGACCGACACCCTCGACGCCGACGGCGGCGTGGTGCGGACCGCGCCGGTGGACGTGGGCCGCGAGGACATCGAACGGGTGGCGGCGTCGCTCGTCGGCGAATCGATGCAGCGGCCGCCCGCCTACTCGGCGGTCAAGGTCGGCGGGCGCAAGCTCTACGAGGCGGCCCGCGCGGGGGAGGAGCTCGAGGCCGAGCCGCGGCCGGTCGTGGTGCGTGCGTTCGACGTCACGTCGTTCGACGGCGCGTCGTTCGAGTTCCGCGCCGTCGTCTCCTCCGGAACGTACATCCGGGTTCTCGTCGCCGAGGCCGGCGCGGCCCTCGGCTGCGGCGCGCACCTTGACCGGTTGGTCCGAACGGCGATCGGCCCGTTCAGCCTACGGGAGGCCTCGTCGCTCGACGCCGTCTCGCTGCATCCGATCGAGCGCGCCGTGGCGCATCTGCCGAGCGTGCGACTGCACGCCGACGAGGCGCGCGTCGCGGCGAACGGCTCCATCCTTGGTCCGGCCGGGATCGAGGGTCCGTACGCCGTGTTCGCGCCGGACGGCCGCATGATCGGGGTGTACCGCGACGACGGCGGCAAGGCGCGACCGGACATGATCCTGGCGCCGGCGTGACGCGCCCGCGACGGACGCGCGCCATACTGCACCGATGAACGACGACACGTCCCCGTCCGAGCGGCCGAAGCGCAAGAGCCGCGCCTGGCGGGTCGCGCAGGTCGCCGTCTCGCTCGTCGTGGTCATCGCCATCTTCGCGTTCGCGATCCCGAAGATCGCCGACTACTCCTCGGTGTGGCGCGCGGTCACGGGGATGACGTGGCTCGAGATCGCCTCGCTCGTCCTGGCGACGGTGTTCAACCTGTTCACGTACTGGTGGCAGAACATGGCGTCCATGCCGGGCCTGGGGCTGTGGCAGGCGGCGGTGAACAACCAGACGACGACCTCGATCGCCGACACGATCCCCGGCGGCGGGTACGTCGCGGTTCCGCTCGGATACGCGATGTATCGCTCGTGGGGGTTCTCGAACTCCGCGATCGCGCTGTCCGTCGCCACGACCGGTATCTGGAACATCCTGATGAAGCTCGCGCTGCCGATCATCGCGCTCGCGTTGCTCGCGGTCACCGGCCAGGCGAGCGCCAGCCTCGTCACGGCCGCGCTCATCGGGTTGGTGGTCCTCGTCGTGGCCGTCGCGCTGTTCGCCCTGATGCTGTGGCGGGAGTCGTTCGCCGTCCGGATCGGATCGGCGCTCGGGCGGCCGGTCAGCGCCGTCCGGCGGCTGTTCCACCGGCAACCCGTCGAGTGGGGTCCGGCGGCCGCTCGCTTCCGCCGCGACGTGATCGGGCTCGTGCGCGAGCGGTGGCTGGCGCTCACCTTCACCACGGTGCTCAGCCATCTCGCGCTCTGGTTCATCCTGTTGCTCTCGCTCCGCCACGTCGGTATCTCCGAGTCGGAGATCTCGACGGCGCAGGTACTCGGCGTGTTCGCGTTCGGGCGGCTGATCTCGGCGCTGCCGCTCACGCCCGGCGGCGTCGGCGTCGTCGAGCTCACGTACATCGGCGGGCTCGTCCTGGCCGGGCGAGCGAACGCCGATGTCCCACCCGACGTCTTCCGCGCTCAGGTCGCGGCGGCGGTGCTGGTCTTCCGAACGCTCACGTACGGGGTGCAGATCCCGATCGGCGCGCTCACGTATCTGGTGTGGCGGACGAAGGGCGAGTGGCGTCGTGAGGACGCTCCGGAGGGCCGGCCCGAACCGGCGGCGCGCCGGGCGTGATCCCGGCGCGGCGCGCGGCGACGTCTCGCAGCTCCGTCGCCAGGGCGGCCGCGCCGAGCGCAACGCCGCCGCCGAGCAGGACGCCGGCCACCACGTCGGAGAACCAGTGCGCGTGCAGGTACACGCGCGACAACGCCATCACGAACGCGAACGCCGCCGCCACGAGCTCCCACTTCCGCCGTCGCGGGCCGCTCGGCATCAGCACGAGCACGAGCGCGACGGCCGTCGCGGCCGCCGCCACCGCGTGTCCTGAGGGGAAGGAGTAGCCGACCACGGCGACGGCCCGCTCCGGCGGCCGACCGCGGTGGAAGAACGCCTTGGCCGCCGTGAGCAGGACCTCGGCGCTCGCCCACGTGAGCAGCCACGCGGTCAGCGCCCGCCACCGCGTTCGGACCGCGAGCCACGCCGCGACGACGACGCGGAGCGGGATCGTCACCGTGCCGCCGCCGATGACGTTCAGCGCGCGCGCCGCGGCCGTCAGGAGCCCGTTCCGGATGTCGTCCGTCAGGTGGTACACGGTCAGGTCGAGCCGGCCGATCGGGAGGAAGGTCGTGGCTGGCGCGTCGGCGGGATCGTGGCGTCCGACGCCGACGAACAGGGCCGTCGTCGCGAGCAACAGGCCGAGCGACCACCAGAACGTCCGCCGGTGGTTCGCGAGCACGGTTATCCGGGGCAGCGCGGCGCGCCGGCGCCGCACAGCGTCAGCCCGATCTTCTCGAGCGCGCGACGAACGTCCTCCCGCGGCCGGACGCCGAGGGCCTGCTGGACCTCGAGCGCCGCCGTGGCGGGCGCCGGCATCGAGAACCGGAACTCGTACGTGATGCAACCGCCCGGGAACCGGAGGAATCGGTCGGCCGAGAAGTTCGGCGCGAGGCCGAGCGGCCGCTCGTACGTCCGGATACCCGGCGCCGAATCCGGCACGGGGATCTCGACCGCGTCCGACACGTCGCAGGTCGGTGTCAGGCCGATCCGAACGGCGTGCACGCCCGCGCGGTCGGAGTCGAGCCAGGCCGTGTACGAACCGCGCTCGATCCGCGACCCGGTCAACATCCACCCCGTCGGAAGCGTTCGAACGCACGGAAGATACGTCGCCGACGGAACCGACTGCGCCACCAGCAGCCACGGATCGTCCTGGGCGCCGCACGGCGGTGCGTCGGAGCCCGACGACGAGCACGCGGGGATCAGCGCGGCCAGGGCGAGCACGGCGAACGCCACGCCGCGTCTCACGCGGCGACCGCCCAGTTGTTCACGACGAGCGTGATCGCGATGAACGCGAGGAAGACCACCTCGACGGTGAGCACCACGCGGCGAACGGACCAGCGCTGGATCGAGATCGGCGGCCGCGGCGGCGTCATCGCGCGGAACTGCGCGACCAGATCGCGACCGTCCGCCTTCAGCACCGTTCGCAGCTGCGTCGGGCTCGCCACGCCTCGAGCCGCCGCGAACGCCTCGGCGATCTCGTCGTCGGTGAACAGCCGGCGGGCGTGCGCGTAGACGCGTTCGGCGTCCGAACGTACGGCGAGCACGAGCATCATGTTCGCGAGGTCGACCGCCTGGCGCCACGGCGAGGGCCGCACCTGGACGAAGAAGACGTCGATCACCAGGACCTTGCCGTCGCGGACCATGAGGTTGGCCGGCTTGATGTCGCGGTGAGCGAGCCCGGCGTCCCAGAAGCGCCGGATGATCGAAAGGCCGCTCGCGATGACGTCGTCGTCGACGTCCGCCTCGCCGATCTCGACCGCGCCCTCGAAGAACTCCATCACGATCAGGTACTCGCGCTCCGGCGTGATCTCGACGACGCCGTACGGTGTCGGCGTCGGGATCCCGGCGTCGCGCAGGAGCCGCAGCGTGTAGTCCTCGTACTCGACGAACCGACGCACCGTGCCGAACGGGGTCTCGTCCTCGAGCGCGCCGTACAACACCGCTCGGCCGAGCTTGTACCAACGGTCCGCGCGCACGTGGCTCTTGGCGTAGAGCTTGCCGAACAGGTCCCGCTCGGGCTCGTCCTCGGTCGCCGCAACGCGCATCCGCAGCGGAGTCGAGCCACCGGATCCCTCCAGGCCGACCGGCTTGAGGTCGATGACGTCGAGGCCGAGCTGGTCGCGGATGGCCCGCCGGATCGCGTCGCCGCGCCGCCCGCCGACGTCGAGATGCGCGGCCTTGCCGCGCCGGTAGCTGACCGGGAAGACGTCGTTCGGCGTGAACCATCGGAACGCGATCAACGGGATCGCCACGCCGATCACGATCCCGAACAGCACGTCGGTCGGGTGATCGACCGCGAGGTACACGCGTGCGAGCGCGAGCGCGCCGACGACCGCGCCCGCGATGAGCTTCCCCGTCCAGCGCGGTCGTCCCGGAACGATCAGCGTGTACAGGATGCCGACGAGCGACGCCGCGAGACCGAGCACCGGGCGCGACGGCAGCGCGTACCCGCTCCACGGGCCGAGCACCACGACCCCGAGCGGTCTCGATCGCGTGAGCGCGATCGAGGCCTGGTAGCCGATCAACTCGACGACCAACACGCTTCCGGCGAAGACGAGCAGGTGCCGCCATCTGCGGTATGCGACCAGCCCGAGGATCGTGCCCCACCGCAGCACCCGGATCGTCCAGCGCGATCCGAGCACACCGACCCAGAGCGCGAGGTGCGTCAGCCATCCGGTCCGCAGGCCCGCGATCGTCGTCAGCACGCGATCCTCCGCGCGTTCCATCACGGCGCCCGATCCCGAGATGAACGCGACGCCGGCGATCGTCGTCGCGAGCAGGACGAGCATCGACATCCAGAACCGGCCCGTCCGTCCGAGGTCGTGGGGCAGCGGAGGCGCTTCGCCGGACGGGCGGCGCCGTCTGCTCGCCCGGGTGAGCAGGCGATGGCGCTCGTCGGCGAGGCGTTCCGTGGGAAGGTCGATGGGGGTCTCCATGCGCGTCCGATCGGTGCGGCGACTCTATCCGACCTCGCCTCCCGACCCGTTCGGCGACAGCCACTCGGACGCGACCGCCGCAACGGATCGGTGTCGAAGGGATACCGCCTCGTTCAACGTCCGGAGCGCGCGCGTCGTGAGCGCCGCCGATACGGCGTCGAGCGCCTCCGCGAGGCGCGCGCCGAATCGGTCCAGCGTGCTCGTGCGCACGATCGGCGTGATGTTCTCCGCCGGTTGCAGCGACCGGTCGTCGCCAAGCACGACGAGGTCGTTGGCCTCGATGGAGCCGTCGCTGCTGAACATGACGGCCGCTTGCACCTGGCCGGCGACCAGCGCCGCCGCCGTGACCGGTCCGCTCTCGTCGAGCGGCACGAACCGCTCGAACGACAGCCCGTACGCCGAACGCAGCCCGGGAAGGCACAGCGGGCGGTCCGGGCACTCGGGTGGGCCGCCGAGCACGACGTGATCGTCGACCGCCGCCAGGTCCGAGACCGTCCCGACGTCGAGCTCGGCGGCCGTCTCCCGCGTGACGACGAGGACGTTGCGATCCTGCGCAGGGGCCGGCGACAGGGCCGTGAGGCCTCGCGACGTCAAGGCGTCGCGCAGCGCCCGCGCCACCGCCTCGGGATCGGCGCTCGCGGGACGGGCCGTGAGGAACGTCAGCAGGCTCCCGGCGTATTCGGGAACGACCTCGACGAGCCCTCGCTCGAGCGCCGGCTCGACGAGCTCGCGCGTGCCGAGCTGGAACGCGCGGCGCACGGGAAACCCGGCGCCCTCGAGCGCCTGGGCGTAGATCTCGCCGAGCAGGCGGCTCTCCGAGAAGTTGAACGCGCCGACCGTGACCGCGTCGTCCCTCGCGTCGGATCCGCGCGGGGTGGCGTGCGTGCAGCCGGTTCCGAGCAGCACCACACACGTGATCAGCGCGATCGAGCGCATGCGGTGCACGGTACGCCGTTCCTCGCCGAGCCGGGGACCGGCGGATACGCTCCGTTCCATGGAGGTTCGCGAGGGACTCGACGCGCTGCCTCGCGACGGCCGGGCGTCGGTCGTGACGATCGGGTTCTTCGACGGCGTCCACCGAGGGCACCGCGCGGTGTTCGCGCGGATCGCCCAGGCGGCCGCCGAGCGCGGCGCGCGGTCGGTCGCCGTCACGTTCGATCGGCATCCGCGTGAGGTCCTCACGCCCGGCACCGAGCCGCGGCTGCTCACGACGATCGAACGCAGGGCCGAGCTGATCGCAGAGAGCGGCGTCGATGAGCTCGTGGTCCTCGAGTTCACGCCGGAGTTCTCGGGCTGGTCGCCGGAGTCCTTCGTGGATCGGGTGCTCGTCGAGGGCGTGTCGGCCTCGCACGTCGGCGTGGGCGGCAACTTCACGTTCGGTCATCGGGCGCGGGGCAACATCGCGCTCCTGCGCGCGCTCGGACCGGCGCGAGGGTTCACGGTCGAGGAGGTGCCGCTGCTGCGGATCGACGGGCGGGTGGTGTCGTCGTCCTCGATCCGTGAGGCGCTTCTCGAGGGCGACCTCCGGTGGCCCGCCACGGCGCTCGGGCGGCCGCACGCCGTCGACGGCGTCGTCGTGAGCGGCGCGGGCCGCGGCCACGGCCTCGGCTATCCCACGGCGAACCTGCGCGCGTTTCCGCGGCTGCTGCTTCCGAAGGCCGGCATCTACGCCGGCCGGGCTCGGACGCCGCTCGGAACCCACGTCGCGGCCATCAGCGTCGGCACCAACCCGACGTTCGGGACCGAGCCGCTGCACATCGAGGCGTTCCTCCTCGATTTCGACGGCGATCTCGTGGGCGCCGACGTCTCGATCGAGTTCGTCGAGCGCCTCCGCGACGAGGAGCGGTTCGCGACGCCCGGGGACCTCGTCCGCGCGATGGACGACGACGTCTCGCGAACGCGCAGGATCGTCGACGGGCACGAGCGGTGACGGCCGCGCACCGTCGTCGCAGCCGGATCCCGTTCGCGGCGGTCGCCGCGTGTCTAGCGGTCGCCGCCGTCGCGCTCGGTGTCGGGCGGAGGGTCGCGACGGGCGATCGAGCCGCATCCTCGGCTCGGTCGGTGGTCGGGCACGACGGTCGAACCGACGCCGGCGGCGACGCGGCCGCTCCGACGCAGTCGTCGGCGCCTCGTCGGCGCGCGCTCGTGATCCACGGCACCGGGGACGTGAGCCTCGACCCGTCGTATCTGCCGGTGTTCGGATCGAACGGCTACGGCTGGGCGTGGAGCGGCCTCGACGGTCTGTTCGAGCGCGACGATCTGACGGTCATCAACCTGGAGTGCCCGGCGACCGACGTCGTCGCGCCCGTGCCGAAGGAGTTCAACTTCCGCTGCGATCCGGCCGCGCTGCCCGCGGCGCGCCGCGCCGGTGTCGACGTCGCGAGCCAGGCGAACAACCACGCGTACGACCAGGGACCCGACGGTCTCGTCGACTCGATCGAGCGGATCCGAGATGCGCGGATCCAGCCAGTCGGCGCCGGTCGCGATCAGGCCGAGGCGGTGGCACCGGCGACGTTCGAGGTCAACGGGTGGCGCATCGCGGTCGTCGGCATCGATGAGGTCCTCGACCCGGTCACGATGGTCGCGGGGCCGGGCAAGCCGGGCACCGCCGCGGGGCACGACTTCGACGTGGCGCTCCGTGCGATCCGAGCGGCCGCGGCCGATGCCGACGTCGTGGTGGTCGAGATCCACTGGGGCGTCGAGCTGGACACGCGGCCGAGGGGGTACCAGGTCCAGGAGGCGCGCCGAATGATCGACGCCGGCGCCGACGTCATCTTCGGGGCGCATGCGCACCGCCTCCAGCCCATGGCTAGGTACCGCGGCCGCCCGATCTTCTACGGCCTCGGCAACTTCGTGTGGCCGCGGTTCTCCGCCGAGGGCTCGACGACGGCGGTCGCCGAGGTGCGCGTCTCCCCGGACGGCCGGTTCGAGGGCCGGTTGCTCCCCGCGACCATCGTGTCGGACGGACATCCGGAGCTCGGCTGAAGCGCGGCCGCGAGGGCGACGCGGCCGCGAACCTGCTGGTAGCCTTGGCAACGCATGTCGCTCACCAAGGAAGCCAAGGCTCAGATCATCTCCGAGTACAAGCGCGGAGACACCGACACCGGATCCGCAGAGGTCCAGATCGCGGTGCTGTCCAAGCGCATCTCGGACCTGACCGAGCACCTCAAGACCCACAAGAAGGACCACCATTCGCGGCGCGGGCTGCTGATGCTGGTCGGGCGCCGCCGCCGGCTGCTCGACTACCTCCGCCGCGAGGACATCGAGCGCTACCGAGAGCTGATCGCCCGCCTCGGCCTGCGCCGGTGACGCGACCGCACCGGGCGGCCCGCCCGCCCGCCGCAGCAGGAGGGATGCCGACGACCGACTAGAACCCCAGGGGAGGGGAGCGCTGGTCGGTTCTCAGTTGCGAACCCCCGGGCCCGATGTCGAACCCCCGGTCTCCGGTGGCTCACCACTGACAACCTGGCCGTCCTCCCCACCCGGACCGCTCGTCCGGATGCGCCGCGTCCCGCGGCGCCGACACCAAGGAGGCAGGCCCCAATGGCCACCACCACCACGCTCAGCAAGACCATCGGCGGTCAGACGATGACCTTCGAGGCCGGCAAGCTCGCCATGCAGGCGCGCGGCTCGGTCGTCGTGACCTACGGCGAGACGCAGGTCCTCGGCACGTGCACCACGTCCAACCCCCGGGAGGGGATCGATTTCTTCCCGCTCACCGTCGACGTCGAGGAGCGGATGTACGCCGCGGGCAAGATCCCCGGAGGGTTCTTCCGTCGCGAGGGTCGACCCTCCGAGACCGCGATCCTCACCGCCCGCCTGACCGACCGCCCGCTGCGCCCGACGTTCCGCGACGGCTTCCGCGACGAGGTGCAGGTCGTCATCACGGTGCTGTCGGTCGACATGGCCAACCCGTACGACATCCCCGGCATCAACGCCGCGAGCCTCGCGACGATGGCGGGCGGGCTGCCGTTCGACGGCCCGATCGGCGCCGTCCGCATGGCGCTGATCGGCGGCGAGTGGCGCGTGAACCCGACGTTCCAGGACCTCGAGCAGGCGACGTTCGACGTCGTGGTGGCCGGGCGTCGCAACGACCAGGGCGGCATCGACGTCCTGATGATCGAGGGGGAGGCGCCCGACGAGACGTGGCAGCTGCTGCAGGACGGCGGCGCGTCGGTCGCGCCGACCGAGGAGGTGGTCGCCGAGGGCCTCGAGGCCGCCAAGCGCGCGATCGGCGAGGTCATCGACTTCCAGAACGAGTTCCTCGGCAAGCTGCACATCGAGCAGATGCCGTTCGAGCCCAAGCCGCTCTACAGCGACGAGACGTGGCGCGCCGTCGAGTCGTTCGCGGCCGACAAGGTCCGCGCCTCGATCGTCGCCGACAAGCGGCAGCGCGACGAGGCGCTCGCCGCCGTGAAGGACGAGCTCAAGCAGCACCTGCACCAGACGTGGGGCGACGAGGCGTACGCCAGCGCGCAGGGCGAGATCTCGCCGGCGTTCAAGGACCTACAGAAGAAGATCATGCGCGAGCGCGTTCTGACCGAGGGTGTCCGGCTCGACGGCCGCGGCGTGGAGGACATCCGCCCGCTGTCGTCGGAGGTCGGGCTGATCCCGCGCGCGCACGGGTCGTCGCTGTTCCAGCGTGGCGAGACGCAGGTGCTGAACGTCACGACGCTCGGGATGCTCCGGATGAACCAGATGATCGACACCCTCGATCCGGAGGACTCGAAGCGGTACATCCACCACTACAACTTCCCGCCGTTCTCGACGGGCGAGACCGGCCGGATCGGCTCGCCGCGCCGGCGTGAGATCGGACACGGCGCGCTCGCCGAGCGGGCGCTCGTGCCGGTCATCCCGCCCGAGGACGAGTTCCCCTACACGCTGCGACTCGTGTCGGACGTGCTGTCCTCCAACGGCTCGACGTCGATGGCCAGCGTGTGCGCGTCGACGCTCTCGCTCATGGATGCCGGCGTGCCGATCAAGTCGCCGGTCGCCGGGATCGCGATGGGGATGATCGCCGAGGGCGATCGGTTCGTGACGCTGACCGACATCCTGGGCGCCGAGGACGCGCTCGGCGACATGGACTTCAAGGTCGCTGGCACGCGCGACTGGGTGACGGCGATCCAGCTCGACATGAAGGTGACCGGGCTCCCCGCCGAGGCGCTCGCGCAGGCGCTCAAGCAGGCGCGCGAGGCGCGGCTGTTCATCCTGGAGTCGATGCTGCGGACGATCTCCGGCCCGCGCGACGCCGTGAACCCGAAGGCGCCGCGGATCCTCACGATCTCGATCCCGGTGGACAAGATCGGCGAGGTGATCGGGCCGAAGGGCAAGCGGATCAACGAGATCATCGCGGCGACCGGCGCCGACATCGACATCCAGGACGACGGCACGGTGTTCATCGGCTCGCGCGCGGGCGAGGGCGCCGACCAGGCGGCCAAGATGATCGACGAGATCGCGAACCCGCGGCCGCTGTCCGTCGGCGAGACGTTCAACGGCAAGGTCGTGAAGACCACGACCTTCGGGGCGTTCGTGAACCTCGTTCCCGGTCGTGACGGGCTCGTCCACATCTCGAAGCTCGGCCGCGGCAAGCGGCTGAACAGCGTCGAGGAGTCGGGCCTCAAGGAAGGCGACATGCTCGAGGTCGAGATCCAGGACATCGACCCGACGGGGCGCATCTCGCTCAAGCCGATCGGCGAGGAGTGGGCGATCCCCGAGGGCATGGAGCCCGAGCCGCAGCGCGAGCGTCGCGATCGCGGACCGCGGGACCGTGACCGCGGACGCGGCCGAGACCGCGACCGGGACCGCGACCGCGACCGCGGTGGGCGGCCGCCGCGCGACCGCGATCGTGACACCCAGCCGCAGGAGACGTCGCAAGCGAGCAGCACGCCCAGCACCGATCAGCCGGCGGAGTAACGCCGGATGGCGATCGGCCGGACCGAGTTCACCTCGGGCCTGCGCGTCCTCACCGAGCGCATGCCCGGGGTGCGCTCGGTGGCGCTCGGGTTCTGGGTGCTCGCAGGATCGCGCGACGAGCCGCCCAGGATCAGCGGCTCCAGCCACTTCCTCGAACATCTGCTGTTCAAGGGAACCAAGACCCGATCGGCGACGGACATCGCCGAAGCGTTCGACGCGGTGGGCGGCGACGTGAACGCTTTCACCGCCAAGGAGTACACGTGCTTTTACGCGCGCGTGCGGGACCGCGATCTTCCGATGGCGGTCGATCACCTCTGCGACATGCTGCAGAACAGCCTGATCCGCGCGTCCGACGTCGATGCCGAACGGCAGGTGATCCTCGAGGAGATCAACATGCACGAGGACACGCCGGACGACGCGATCCACGACCTGTTCAACGAGACGCTGTGGCCCGACCACCCGCTGGGTCGCCCGATCCTCGGAACCGTCGAGAGCATCGCCGCAGCGACGCCCGCGCAGATCCGGCGCTTCTACCGGAAGCACTACGTGCCGGGGAACGTCGTCGTGGCCGCGACCGGCAACGTCAAGCACGACGACCTCGTCGGGCGGATCGGCGCGCTCATGGACGCGGGCCGTGTCCGGTCGGGCGGCGCGTCGGCGTGGAACCTTCGGACGATCGGCAAGACCCCCACGCCGTCGGGCGAGACCGTCGTCCGGCGGCGGAAGACGGAGCAGGCGCACATCGTGCTCGGAACCAACGGTGTGTCGAGGAGCGATCCCGATCGGTTCGCGCTCGGCATCGCGAACGTCGCGCTCGGCGGCGGGATGTCCTCGCGGCTGTTCCAGGAGGTGCGCGAGAGGCGCGGCCTGGCGTACTCGGTGTACAGCTATCACATGCAGTTCGTCGACGCCGGTCTGTTCGCCGCGTACGCCGGCACGACGCCGGCGCGCGGCCGCGAGGTCCTGTCGATCCTGCGCGAGCAGCTCGCGGCGTTCGCGGACGGCGGCCTTACCGCGGTCGAATACGAGCGCGCGAAGGGACACATGAAGGGATCGCTCGTCCTGTCGCTCGACGATCCGTCGGGCCGGATGTCGAGGCTCGGCAAGTCCGAGATCTCGCACGGGGAGATCCTGACCGTGAACGAGACGCTCGAGCGTATCGACGCGGTGACGTACGACCATGCGCGCGAGGTCGCGGAGCGCGTGCTGTCCCAGCCGATGGCGCTGGCGGTGATCGGCCCGTTCGCGAAGGGCGCGCTGCGATGAGCGATACGGTCGTCCGTCGCCCGTCGCGCCGCCCGGCGGGAGGCGTCGAACCGTGATCCGCGTCGGCGTCATCGGCGCGTGCGGACGGATGGGGCAGACCGTCGCGCGCGCAGTCGCGGACGCCGAGGACCTCGCGCTGGTCGCCGCCGTCGACCGGTCGCGCGTCGGGGAGTCGGTCGGCCGGATCATCGGACGTCCGGAGCTCGACGTTCCCGTCGCCGACCGGCTGGATCGCCTGCTCGAGGCCGAGGTCGAGGTCGCCGTCGACTTCACGCACCCCGACGTCGTGTTGGACGACGTTCGGTGGTGCGTCGACCACGCGATCCACGTCGTGGTCGGGACGACCGGCCTGGACGACGAGCGGCTGCGGGAGATCGGCCGCCGGCTCGACGACGCCGGCTCGGGCTCGAACGTGGTCGTCGCGGCGAACTTCGCGATCGGCGCCGTGCTGATGCAACGGTTCGCCGAGATGGCGTCACCACACTTCGCCGCGGTCGAGATCGTCGAGCTGCACCACGACGGAAAGGTCGACGCGCCGTCCGGAACCGCCATGGCGACGGCCCGTCGCATCGCCGACGCGTCGCAGACGCGCAGCGTCGGTGCCGGGCGCGAGAGCGTCGGCGGCGCGCGGGGCGGCGTGGTCGACGGCGTGCGGATCCACTCGGTGCGGCTGCCGGGTCTCGTCGCCCACCAAGAGGTGCTGTTCGGCGGCGAGGGCCAGACGCTCACGATCCGTCACGACTCGACCGACCGCACGTCGTTCATGCCGGGCGTCCTGCTCGCGGTTCGGTCGGTGGCGACTCGGCCGGGGCTGACGATCGGCCTCGAGCCGCTGCTCGATCCGTCCGCATGACGTACCGCCTCGCCGGTCTCTTCGCGCATCCGGACGACGACGCCTTCGGGATCAGTGGCTCGTGCGCGCTGCACGCCGACGAGCTCGACCTGATGGTGGTGTTCGCGACGAGTGGCGACGCGGGTCGCATCGCCGACGCGACCCTCGCCACGCGCGAGAACCTCGGAGCCGTCCGTGAGGCGGAGGCCCGCTCGGCGTACGCCGTGCTCGGGGTGTCGGCCGATCTGCGGTTCCTTCGATACCGCGACGGGCACGTCGCCGAGGTGCCGGACGACGAGCTGGTCGCGCGGTTCGCCGACGCGCTCGAGGAGTTCCGGCCGGACGTCGTCGTCACGTTCGGGCCGGACGGCATCACGGGTCACGCGGACCACATCGCCGCGGGGCGCGCGGGCACCGAGGCGTTCCGGGTCGCGCGCGAGCGCATGGGCGACGCGGGGCCGCGACGGCTGTTGCACAACGCGCTGGCGCAGGGCGAGCTCGAGCGGCTCGGGCGCGAGCTCCGGGCCCGCGGGCTCGAGCCGCCCGATCCCGCCGAGCCGTTCCAGCCGCGCGGCGTGCCGGACGAGCGCATCGGTGTGCGCGTCGATTGTTCGAGCGTCTACAAGCGCAAGCTCGCCGCGCTCCGCGAGCACAAGACGCAGGCGCAGGATCTCGAGGACTTCCCGCAGGACCTGTGGCCGGAGATCCTGTCGACCGAGACGTTCGCCATCGCATGGCCGACGCGCGAGCCCGGAGCGCCGGTGCTCGCCGACCCGTTCGACCACCTCCCGGGCTCGTAGCCTCGGCGGCTAGGCTCGCCCGCGATGGACGTCTCGATCCGCACGATCGCGCCCGAGGAGCTCCGCGAGTACTTCGCCGTCGTCGAGACCGCCTTCGGCGGTCACCTCACGACGGCGTTCCTCGAGTTCCACGGGCCGCACGTCGAGCTCGATCGCGCGCACGCCGCGTTCGACGACGGCGCGGTCGTCGGAGCGGCGGGCGTCAGCTCGTTCGCCATGACCGTTCCCGGCGGTGAGGTCCGGGCGGCGGGTGTCACGGGCGTCGGCGTGCTGCCGACGCACCGGCGACGCGGCATCAACACGGCGCTCATGCGGACACAGCTCGACGACGTGGCCCGGCGCGGCGAGCCGGTCGCGGTGCTGTACGCGTCGCAGGGAAGCATCTACGGCCGGTACGGCTACGGGCTGGCGTCGAGGAACGCATCGATCGACGTGGAGACGGCGCGCTCGTCGTTCGGTCCGTGGTACGAACGCTCCGGCTCGGTGCGGCTGGTCGAGCGCGACGAGGCGGTCGTCGCGTTCCAGCCGGTCTACGACCTCGTCCGCCGCTCGCGGCCGGGGATGATGCGGCTCGATCGCGACGCGTTCGCCTACCGGCTCGACGACCGCTTCCGGGACGACGGCAAGGAGCAGCCCGGGTTCCTCGCGGCGCACGAGACGGACGGCGTCGTCGACGGCTACGTGCAGTACCGCGTCCGACAGGACTGGGACGTCGTGCCGAGGAACGAGCTGATGGTCGACGATCTCGTCGCGACGGGCGGCGGCGCCTACGCCGACCTGTGGCGCCACGTGCTCGACGCAGACCTGATGTTCCGCGTCACCGCGTGGAACCGGCCGCCCGACGATCCGCTGTTCGATCTGGTGCTCGAGCCGCGACCGCTGCAGTTCCGTCTGAAGGACGCGCTGTGGCTCCGGATCGTCGACGTCGAGTCGGCGCTGTCCTCGCGCGCGTACCGCGCCGAGTCCTCGATCGTCCTCGAGGTGCGCGACGGCTTCCGCCCCGAGACCTCGGGAACGTACGAGGTCGTCGCCGAACCCGGCGGCGCGTCCTGCCGGCGCACGGATCGGGCGCCAGATCTCGTCCTCGGCGTCGCCGAGCTCGGTGCCGCGTACCTGGGCGGAACCCGCGTCGCGGCGCTCGCGCGCGCCCGGCGCGTCGAGGAGCGGACGCCGGGCGCCGTCGAGCGCGCCGACGCGATGTTCGCGTGGGATCCCGCGCCGTGGTGCTCGTTCATGTTCTGACGCACGTCGGAGCACGGTCCGGCCGCCGTCCCGCAGCACGCGGTCGCGTATCATGCGCGCCTCATGAGGTCGTTGGCTCGCGTCGGCGTGGCGGTCGTCGCGCTGCTCGCCTTCGCCGCCTGCACCGGCGGCGGCCGCCCGATCAGCAGCGCCGAGCCGTCGTCGACGTCGCCGAGCGCCGCCGTGACGATCAGCGTCGCGCCCGGCGAGGGCGCGTACCTCTATCAGAACGCCGGACTGACGGCGACGCTCGAGCTCGACGCCGGCGCCGGAACGCTCGAGATCGAGAACGACACCGGCCGCGACCTGGCACCGCCGGCCTTCTACCTGCTCGACGCGCGCGACGGGCGCCGGGTCCCCGGCACGGTCGCGGACGCCACGCCGACGCCGGACGGGCAGACGACGACGTTCGACGTGTCGTTCTCCGGTCTCGACGTGAAGAACATCGGCCTGGCGGTCCTGCTGATCGGGTCCGACAACTACGGCGCGTTCGTTCGGCAGTAACCGCGCGCCCCGCCGGCCGAGGTACGTATCCGTCTTGGTGGAGATGCCCGGCGGCCGGCTAGGATAGCCCGGTCGCGGCTCCCGCCCGACGGGCATCGAACGCCACCGACGTGCGTCTCGCGTGGAACATGTGGCTGTTGTGGCGCTTGTGAGTCGTTCGGATCCGATGATAGGGTCCGGCCGGCTCCGCCGCCGCACGGAGCGACAGGAGGGATCCATGGCCGCACGATTCGGCGCCGTGGTGACCGCGATGGTCACCCCTTTCCGGCAGGACCACACGCTCGATCTCGACGGAGCGCAGACGCTCGCTCGGCATCTGCTCGAGCACGGTACGGATTCGATCGTGGTCGCCGGCTCGACGGGCGAGTCGCCGACGCTGTCGCATCGGGAGAAGCTCGACCTGTTCCGCGCGGTGATCGAGGCGGTGGACGGCCGCGGCCGCGTGATCTGCGGCACGGGGACGTACAACACCGCCGAGACGATGCAACTGTCGCGCGAGGCGCAGGACCTCGGCGCGGAAGGCCTGCTCGTCGTCACGCCGTACTACAGCAAGCCGCCGCAGCGCGGCCTGCTGGAGCACTTCACGCGCGTGGCCTCCGCCGTCGACCTTCCCGTCATCGCGTACAACATCCCCGGCCGCACCGGGACGCGGATCGAGCACGAGACGCTGCTGCGGATGGCCGAGGTTCCGAACATCGTCGCGGTGAAGGACTCGACCGGCGACTTCCAGGCGATCTCCAAGCTGATATCGGAGGCACCCGCCGACTTCGAGGTGTACTCGGGCGACGACTGGGCGACGTTCGGCTATCTGTGCCTCGGCGCCGTCGGTGTCGTCTCGGTCGCGGCGCACGTGGTCGGCGACCGGATCCACCACCTCACGGATCTCGTGTTGTCGGGCGACATCCCGGCGGCGCGGAAGGTCCACGAGGAGCTCTCGCCGTTGTTCAACGCGCTGTTCATCACGACCAACCCGATCCCGGTCAAGACCGCGCTCGACGTCCTCGGCCTGCCCGCCGGTCCGCCTCGTCTGCCGCTCGTTCCCGCGACGCGGGACGAGCGCGCGCGGATCGAGAAAGCCCTGTCCGATGCAGGGCTCGTCTGACGACGCGCTCGGCGCGGATCGCGCCGTACCGGCCTCCCGGATCGCGCGGGTCGCGTTCCTCGGCGGCGTCGGCGAGGTCGGACGCAACATGGCCGTCGTCGAGCTCGAGGGTCGGATGCTGGTGCTGGACTGCGGCCTCTCGTTCCCGCACGCCGAGATGCCCGGCATCGACCTCGTCCTTCCGGACTTCGAGTACGTCCGCGGGGCCAAGGACCGCATCGAGGCCGTCGTCCTCACGCACGGCCACGAGGATCACATCGGCGCGCTGCCGTACCTGTTGCGGGAGTTCGCGGGTCGAACGATCCCGGTGTACGGCACGCCGTTCACGCTCGCGCTGCTGAACGGCAAGCTCGAGGAGCACGGCGTCCGCGATCGCGCCGACTTCCGACCCGTCACGCCGGGCAACGCCGAGCGGATCGGGCCGTTCTCCATGCGGTTCATGCGCGTCACGCACTCGATCCCCGAGGGCGTCGCCGTCGCGATCGACACGCCCGTCGGCGTGATCCTGCACACCGGCGACTTCAAGATCGACCAGACGCCGCTCGACGGTCGTCCGACCGATCTGCACTCGCTCGCGGAGGAGGCGGGCAGGGGCGTTCACCTGCTGCTGTCCGATTCGACCAACGCCGAGGAGGCCGGCTACACCGCGAGCGAACGGAGCGTCGGCCCGGTGCTCACGGACATCATCGCCCGGGCGCCGCAGCTCGTGGTCGTCGCGTGCTTCTCGAGCCACATCCACCGCATCCAGCAGGTCGTCAACGCGGCGCGAGCGAGCGAGCGCGTGGTGGCGTTCCTCGGCCGCTCGATGCATCAGAGCGTCGACGCGGCCCGGCGCCTCGGACTGCTGAGCGTTCCGGAGGACGACGTCGTCCTGATCGAGGAGCTCGACGATCTCGATCCGTCGCGCGTCGTCGTCGTGTCGACCGGTTCGCAGGGCGAGCCGCTGTCCGCGCTGTCGCTGATGGCGGCCGAGCAGCACAAGTGGGTCAAGCTCCACGAGGGCGACACCGTGATCCTGTCCTCGTCGCTGATCCCCGGAAACGAGCCGGCGATCCACCGCGTCATCGACGGCCTGTACCGGACGGGCGCCGACGTCTACCACGTCCCGTCCGCGCCCGTGCACGCGTCGGGCCACGGCGCACAGGAGGAGCTTCGGTTGATGCTGTCGCTCGTGCGGCCGCGCTGGTTCATCCCGGTCCACGGCGAGCGGCGACACCTCGCGCATCACGCCAAGCTCGCCACGGAGGTCGGCGTGGCGCCTGACCACGTGGTCATCTGCGAGGACGGCGACCAGGTCGAGGTGGGGGAGAAGGTCGAGATCGTCGGTCAGGTTCCGGCGGGGATGACCTTCGTCGACGGGCTCGGCATCGGCGACGTGGGAAAGGCCGTGCTGCGCGACCGGCGCAAGCTGTCGGCGGACGGCGTCGTCGTCGTCGTCGTCGCGATCGATTCGCACCGCGGTGATCTCGTCGCCGGGCCCGACCTCGTCAACCGCGGGTTCGTGTTCGACGAAACGGCCGGCGACATCCTTGAACAGGGCCGCGACCGCGTCATGATTGCGCTTCGGGAGTCGGCGGCCGGCGAGGTCGTCGACCGAACCGTGCTCGAACAGACCGTGCGACGAACGCTCGGCCGGTACTTCTACGAAGTGACCCAGCGCAAGCCGGTGATCCTGCCCGTGATCCTGGAGGTGTAGTGGCGACGAAGAGCAAGCGGCGCGCGTCCGCCAGCACCAAGCGCGCCGCCTCCTCGAAGCGCGCGCGCCGAACCCCCGTCCGACAGCACCTCGCCCCGTGGGCGAGGGACGCGATCGGCATCGGTCTGGTCGTGTTCGGGCTCATCGCGGTGCTCGGCGTGTGGTTCGACGCCGCGGGCGTCGTCGGGCACGCCATCAACGTCGCGCTGCACGCCGTCGTCGGCTCCGCGGCCGTCGCCACCCCGATCGTCGCGGCGTACTGGGGCGTGGTCCTGATCCGGGACTCGGTCGCGGCCGAGCGCGTCCGCATGTTCATCGGCTTCGCGATCGCCGCCGCCGGCATCCTCGCGCTGGTCTCGATCGCGTCCGGCAACCCGCGTCCGCTGGCGGGCTACGACGCGGTCCGCGACGCGGCAGGCGTCGTCGGCGCCGTCGTCGCGTGGCCGCTCTCGAGGGCGCTGTCCGCCGTCGGATCGGCGATCGTCGGCGCCGGTCTCGCGGTGCTCGGCCTCCTCATCTTCACCGGAACGCCGCTGTCCACGGTGTCGACGCGGACCGCCGAGCGCGTCGAGGCGATCCGCGAGCGCGCGAGCGCCGCACGGTCGGCTCGGCACGCCGCCGAGCAGATGGGTGGTCGACTCGGCACGTCGGCCCCGCTGCCGGTGGTCGACCTCCGTGACGAGCGCTCTGCCGACCTCGTGCTCGAGGAACCGCCGGACGACGGCTCGGCGGACGAGGTCGGCGGCGCCGAGGATGAATACGAGGACGCCGAGCTCGTCCCGATGCTTGCGAAGCCCGAGCACGGCGCGTACGCGCTGCCGCGGATCGACCTGCTCCGCACGGCGCCGCCGTCGACGGCGAGCTCGCAGGACGAGGACCACACGATGCAGGCGCTCGAGCGGACGTTCCACACCTTCGGCGTTCCGGCGCACGTGGTGGCCGCACACCGCGGGCCGACCGTGACGATGTACGAGGTCGAGGTCGAGGCCGGAACGAAGGTCAACAAGGTGCTCAACCTCGCCGAGGACATCGCGTACGCGCTCGCGACGCCGGACGTCCGCATCATCGCGCCGATCCCGGGCAAGTCGGCGATCGGCGTCGAGGTGCCGAACAAGGTCCGCGACTTCGTGATGCTCGGCGACGTGCTGCGCTCGGCGAGCAAGGACGACCGCCATCCGCTCTCGGTCGCGCTCGGCAAGGACGTCCACGGCCGCGCGCAGATGGTGAACCTCACCAGGATGCCGCACCTGCTGATCGCGGGCGCGACCGGAGCCGGCAAGTCGAGCCTCATCAACTGCTTCATCACCAGCGTGCTCATGCGGTCGACGCCCGACGAGGTGAAGCTCGTCCTGGTCGACCCCAAGCGGGTGGAGCTGTCGCACTTCGCCGACCTTCCGCATCTGCTCTCGCCCGTCATCGTGCATCCCAAGCGCGCGGCCGAGGCGCTCGGATGGGTCGTCCGCGAGATGGAGCAGCGCTACGAGCTGCTCGCCATGGTCGGCGTCCGCGACATCGACGGCTATCGCGCCGGCCTCCAGGACGGGACGCTGCGGATCCCGCCAGGCCAGGAGGACAAGTTCACGGACCTCCCGTACATCGTCGTCGTGATCGACGAGCTCGCGGACCTCATGATGGTCGCGCCTCGGGACGTCGAGGACGCGATCTGCCGGATCGCGCAGATGGCGCGCGCGGTCGGCATCCACCTGGTCGTCGCGACGCAGCGCCCGAGCGTCGACGTCGTCACCGGTCTCATCAAGGCAAACATCCCGAGCCGGATCGCGCTGATGACGTCGAGCCAGGCCGACTCGCGCGTGATCCTCGACATGAACGGCGCCGAGAAGCTCGTCGGGCACGGGGACATGCTGTTCGCGCCGTCGTCCGCCAACAAGCCGGCGCGGCTGCAGGCGGCGTGGGTGACCGAGAAGGAGATCTTCGGCATCTCCGAGTGGATCCGCGCGCAGCGCGAGCCCGAGTACGAGGCGCACGTCGAGGGGCTCGGACGGCCGCCGGTGGAGGGCGAGGACGAGTCCGGCGGGCTCGGCGGGGACGACGAGCTGCTCCGCCAGGCAGCGGATCTGGTCATCCGGTCGCAGCTCGGCTCCACGTCGATGCTCCAGCGCAAGCTGAAGGTGGGGTTCGCGCGCGCGGGCCGCCTGATGGATCTCCTGGAGGAGCGCGGGATCGTGGGGCCGTCGCTCGGCTCGAAGGCGCGCGACGTGCTCGTCACGCCCGAGGAGTGGGCCGAGTCGCGCGCCGCGTCGGGCTGAGGCCGCCGCTCAGAGCACGGCGAGTAGCTCGTTCACCAGCAACAGCGTCTCGGCCGAGCGTTCCTCGTCGACGACCACGTTCGCGCCGGTCCACGGCTCGTTGGCCCAGTACTCGAACACGTCGGACGGCGCGAACCCGCGCGCGACCGCGTTTCGGTGGCTGCGGACCATCTCGGTGCCGTTACCCACGCCCCACGGATGGATCAGGAAGCCACCGCGCCGGCCGTCCTCGGACAGCCAGATCGCGCCGATCGCGCCCCAGAGCCCGTCGTCCTGCCGGCCCGACACGAGGAGGTAGCGGACACGCCGCTCGGCCTGGAGCTCGAGCACGGACGGGGTCTCGACGGCGGCGAACGGCGACGCGCCGAGCGCGGCGGTGCTGGTGCGTTCCATCCGGTCCTCCCGACCGTCGCCGAACATACTCGCCCGGGCCTCCGGAGACATCGGGCGGAGGAACTAGGACCTCGAGCCGGCCGCGGCGGCTGAGCGATCGCGCCTGCGCGCACGGCGATCGCCTCCGTCCGACGATCCGAGCGTCGTGGGCCTTCGGGTGGCCGGGTCCGATAGGATGCCGGGACCCCATCGACCGCACGAGGAGGCAGCGTGCAGCGTTCGACGATCGGGGTGGGCCCGGCTCTGCGCAAGGCCAGACAGGCGCGCGGTGTCTCGATCGCCGAGGCGAGCCGGGACACTCGGATCCGGCCGGAGTTCCTCCGGGCGCTCGAGGACGAGGAGTTCGACCGCCTGCTGGGCGACGTCTACGTTCGCGGTGCGCTTCGGTCCTATGCGACGTACCTCGCCGTTCCGGCCGACCGGGTCCTCCAGCGCTACGCCCGGGCGGTGGGGGAGATGGAGCCGACGCCTCCGGGGCCGCCGCCCGCCGCCGATCC
This sequence comes from bacterium, assembly GCA_046735355.1. Classification (GTDB taxonomy): domain Bacteria; phylum Actinomycetota; class UBA4738; order UBA4738; family HRBIN12; genus DATAEU01. The sequence goes on from JBKPTC010000076.1 coordinate 25,755, forward strand.
CGTCGTGGGAGCGCCGCGGCGACGCGACAACCACGTGCTCGTCGGGATGCTCGCCGCCGTGTTCGTCGTGCTGGCCGTGTCGTTCGGGATCCTGTCGCCGCGCGCCTCGGCTCCCGCGCCCGCGTCCGCCGTCGGCCAGCCGACCGCGCACGCCGCGGGTCGCGGGATCTCGTTGTCGGTCTCGACGTCCACGCAGCCGGTCGACGTGTCGGTCCGGGTCGACGGCGAGGACGCTGCGTCGTTCCGGCTGCTGCCCGGTGAGAGCCGGTCGTTCCTCGCCGACGAGTCGCTCTCGGTGCGCGTCACGCCCGGCGGCACCGCGGACGTCGTCGTGAACGGCGAGAGCAAGGGCGCGCCCGGCCGATCGGCGGGCTCGTGGTCGCACACGTACAGCTACGGGACGCCGACGGCGTCCGCCCCCGCCAGCGGCTGATCGCGTGCGCGCCGAGGTCGTGGGTGTCGGCACCGAGCTGCTGCTCGGTCAGATCGCGAACACCAACGCGCAGTGGATCTCCGAGCGGCTGGCCGAGATCGGCGTCGACGTCGTGTTCCACGACGCCGTCGGCGACAACCACGAGCGGATCGTCGAGGTGCTCGCAGCAGCCACCCGGCGCTCGGACGCCGTGATCGTCACCGGCGGGCTCGGACCGACGCAGGACGACATCACGCGTGAGGCCGTCGCCGAGGTCGCGGGCGTGCGCCTCGTCCGTCGTCCGGAGATCGAGGAGTGGCTCCGCCGGCGCTTCGAGCGCATGGGACGCGAGATGCCCGACTCGAACCTTCGCCAGGCCGACGTGCCCGAGGGCGGCGAGGTCGTCGAGAACGAACGCGGGAGCGCGCCGGGTCTCGTTGTTCGCGCGGCCGATGCCACGATCTTCGCGCTGCCGGGCGTGCCGTCGGAGATGCGTCAGATGATGCGCGCCGCCGTGCTGCCGCGCCTGACGGCCGAGGCGGGGCCGGCCGGGATCGTGTCGAGACAGGTGCGGGTCGTCGGGATGGCCGAGTCGAGGATCGCGGAGCTCCTCGACGACCTGTTCCACGGCTCGTCGAACCCGACCGTCGCGTATCTCGCCGGAGGAGGCGAGGTCCGGGTGCGCCTCACCGCGAAGGCGGCGAGCCTCGGCGAGGCCGAGGATCTGCTCCGCCCGCTCGCCGAGGAGGTGCAGCGGCGGCTCGGCGACGTCGTGTACTCGACCGGAGACGAGGAGCTCGAGCAGGTGATCGGTCGTCAGCTCAAGGCGGCGCGGAAGACGGTCGCGGCGGCCGAGTCGCTCACGGGCGGTGGGGTGGCGCGGCGGCTGACCGCGGCGCCGGGCGCGTCGGCGTACTTCCGGGGCGCGGCGGTCGTGTACACGGCCGAGGCGAAGGAGCGTGTGCTCGGCGTCTCGGCCGAGACGATCGAGCGCGAGGGCGTGGTGAGCGAGGCGACGGCGCGGGAGATGGCGGCCGGCGCGCGGAGGATCTTCGAGGCGGACGTCGCGGTGGCGCTCACCGGATCCGCCGGCCCCGAGCCGCACGACGGGGCCGCGCCCGGAACGGTCTGGATCGCGCTCGAGGCGGACGACCGTTCGCACGCGCGTGAGCTCCGCGTTCCGGGCGACCGGACCACGGTGCTGCGCTGGTCCGAGCAGGCCGCGCTCGATCTGCTGCGGCGGTACCTCGGCGACATCCCGCTGCCGGCCGGCCCGACGCTCGTGTGATGGACGTCGACCGCGTCTCGCGAGCCGAGGCGAGGTCGCGCAGGCTGTTCGTCGCCGTCGACGTGCCGGACGCGGTTCGCGCGCTCGTCGCGTCGGCGGCCCGGGCGCTTCGCGACGACCATCCGCGTGCGCGCTGGGTGCCCGAGCGGAACCAGCACGTCACCCTCAAGTTCCTCGGATCGACGGACGCCGGGCTGCTCGACCGCGTGACCGCTGCCGTTGCGGAGGTCGCGGCGGGCGAGCGCGCGTTCCGAACGCGCGTCGCCGGCTTCGGCGCGTTTCCGAACCCTCGCCGCGCGCGCGTGCTGTGGGCGGGGCTGTCCGACGAGGACGAGCGGCTCGCCGCGCTGGCCGGCGCGCTGGACCGCGCGCTGGTCCCGGAGTTCGAGCCGGAGGGACGCCCGTTCACGCCGCATCTGACGGTCGCCCGGTTCGACCCGCCGGCACGGGTCGGCGAGGTACCGGAGGTGCGTTCGGAGCCGTTCCTCGTCGATCGGGTGGTGCTGTTCGAGAGTCACGTCCGGCGACCGGCGCCGGTGTACGAGCCGATCGCCGAGTGCGCGCTCGGTCGTTGAACCCGAACACGTGTTCGAGTATGGTGCCGGGGTTGCAGCCGGGTAGTTACAGCGATGTAATGGCCGGCGCGGGCGGACGCCGGAGCGGCCAGCTCCGCGGCCGGGCGCCGGTGAGGGCCGGTGGCGGTGTCAGACCCTCGCACTAGCGTTCGCGAGCATCGAGGGGGACCGGCACGGCACGACCGACGCGCCGTGCCACGTGAGGAGGAGGCTCGATGGACCGCGAGAAGATGCTCGACGTCGCACTGACGCAGATCGAGAAGCAGTACGGCAAGGGCGCGGTCATGCGCCTCGGCGAGCATCCGATGGGCGCGGGCGTCTCGGTCGTTCCGACGGGATCCATCGCGCTCGACATCGCGCTCGGCGTCGGCGGCATCCCGCGCGGGCGCATCGCCGAGGTCTTCGGCCCCGAGGGCTCCGGCAAGACGACCGTGTGTCTGCACATCATCGCCGAGGCACAGCGGCAGGGCGGCATCGCGGCGTTCGTCGACGCTGAGCACGCGCTCGATCCGACGTACGCGCAGCGGCTCGGCGTCAACATCGACGAGCTGCTCGTCTCGCAGCCGGACTCCGGCGAGCAGGCGCTCGAGATCGCCGACATGCTCGTGCGCTCGGGCGCGCTCGATCTCGTCGTCGTCGACTCGGTCGCCGCGCTCGTTCCGCGCGCCGAGATCGAGGGCGAGATGGGCGACACGCACGTCGGGCTGCAGGCGCGGCTGATGTCGCAGGCCATGCGGAAGCTCGCGGGCTCGTTGTCACGGTTCGACACGACCGCGATCTTCATCAACCAGCTGCGCGAGAAGATCGGCGTGATGTTCGGCAACCCCGAGACCACGCCGGGCGGCCGCGCGCTCAAGTTCTATTCGTCCGTGCGCTTGGACGTGCGGAAGGTCGAGAACCTCAAGGACGGGACCGACATCGTCGGCTCCCGCACGCGGGTCAAGGTCGTCAAGAACAAGGTGGCGCCGCCCTTCCGTCAGTGTGAGTTCGACATCATGTACGGCTACGGCATCTCCAAGGAGGGGAGCCTGCTGGACGTCGGCGTCGATCTGGAGCTCGTCAAGAAGAGCGGCGCCTGGTTCACCTACGAGGGCGATCAGCTCGGCCAGGGTCGCGAGAACGCGCGCCAGTTCTTGATCGAACACACCGACGTCGCGCAGGAGATCGAACGCAAGGTGCGCGACGCCGTCGGCCTCACGTCGTTCGCGGACGACGGCGATCAGCCGATCGCCATCGTGCCGGATCTCCAGGACGACGGCTCGTCTGCCAAGAAGCCCGTCGCCAAGGATCGCGCCGCCGAGCCCGCGCCGGCCGGCTGACGTGGGGAACAAGCTTCCCCTGCACGAGCGCGCGCTCGGGCTGCTCGCCGTTCGGCCGCGCACGCGGCGCGAGCTCCACACGCGCCTGCTCCGCGCCGGGTTCGACGCCGACGAGGTCGGGGCGGAGCTCGACCGGCTCCAGCAGGTCGGGCTCGTCGACGACGTCCGGTTCGCGGCGGACTTCGTCGAGCACGCCCTCGACCGCCGGCTCGAGGGCAGGCGCTCGATCGCCTCGCGCCTCGCGGCCAAGGGCCTCGACCGGAGCCTGATCCGGGACGCGCTCGAGGCGGCGGGAGGCGACGACGAGGAGCGGCTCGAGCGGCTGGCGCGGGCCCGGGCGGGGCGGTTGGGCGGCCTCGCGCCCGACGCCGCGTACCGACGCCTCGTCTCCTTCCTGGTCCGTCGTGGGCACGAACCGTCGGCCGCTCGGGCCGTCGCGGCCCGCGTCCTTCGCTCCGACGCAGACGCCTCCGAGATGGTCTAAGCCCGCCGGCCGCCTTGCCTGACCTGCGGGCAGGCCGTACATTGTGCGTTCGAGAGGCTGTTCCCACACGATCGTTCGACCGACGATGTCCGATCACCGAATCCTTCGTACGCAGGCAGCACACCGGCGCCGGGAACGCGGGATCCCGTGGAGGGTTCCGCGGGCCTAGGCGTTTCCTCCGTCATCCGGACACACGGCCGGCCGTGGCCGTGGGAAGGCCTCTCGCGACGCCTTTCCTGATGTCTGGAGGCAACACAGATGGCACCCGTGATCGCCGGGGTCGTGGCCCTGGTCCTCGGGGTGGCGATCGGCTTCGTCGTCCGAAAGACGATGGCGCAGTCGCAGGCCCAGAGCGCCGAGTCGCGAGCCCAGAAGGTGGTCCTCGACGCGGAGCGCGAGGCGGAGCAGGTGGTCCGCACCGCGCTCGTCGAGGTCAAGGACGAGATCGCCGCGATGCGGCGCGAGGCCGAGGAAGAGGTTCGGATCCGGCGCGAGGAGCTGTCGCGCCAGGAGAGCCGCCTCACGCAGAAGGAGGAGAGCCTCGAGGGCAAGCTGACGGATCTCGACCGCCGCTCCCGCGAGATGGACGACCGCGACCTCCAGCTGCAGAAGGTGCGGCAGCATCTCGAGCACGCGGCGGAGCAGCATCGGCAGCGGCTCCAGACCGTCGCGCAGATGACCTCGCAGGAGGCGCGCGAGGCGCTCATGGCGCAGGTCGTCGACGAGGCCAAGCGCGCCGCGATGGCGCAGGTGCGCGAGATCGAGCAGCGAGCCCGCGAGGAGGGTGAGGAGCGCGCCCGGAAGATCGTCACGATCGCGATCCAGCGCGTCGCGTCCGAGCAGACGAGCGAGTCGACGGTGAGCGTCTTCTCGCTGCCGTCGGAGGACATGAAGGGCCGCATCATCGGCCGCGAGGGCAGGAACATCCGCTCGTTCGAGGCCGTGACCGGCGTGAACCTCATCATCGACGACACGCCCGAGGCCGTGGTCCTCTCGTGCTTCGATCCCGTTCGTCGCGAGACCGCCCGGCTGACGCTCGAGAAGCTCGTGTCCGACGGCCGCATCCATCCCGCTCGCATCGAGGAGACGTACGAGCGCTCGCAGAAGGAGATCGAAGAGCAGATCCGGCGCGCCGGCGAGGAGGCGGTCCTCGAGGTCGGCGTGACCGACATGCACCCGGAGCTCATAAAGCTGCTCGGACGGCTGCAGTTCCGGACGTCGTACGGCCAGAACGTGCTCCGGCACCTGATCGAGTCGGCGCACATCGCGGCGGCCATCTCGGCTGAGCTCGGGCTGGATCCGCGCGTCCCCAGGCGCGGCGCGCTGCTCCACGACATCGGCAAGGCCGTGACGCACGAGGTCGAGGGGTCCCACGCCATCATCGGCGCCGAGATCTCACGGCGCCTCAAGGAGTCGCCGGAGGTCGTCCACTGCATCGAGTCGCATCACGGCGAGGTCGAGCAGCGGACCGTCGAGGCCGTGATCGCGCAGATCGCGGACGGCATCTCCGGCGGACGTCCCGGCGCGCGCCGCGAGTCGCTCGAGACGTACGTCAAGCGGCTCGAGCGCCTCGAGGAGATCTGCACCAGCTATCCGGGCGTCGAGAAGGTCTACGCGATGCAGGCCGGTCGCGAGGTCCGCGTCATGGTCAAGCCGCAGGACATCGACGACCTCTCGGCGCAGGTCATGGCGCGCGACATGGCGAAGCAGGTCGAGGAGGAGCTCCAGTACCCGGGGCAGATCAAGATCACCGTCGTCCGGGAGACGCGGTCGGTCGAGTACGCCCGGTAGCCTGGACGCCGTGACCGCACCGGCCGGCGAGCGCCGCTATCTGCTGCGCACCTTCGGGTGCCAGATGAACGAGCACGACTCGGAGCGGATCGCCGGGTTGCTCACCGCCGACGGGTACGTGCCGACTCCGGACGCCGTCGATGCCGAGGTAGTCATCTTCAACACGTGCGCGATCCGTGAGAATGCCGACAACCGTCTGTACGGCAACCTCGGCCACCTCCGGCCGCTCAAGCAGCGGAACCCGCGGATGCGCATCGTGGTCGCGGGGTGCCTGGCCCAGAAGGACCAGGGTCGGATCCAGGAGCGCGCGCCGTGGGTCGACGTGGTCGTCGGCACCCACGCGCTTCCGGGCCTGCTGGAGCTGATCCGGCGGTCCGAGGACGACGGCCCCCAGATGGACGTCCGCGAGCAGACCGAGGTGTTTCCGAGCGCGCTGCCGGCCCGTCGCGACGTCGCGCATCACGCGTGGGTCTCGATCGCCGTCGGCTGCGACAACGCGTGCACGTTCTGCATCGTGCCGCTGGTCCGCGGCCCACAGCGCTCGAGGTCGATCGGCGACGTCCTCGCCGAGGTGCAGGCGCTCGCCGCGCGCGGCGTCGTCGAGGTCACGCTCCTCGGCCAGAACGTCAACACGTACGGCCGCGATCTGACGGTTCCCGGCTCCAGCCGCCGCCCGCTGTTCGCCGAGCTGCTTCGATCGGTGAACGAGGTCGAGGGCCTGCGCCGGATCCGGTTCACGAGCCCGCATCCGCACGACTTCACGCCCGACGTCGTCCGTGCGATGGCGGAGAGTGACAAGGTGTGCGAGCACATCCACTTCCCGCTGCAGTCCGGCTCGGATCGCGTGCTTCGCGCGATGCAGCGCTCGTATCGCAGCGACCGGTACCTCGGATGGCTCGATCGCATCCGCGACGCCATCCCCGACATCGCCGTCAGCACGGACGTCATCGTCGGCTTCCCCGGCGAGACCGAGGAGGACTTCGAGGCGACGCTCGCCGTCGTCGAGCGTGCGCGGTTCGATCAGGCGTACACCTTCCAATACTCGCCGCGGCCGGGCACCCGCGCGGGTCAGATCCGCGATCAGCTGCCGAAAGACATCGTGCAGGAGCGGTTCGATCGCCTCGTCGCCCTGCAGGAGTCCGTCTCGCTGGGCAAGATGCGAACCGAGGTCGGCCGCGTGCACGAGGTCCTCGTCGAGGGCGTCGGCCGCAAGGGCGGGGCGCAGGGACGGACGCGAACCAACAAGGTCGTGCATCTCGACGTCGACGCGGCGCCCGGAACGTTCGTGCACGCGCGCATCCGCTCGGCGCATCCGCACCACCTCCTCGGCGAGCCCGTCCTTCGGGAGCCCGTTCCGGCGGCGTGATGTCCGGCGAACCGCTGCTCGCGCTCGTCGGTCCGACGGCGTCGGGCAAGAGCGAGGCGGGGGTCGCGCTCGCCGAGTCGCTCGGCGGCGAGATCGTCTCGGTCGACTCGACGACGGTGTATCGAGGGATGGATCTCGGCAGCGCGAAGCCGACCGTCGAGCAGCGCGCACGCATCCCACACCATCTCGTCGACGTCGCCGACCCCCACGAGCCCTTCACGGTCGCCCGGTATCAGCGTCTCGCACGCGCAGCGATCGACGCGGTCCGGTCGCGCGGCCGGCGGGTCCTGCTCGTCGGCGGCTCGGGTCTGTACTACCGGGCCGTCGTCGACGAGCTCTCGTTCCCTCCGACCGACGCGGCGACGCGCGCGGCGCTCGAGGACGAGGCCGCGCGCGTCGGTGCCGGCGCGCTGTACCGGCGACTCGAGGCGTCGGATCCGGAGGCGGCCGTTCGGATCGAGCCAGACAACGTCCGCAGGACGGTCCGCGCGCTCGAGGTGCCGGCCATCACCGGGCGACGGTTCTCCGAGTTCGGCCGCGCGTGGGACGCGTATCCGCCGGGTCGCGTCCGCGCGGCCGGCATCGACGTGCCGCGGGCGGTCCTGGCCGATCGCATCGAACGACGTGTGCGGGCCCAGATCGAGCACGGACTGGTCGACGAGGTGCGCGGCCTGCTCGACGGCGGACTGGAACGATCTCCGAGCGCGCGACAGGCCATCGGGTACGCTGAGGTCGCGGATCATCTCGCCGGGCGATGCACCCTCGACGAGGCGATCGCGGGCACGGTGAGGCGGACGAAGGCGCTCGCCCGACGTCAGATGGCGTGGTTCCGGCGGGATCCGCGCATCCGCTGGTTCGAGGCGGGCGAGGGCGGGGCCGCGGACGTCGTGGACGAGGTGCGGGAGTACCTGCGTGGCTGATCGAACCGTCTGGAAGTACCACGGGACGGGCAACGACTTCGTGCTGCTCGAGGACCTGGAGGACGAGCGGCCGCTCTCGCCGGCGCTCGTCGCCGCGCTCTGCGACCGGCACACGGGTGTCGGCGCCGACGGCGTGATCCGCGTCGTCCGCGGCGCGGCCTCGACGGGCGCCGCGTTCTTCATGGACTACTGGAACGCGGAGGGCGCGCCGTCCGAGATGTGCGGCAACGGCATCAGGTGTCTCGGCAAACTCGTGTTCGAGCGCGGGCACGTCGACGCGACCGAGTTCGACGTGGACACCCGCGCCGGCGTGAAGCACCTGCGACTCGACGTCGACGACGGCGGGAGCGTCCGCTCGGTCACCGTCGGGATGGGCGCGCCGGTGCTTCCTCGCGGCCGCGTGCCGATGACGGGCGGCGACCCGGGCGAGCCGTTCCTGCTCGAGCCGTTCGAGCTCGACGGGCGGACCTACAAGGCGTCCGCCGTCTCGATGGGCAACCCGCATCTCGTGCTGTTCGTCGAGGGCGATCCGGCCGACGTCGACGTCCACCGCATCGGGCCGTTGGTCGAGCGCGACCCGAGGTTCCCCAACCGGACGAACGTGGAGTTCGTCGCGGTCGACGGTGACGGGCTGCGGCTGCGCGTCTGGGAGCGGGGCGTCGGCGAGACGATGGCGTGCGGCACCGGCGCGTGCGCCGCGCTCGTCGCGGCGAACGAAGCCGGCCTCGTCGGGCGCCGGGCGCCGGTGCGCTATCCGGGCGGCGAGCTGCTGGTCGAGCGGACCGACGAACAGGTGTTCCTCACGGGACCCGCCGAGCGGGTCTTCGAGGCGACCCTCGACCCGGTGTGGCTCCGCTCGCGGGGGCTTGCGTGAGGATCGCGAGGCGCATCGAGAGCCTGCCGCCGTACCTGTTCGCGGGGCTCGACGCCAAGCTCGACGCCAAGCGCGCGGAGGGCGTCGACGTGATCTCGCTCGGCGTCGGCGACCCCGACCGTCCGACGCCCGAGCACATCGTCGACGCGATGCGCGAGGCGCTCGCCGATCCCGCGACGCACCGCTATCCGTCGTACGTGGGAAGCCTCGAGTACCGGACGGCCGTCGCCGACTGGTACCGGTCGCGGTTCGGCGTCGAGCTCGATCCGGCGACCGAGGTCATGGCTCTGATCGGATCGAAGGAGGGCCTCGCGCACCTCACCGTCGCGTTCGTCGACCCGGGCGACGAGGCACTGGTGCCCGACCCCGGCTATCCCGTGTACGCGGGTGGGACGCAGCTCGCCGGCGGGACCGTCGTCGACCTGCCTCTGCTCGCCGAGAACGGCTATCAGCCCGACTACGACGCGGCGCGCGTGTCGGCCCGCACGAAGATCCTGTGGCTCAACTATCCGTCGAACCCGACGGCGGCCGTCGCGGAGCTCGACGACTTCGAACGCGCCGTCGCGTTCGGACGTGATCACGACCTGCTCGTCGCGCACGACGCCGCGTACTCCGAGATCACCTTCGACGGCTACGTCGCGCCGTCGCTCCTCCAGGTGCCCGGCGCCACGGACGTCGCCGTCGAGTTCGGCTCCCTGTCGAAGCACTACAACATGACCGGCTGGCGGATCGGCTACGTCGTGGGCAGCGCCGAGGCGATCCGGGCGCTCTCGATCGTGAAGACCAACCTCGACTCGGGGCAGTTCACCGCGATCCAGCGCGCGGCCGTCGCGGCGTTGTCCGGTCCGCAGGACCACCTCGACGTGCTGCGCGACGTCTATCGCGCGCGGCGCGACCTGGTCGTCGACACGCTGAACTCACTCGGCTGGTCGCTCAAGCCGCCCCTCGGGTCGATCTACGTCTGGGCGCCCACGCGGGACGGGATGTCGTCGGCCGAGTTCGCCGACCTGCTGCTGGACCGCGCCGGCGTCTTCGTCGCTCCCGGCAACGGGTACGGCGCGCGCGGCGAGGGCTACGTCAGGTTCGCGCTGAGCGTTCCGGACGATCGCCTGGCCGAGGCGATGGACCGGATCGGAAACGCCCTTGCCTGACCGCGCGGCCTCGCGCAGCGGGATGCGCTGATGTCGCAGGACGGACGCCGCCGCGGCGAGCACCGCACCACGACGCTCGAGTCGCCGCTGTCGGCCACCTGGACGCCGCGCGTCCGCGAGAAGGCGGTGCTCGTCGGCGTCGGTCCCGGCATCGCCGACGCCGACCTCGACGAGCTGTCCGCGCTCGCGGACTCCGCCGGCGCGGAGACGGTCGCGCGGGTCCTTCAGACGCGGGCCGATCCCGACCCGGCGACGTTCGTCGGAAAGGGGAAGCTCCGCGACATCCACGACGCCGTGCATCGGAGCGGCGCCGACGTGGTGATCCTGGACCGCGAGCTGTCGCCGGGCCAGCTGCGGAACCTGGAGGAGCGGCTCGGAACCAAGGTCATCGACCGAACCGCGTTGATCCTCGACATCTTCGCGTTGCACGCGCGCTCGCGCGAGGGCAAGGCGCAGGTGGAGCTCGCGCAGCTCAACTATCTGCTGCCGAGGCTCCGAGGATGGGGAGAGGCGCTGTCGCGGGCCGGCGGTGGCATCGGAACCCGGTTCGGCGGCGGCGAGACCAAGCTCGAGATCGACCGGCAGCACATCCGGCGGCGGATCAGCAAGCTCCGGAAGGACCTGAAGGAGCTCGCGCGCACACGCGACGTCAAGCGTGGCGCTCGCGAGCGCAGCGGCATCCCGCAGATCGCGATCGCCGGATACACCAACGCGGGGAAGTCGACCCTGATGCGCGCGCTGACGCAGGCGGACGTGATCGTCGCCAACCAGCTGTTCGCGACGCTCGATCCGACGACCCGTCGCATCGAGCTGCCGAACGGCCGCGCCGCGACGCTGTCCGACACCGTCGGGTTCGTCTCCAAGCTTCCGCACGATCTCGTCGAGGCGTTCCGATCGACGCTCGAGGAGGTCTCGCGCGCGGATCTCGTCCTCCACGTCGCCGACGCGTCGTCGGACGACGTCGACGGGCAGATCGCCGCGGTGCGCTCGGTGCTCGAGGAGATCGGCGCGGGCGAGGTCCCGGAGGTGCTCGCCCTCAACAAGTCGGATCTGCTCGACGCCGACGCGCTCGATCGCGTGACCGCGCGCGTCCCCCGCGGCGTGCCGATGTCCGCGTTGGCCGGCGACGGGCTCGACGCGCTGCTCGAGCGGATCGAGCGCGACCTCCCGCGTCCGCCCGTCGAGCTGCGCGCGCTCATCCCGTACGAGCGCGAGGATCTCGTCGCGCGCCTGCATCGCGACGCCGACGTCCTCGAGACCGAGCGAACCGACGACGGCACGATCGTGCACGCACGTGTGGGCGATCGCGAGGCCGCCGAGCTGGAGCCGTTCATCCTGTCGTCGCGGCCCCGGCGCGCGACCGCGGGCTGACGAGGGTCAACGCGGCCGCGGCATCCCGATCGACCATAGATCCTCGTCCGCCCACGCGTCCGTGATGACGACGTCGGGGTTCTGACCCCGCTCGAGCGCGAACCGGAGCGCCAGGAGCTGCAACCTCGCCGTCAGCGGGATCTGCGCGAGGATCGGTGGTAGGTCCTCGCCCGTCTCGGACAGCCGCGTGACCGAGATGTCCTCGGACTCGGCCGCGTGCGCCACACCCTCGACGAGACCGTCGGTGTCCGGTGGCGACAGCGCGATCAACCGATCGGCGTCGGTGAGCGGCACGGCCGAGCCGTGCAGCAGGTACTCGACGTCATAGCCCTCCCCGAGGAAGCGCGAGGCTTCGCGCACCTTGAGCGCACCCTCTCGAGCCGTGACCGCCGCCGGCCCCTCGCCGAACAGCACCAGCGCGCGCGCGGGGATCGGGATCGCGTCGGTGCCCGGCGCGTCGATCGCCTCCTGGACGGCGTCGGGAACGCGGTCGAGCGCCTCGGCGCTGATCCGATCCGAGCCGAGCCCGGCCGCCAGCCGCGCGAGCAGCATCAGCACGGCCGTGTAGCTCACCGAGTACGTGTGCGACTGCTCCTTCGGCACGGTCTCGAGCGCGTGGGGGAGCCCGGATCCCTGCCGCGTGATCGCGATGACGCGCAGCCCGGCCTCGGTGGCGAGCGCGTACGCGGCCGACGCATAGGCCGTCTCGGCCCCCGCGTTGTGACTGATGAGGACGACCCCGTCGTCGCCGCCGACCGGAGGGGCCGCGTTCACGAACGCCATGGAGGACACCGCGGTGGCCGCGCGCCCGGCGTCGTGGAACATCATCGCGCCGAGCTCGGCGGCATGCAGGCTGGTCCCGGTTCCCACGAGCCAGATCCGCCGGCACTGCCGGAGCGCCTCTACCTGCGAGTGGAGGTCACCGGCGCGCGCGAGCCGGGCGAGCTGCTCGGGCTGGGAACGGATCGCGCGTTCGAGCTGCGTGGGTCCGGGCATGGTGGTCCCTCCTCGATGCGGAGACGCCGACGCTCGGGCCGGGCGTCGCATCGCCCGGCGACCGGCGGAGCCTAGAGCCTGCGGAGAACCGCCACCACCCTGCCGGCGATGCGGCCGTCGGTCATCTCGAACGGGTCGAGCGCCGGGTTCTCGGGAACCAGCACGACCCTGCCCGCCTTGCGCGAGAGCCGCTTCACCGTCGCTTCGTCCTCCGCGGGGCCTGGCAGGACGGCGACGACGATGTCGCCGGTGCTCGCGTCCTCCTGGCGCCGGACGATGACGACGTCGCCGTCGAAGATGCCGGCGCCGATCATCGAGTCGCCCTGCACCCGGAGCGCGAAGTGGTCGGCGCCGTCGACGAACCCCATCGGAACGGGGACGTACTCCTCGACGTTCTGCTCGGCCAGGATCGGCGCGCCGGCGGCGATCCGGCCGACGAGCGGGACGACGGCGACCTCCGGCCGCGCCTCGGCGAGCCCGATCGCGCGTGGCTTGGTGGGATCTCGACGGAGCAGCCCCTTGCGCTCGAGGTTGGCGAGCTGGCTGTGCACGCTGGAGGAGGAGGTCAACCCGACGGCCTCACCGATCTCGCGGACGGTTGGCGGATAGCCCCGCTGCCTCACGGTGTCGGCGATGAAGGTCAGGATCCGCTCCTGCCGGGCGGTGACGGCCTGTTCGGACGGCATCTCGTGCTCCCCGCGATCGAGGGCCCGACCGGCCGGTCGCGATCGTTCGGCGGTGCCGGATGTCAGAGCCCGTGGCTAGCGTCGGGACGGTAGCACGGCCCCGGAAAGGGTTCAAACATATGTTCGGTCGAAGGCTTGACGCCGAACGCGTGTTCGATAGGATGACCCCATGAATCGAACACGCGTTCGACGTCGGCGGACGACGCTCGTCGCCACCGTCGCGCTGGTCGGCGGCGTGTGGGCGGGGCCGATCGCGCACGCGAGCGGCTCGGACGCGCGCCCGGTCGCGTCGCATCGGTACGTGGTGCGCGCCGGCGACACGGTGTGGGCGATCGCGACGCGCTTCTCGCGGGGCCAGGATCCACGCCCGTTGTCCGATGCCATCGCCTCGGCCAACCACGTACGGGCCGGCCTCGTCCGGCCCGGTCAGACGCTCGTCATCCCGTCCGCGTGACCGCATCCGTCGCCGCGTGGGCGGCCAGCTTCAGCTCCCGCCGCGCGACGACCCGATCGACCACCCCGTAGGCGACGGCCTCCTCGGGCTCGAGGATGAAGTCCCGGTCGAGGTCCTCGTGCACGCGGTCGTACGGCTGGTGCGTGTGTTCGGCGAGGATCTCCTCCATCCGGCGGCGCTGGCGAAGCACCTCGCGCGCGTGGATCTCCATGTCGGCCGACTGGCCCTGGATCCCTCCGTGCGGCTGGTGCAGCAGTACGCGGGAGTTCGGAAGCGCGAACCGCTTTCCCGGCGCGCCGGCGGCGAGCAACACCGCCGCGGCGGATGCCGCCTGTCCCAGGCAGTAGGTCGCCACGTCCGCGGCGAGGAACTGCATCGCGTCGTAGATCGCGAACAGCGCCGTCACGTCGCCGCCCGGGGAGTTGATGTAGACGGAGATGTCGCCGGCACCCTGTGAATCGAGATGCAGGAGCTGTGCGACGACGAGGTTCGCGAGGTCGTCGTCCATCACACGGCCGAGGAACACGACGCGTTCGCGCAGCAGCCGCGAGTAGATGTCGAACGCGCGCTCGCCGCGGTTGGTGTCCTCGACGACCGTCGGAACCAGGTTCGCGTGGCCGATCTGCATGTGAGCCTCCTCCGTCGTACGATGCAACCTCATGGTTGCGAAAGAGGCTACGACGCCGTTCGCCGAACAGCAACCGACGGGTTGCACATGAGCGACGCCGTCCGCCGGTCGATCGTCGTGCCGAACGACGCGAGCGAGGTATGGGCGGCGCTCACCGATCGCGAGCGCCTGCGCCTGTGGTTCGGGGGCGAGATCGATCTCGAGGCGCACGCGGGCGGCGAGGTTCGGGCGGCGTGGCCCGACGGCGCCCGGTCGGTCGGCTCGGTGGAGCTCGCCGAGGAGCCGGTCCGGCTCGTGTTCCGCTGGCGGCGGATCGACGGCGTGGGATTCGCGTCGTCCGTCGGCGACGCGACCCGTGTGACGTTCGAGCTCGAGCCCGTCGACGGTGGAACCAACGTCTCGGTGACTGAGGAGCCGGTCGAGCTCGCGAGCGCGGTGGGCGCACGGTGAGCGACGTCGACGCCGTCTTCGCGGCCCTGTCCGATCCGACCCGTCGCGACGTCATCCGGGCGCTGTCGGAGGAGGGGCCGGTGACGGCCACGGAGCTGGCCGAGCGCATCCCGGTCTCGCGCCAGGCGATCGTCAAGCATCTCGCGTCGCTCGAGGACGCCGGTCTCGTCGCGTCGGCCGTCGACGGTCGGAGCCGCCGCTTCCGCCTGACGCCCGGTCCGATGCGCGACGCGATGGGATGGATGGCCGACGTCGGCGCCGAGTGGGACGACCGTCTCGAGGCCCTCCGCCGGCACCTCGCGCGTCCGCGCTGATCGCCACCGCCGTTGACGCCGACCCGCCGGCCCCGTACGGTCGGTCGGCCCAACATGTTGTGGTCTGAGGAGGACGGGTGCGCTGTCCGTGGTGTGGTCACGAGGACGACAAGGTCGTCGACTCGCGCCCGGCCGACCGCGGGTCCGCCATCCGCCGCCGTCGCGAGTGCCTCGGGTGCGCGCGCCGGTACACGACGTTCGAGCGCATCGAGGATGTCGGCCTGTACGTCGTCAAGCGCGACGGCTCACGGGAGCCGTACCAGCGCGCCAAGGTCGTCTCCGGGATCCGAAAGGCGATCGTGAACCGTCCGGTCACCGAGGAGCAGGTCGCGGTCGCGGCCGACCGGATCGAGGCGCGCCTGCGCCGCAAGGGCCCGGACGTGACGTCGCAGCAGGTCGGCGTCGAGGTGCTGTCCGAGCTGAAGAAGATCGATCACGTCGCGTACATCCGGTTCGCGAGCGTCTACAAGGACTTTCAGGAGGTCACCGACTTCGAGCGCGAGCTCGGTCAGCTCCCGACCAAGAAAGAGTCCGCCAAGACGCGCACCCGCTGACCAGCGCGAACGTTCGCGGGTACAATATCTAGTGGTCGAAATCGACCCGGACCACTACATCTACGGACGGAAACGCTTGACGGCAGCGACCCCGAGGACAAGAATCACAGCGTTGTCATTCCGGATGGATCCCGGTTCCATCCTCCCCACGTCGGGGGTCCGGTGGGCTCAAGCAGCGAGCGTCAAGGCGCGAGCGGTAGCCCCCGGCAGAAGGGGTCCGGGGGGCTCAAGCAGCGAGCGTCAAGGCGCGAGCGGTAGCCCCCCGGCGAGAAGGAAGGGGGCTTCGCTTTGGCGACGAAAGAGGGGGACGTCGAGGTCATCCGCCACGGATTGACCTTCAGGCGGTACTTCACGCAGGACGGCGTGCATCCGTTCGACGAGGTCGAGTGGGAGATCCGCGACGCCGTCATCCCGAACTACAAGGAGGGCGGCAACGCCTTCGAGCAGCGCGGCGTGGAGTTCCCGAAGTCCTGGTCGCAGAACGCGACCAACATCGTGGCGCAGAAGTACTTCCGCGGCCCCCTCGGAACGCCCCAGCGGGAGTCCAGCGTCCGACAGCTCACCAGTCGCGTCGTGGACACGATCCGCGGCTGGGGTCTCAAGGACGGCTACTTCGAGTCCGAGCACGACGCCGACGTCTTCGCCGACGAGCTCACGCACCTCGTCGTGACGCAGAAGGCGGCGTTCAACTCGCCGGTGTGGTTCAACGTCGGCGTTCCCGACACGCCGCAGCAGTGCTCGGCGTGCTTCATCCTCGCGGTCGACGACACGATGTCGTCGATCCTGAACTGGTACGTCGAGGAGGGCACGATTTTCAAGGGCGGCTCCGGGTCCGGTATCAACCTGTCCAGGATCCGGTCCTCGCGCGAGGCGCTCGCCGGTGGCGGCACCGCCTCGGGTCCGGTCAGCTTCATGCGCGGCGCGGACGCCAGCGCCGGCACGATCAAGTCCGGCGGCAAGACGCGACGCGCCGCCAAGATGGTCGTCCTGAACGTCGACCACCCCGACGTCCGCGACTTCATCTGGTGCAAGGCCGTCGAGGAGACGAAGGCGCGCGCGCTCCGTGACGCCGGGTTCGACATGGATCTCGACGGCAAGGACAGCTACTCGATCCAGTACCAGAACGCGAACAACTCCGTCCGCGTGACCGACGAGTTCATGAACGCGTACGAGAGCGACCGCGACTGGAAGCTCAAGGCAGTGCTGTCCGGGGAGACGATCGAGACGGTTCGCGCGCGCGAGCTGATGCGCGAGATCGCGCAGGCCGCGTGGGAGTGCGCCGATCCCGGCATGCAGTACGACACGACGATCAACGAGTGGCACACGTGCCCGGCGTCGGGGCGCATCAACGCGTCCAACCCGTGCAGCGAGTACATGCACCTCGACAACTCGGCCTGCAACCTGGCGTCGCTCAACCTGCTGAAGTTCGCGGACGCCGACGGCAACTTCGACGTCGCCGCGTTCAAGCATGCCGTCGAGATCGTGTTCACCGCGCAGGAGATCGTCGTCGGCAACAGCGACTACCCGACGGACGCGATCGGTCGCAACGCCCGCGCGTTCCGGCAGCTGGGGCTCGGATACGCCAACCTCGGCGCGCTGCTGATGGCCCGCGGGCTGCCGTACGACTCCGACGGCGGGCGCGCGTGGGCGGGCGCGATCACCGCGCTGATGACCGGATGGGCGTACCGGACGAGCGCGAAGATCGCGGACGTCACCGGTCCCTTCGCCGGCTTCCCGCCCAACCGCGACGCGATGCTCCGCGTCATGCGCAAGCACCGCGCGGCGGCCGATCACATCGACGGCGAGCTCGTGCCCGAGGCGCTCCTGTCGGCGAGCAAGCAGGCGTGGGACGAGGCGGTCGCGCTCGGCGAGCAGCACGGCTACCGCAACGCGCAGGCCAGCGTGTTGGCGCCGACGGGCACGATCGGGCTGATGATGGACTGCGACACCACCGGCATCGAGCCGGACCTCGCGCTGGTCAAGAACAAGAAGCTGGTGGGCGGCGGCACGATGCAGTTCGTCAACCAGACGGTGCCGCGTGCGCTCGAGAAGCTCGGGTACGCGCAGCCGCAGATCGAGGACGTGGTCGCGTACATCGCCGAGCACAACTCCGTCGCGGAGGCGCCGCACCTGCGCGAGGAGCACTATCCCGTGTTCGACACGTCGATGGGGGAGCGCTCGATCCACTACATGGGGCACGTGCGGATGATGGCGGCCGTTCAGCCGTTCATCTCCGGCGCGATCTCCAAGACGGTCAACATGCCCGAGGAGGCCACCGTCGAGGAGGTCGAGCACCTGTTCGTCGAGGGTTGGAAGCTCGGCCTCAAGGCCGTCGCGATCTACCGCGACAACTGCAAGGTCGCCCAGCCGCTGTCCGCCGACAAGAAGATCAAGGACAAGGTCGACGAGCCCGCCGGGCTCGCACAGCCGGTGCGCAAGCGCCTGCCGAGCCGACGGCCGTCGATCACGACCAAGTTCGAGGTCGGCGACGCCGAGGGCTACATCACGGCCAGCTCGTATCCGGACGACGGGATCGGCGAGATCTTCCTGAAGACCTCCAAGCAGGGCTCCACGCTCGCGGGCGTGATGGACGCGTTCTCGATCGCGATCTCGATCGGCCTGCAATACGGCGTGCCGCTCGAGGCGTACGTCTCGAAGTTCATCAACATGAAGTTCGAGCCGAGCGGTATGACCAACGACCCGGACGTCCGGTTCGCCTCGTCGCTCGTCGACTACGTGTTCCGGCGCCTCGCGCTCGACCACCTGCCGAAGGAGAAGCGCGAGGAGCTCGGGATCCGGTCGATCGCCGAGCGCAAGGAGACGGTGCAGCAGGAGGTCGCAGCCAAGGTGGCCGACGAGCTCGGCGAAACGGCCCTCGAGCCGCCGGTCGAGGATCCGCTCGACGCGGCGCCCGCACGGATCGAGCTGATCGAGCGGCCCATGACGCACGCGGCCGACGCGCCGCTCTGCTACGCGTGTGGTTCCAAGATGCAGCCGGCGGGCTCCTGCTACGTCTGCCCGAGCTGCGGCAGCACCAGCGGCTGTTCGTGACGGAACTGCCGTTCCAACGGCTCGACCCGGGTGCGCGCCTTCCCGAGCGCGCGCACTCGGGCGACGCCGGTCTCGACCTCCGATCCGCGGTCGACGTCGACGTCCAGCCGGGGGAGCGGGCGCTCGTCCCGACCGGTCTCGCGGTGGCGATCCCCGAGGGGCACGCGGGCCTCGTGCTTCCGAGGTCTGGGTTGGCATCTCGCGTCGGGCTCACGCTGGCGAACGCGCCGGGCTTGATCGACGCCGGATACCGCGGCGAGATCGTGTGCGCCGTCGTGAACCTTGATCGCGACTCCGCTGTCCGGATCGAGCGGGGCGACCGGATCGCGCAGCTCGTGATCGTGCGACTGCCCAACGTCGAACCGATGCTCGTCGACGAGCTGCCCGTATCGTCTCGAGGTGCGGGCGGCTTCGGATCGACCGGAACGGCCTGACGGCGGCGGTTGAACCGCCCCGGCGCCCGCCCGTAGACTAGGTGGCCTCGCGGACGTGGCTCAGCTGGTAGAGCACCACCTTGCCAAGGTGGGGGTCGCGGGTTCGAATCCCGTCGTCCGCTCCAGGTCAGAGGCGTGTGAGCGCCGAATCACACCGGTGGAACCCGTCAACGGTCCGTCAATGGTCCGTCTCGCGCACGCCTGACGCACGGTAGAGGTCGTCGATCGCATCGGCGAGACTCCGGCCGGCGGCCTCGTAGAGCTTGACGTAGACGCCGTCGACCATCCGCGTAGAGGTGTGGCCTAGCTGCCTGCTGACTGCCTTGAGATCCGTGGACGCGGCGTAGGCAAGGCTCGCGCCCGAGTGCCGGAGCCACCCCGGCCGCGACAGGTGCCCGCCGACCCCCGCGCCGACTTCTCCGACGACGTCTCCGCTCCGATCACTCATGTTCCGCCCAGCGACGACGGGAGGATCACACGCCTGACTTACGACGAGCTGTTTCCCGACTCCGACGAAAGCGATGAAGAGCCTTGATCCAGGACCACAGAGCACGCATCGTTGTCGACGTCGAAGTGCCGTCGGCGGACGTTGTTCCCATCGTCGCTGATGGGGTTGCCGAGGCTCTTGCGGCCCTCACCACATGGCGACGTGATTGCGACTCGTGCCGAGTTGAATTGAATGGACGCTAGCGACGCTCGAAGGGCGCGGCATGAGGCAGGTCACGCTGCGGCAGGTCTGATGGTCGGCGCGCACGTTGCTGTAGTGACACGTCTCAAGACGGTTCACGGGAACGGCGTCGCGCTGTTCAAGCGGGGAGACCGCCAAGCGGTGTGGCTCGCTCCCTTCATTGAGGCGTTCGATCGCGGGGATGTGCGCGGCGAGGGGTATTCCTACGACCTCCGCCAAGCTTGCGACGAGGGGGACATCGGCTCGGCGGTCAGGCGAACCTTGGAGCTGGTGCGCGACCGCCGCTATCAGAAGCTCCGCGCCACGATCGAGGCGGAGCTGTACTCGAGACCCCTACTCCAGGCCGACGACCTCGCTGCGATTGCCCGGCGGTACGAGATCTGCCCCGCCGTCCAGACCCTGACTTGTCGGTGCCCGCTCGCCAATGTCCTGCTCCGCCTCCTCAGCTACGCGGACGAAGCCTTGCCCGCTGACGTTACGCTGTGCAGAAGTTGGAGCCAGAGGGAGGACGCCATGGCGAAGTGGGCGAGGCTCACGAGGGTCAAGGGTGATTCGGGACGCTACGACGAGGCTGCGAAGATGGTCGAGGAGAACGTCCTCCCATCTGCACGCAACCTCCAGGGGTTCGCTGGCGGCATCTGGTTTGGCAACCGCGAAACCGGTGAAGTCTCAGGCCTCACGCTGTTTGAGTCGAAGGAGGCTCTGGAGGCATCGGAAGCCGGCGCACAGCAAATCCGCGAGCGCGCTGCCGGTGCGCTCGGTGGTGAAGTGATCGAGGTGGAGCGCTTCGAGGTCTTCCTCGAGGTCTAGAAGAGCAGAAGCGGATGGTCGAATCGGGGCGGAGGGCAACCGACTACATGCGTCCGCGCCGATCTGCGAGAAGCGCCAGCAACGTGAGCACCGCACCGACGACGAAGACCAGCGTCGCGAGATAGATAAGCCCGAGATGTCCAAGCGTGTCGAAATGGTTCGGATAGTGGGCAGGCAGCGCGACGGCAAGTGCCAGGACGGGTGCGGCGACGGCCGCGGGCTTCGGGGTGAAGCGCGAGCCGCCTGGCTGGAAGTCGTACTGGCTCGGGCGGCCCTGAGTTGGGCCGATCAGGTCGTTCCGCTGGGTATCGCGGCTGCGCTTCCAGGCGGTCCGGTCGAAGAACCCCAGTCCGAAGAGTAGGCGTACGGCGGGCGGGCTAGTCGGTCAGCCGCGCGGGAACGTTGTCGAACAGGCCAACGGCCGCGCGCGCGGCGTCCTCTGAGTGAAGCATCGTGACGAAACCGCGCGCCTTTCGCCACATATCCGCCGCGGCGGCCGCCGAGGCCTTGGCCACGACGAATGTCGGGCGCCGTTCAACGATCTGTATGTCGGGACGTGCGAGTACGTCATCAACCGACGCCCCAACAGCGAGCACGAACCGCTGGACCATGGACGAAGTGTCTGTCAGCGAGACGCCCGGCACCAATAGTGCGCGAGTAGAGACTTGCTGTAGTCCTTCGCGGCCTGGACCGTGGACTAAAGACCTAGGGCGCCGAACGAACACGGTAGTTAGCTCGACGCTGCGTC
Organism: bacterium; assembly: GCA_046735355.1. GTDB lineage: Bacteria > Actinomycetota > UBA4738 > UBA4738 > HRBIN12 > DATAEU01. Next base: position 47,119 of record JBKPTC010000076.1, read on the forward strand.
GGTAGACGAAATGGCTCTTGGCGCGGCACGCGGATTCGGCAGGTCACGTCGGCGCCACGCCGCGATTTCGCTCGGAATGGCTGTGCACCGGAGTTCGACCGCTATCCGATGACTCCTGCGTGTCCGCTCCCCTCAGATACGTGCTGGCCGCTGGAAACGACGCCCGCCGGGTACTCGATGAGTGCCCCACCAGCCTCGTCGATCGCCTCGATCAGGCCGTCCTCGTCGTCACCGACCCGACGACGGCCACCTGGCTCGTCTCGTCCAGCGGCGGGCACGTCTACGTCTATGACAGCGAAGAGGCCGCCCGATCGGTCTTTCCCTGTTGGCACGAGCTTCGCTCGTCCAGTGGCTCTCGGGGCGTATGCGGTGAGCAGCGCTACCGATAGGAACCCGGTGGATTCTTGCGCTCGCCGACGACGCGGCCCGTGTGAAGACGACGCCCGGCGTAAGCATGATCGACGAGGTTCCCGGCGTCGTACTCGCTGAGGCCGATATCACGGTCGCGAAGCGGCTGGTCCGAGAGGGCGAGTACGTGGGGGTCTACGGCTCCCTCGCGGACGCGTATCGGGCGTTCAGTCTGTTCCTTCGGTAGCGCAGAGGGGCGAGAGTCATTGCTCGAGCCTGATCTCGGGACGTGCGTCGAGTCCGACGGCCTCCAGGACCCGTTTGATGCGGGGGTGCGGGTTCCGAAGTACGACGGGTCGCTCGGCGCTGATCCGGAGCAGACCTCGAATCCCGGTTGAGTCCATGAACGTGAGGTCGCCCACGTCGAGAACGACGGGTCCGGGCCCCTCACAGATGATCGGCAACCAGGCGTCGAAGACGTCCTGGCAGGTGATATCGAACTCACCAGCGAGGAGAAAGACGCCCTGCTCGGTTCCCTGCCGCACCTCGAGCGTGGCCATGGCTCGCCCTCTCGGCTCGGAATATCCCACCCGGCGACTTCAGCACGCAACCTCCCCCGCGGCCGATGGGGCTCATACCTCGGATGACCGAGTGTTGCTCCGGGGCTGACCGGGTACTGGCTCCGTGAGCGGCGTAGAGGGGCATCCGTCAGTTGGAGTGGCACACCCAGCTTCGGCTACCGGCCGAGTCGATCGCGCCTGCCCTTGCGCGAGCCGGCATCCGGCCGGTCACCGACGCTCTGCCGGAGCGAACGGCGGCGGACGTCGCGCTCCTTACGAGCGAGATCGTTTCGAACGCAGTGCAGCACGTTTCGGGCAGTGCTCGAGACGAGATCATCGTCCGGATCGGCGGAGACAAGGTCATCCGAGTGGAGGTCCTCGACTGCGGTGCTCTTTTCGATGCGCCGGCGCCACGACAGCCATGGGACGCCCGGTCGAACGGGTGGGGCCTGTACCTCGTGGATAGCGTCGCTCAGGCGTGGGGCGTGGAGTCCGAAGGTCCCGGCAAGAGAGTGTGGTTCGAGCTCGATCCGGGCCCGGACTAGAACGGTCACGAAGTGCCGACGTTGTCGGCTGGACGGCACGAAGGGAGGTCCAATGCCACGCCGAAAGTTCGTCGTTTCGCCGAACAAGCGCGAGGGCGGTTGGAGAGTCCAGAGCGCCGGCATCGTGCAGCCGTTCGACACGAAGCAAGAGGCCCTCAACGCTGCTGCGAAGCAGGCCCGCTCAATGGGCAACTCGCAGGTCGTCATCCAGAAGAAGGACGGCACGATTCAGTCTGAGCGGACGTACGGCAACGACCCGAGGCGTTCCAAGGGCTAACGGACCGACGACCACCGTTTCGCGAAGCCGTTCCAGGTCCGCATCTTTGTGAGGAGGGCGCCATGTATGGAACCATCGCACGCGCGAGCATTAAGCCGGAGAATCGAGAGCGTCTGCGCGACGTGATGAGGCAACAGGCGTACGGCGACCGCGACATCGAGGGGTATGTTGCCTCGTACGTAATGTCGCCCGACACACGGGACGACCAGATATGGCTCGTCGCGATCTTTCGGGATGAGGAGACATACCGTCGGAACGCTGATAGTCCCGAACAGGACGCTCGGTACCGTGAGTTCCGCGCGCTTCTCGAGTCAGACCCGCAGTGGGTGGACGGAGCGTTCGATACGGAGTAGGCGGACGTCGTTCACCACCGCGACGGACGACGTTCTTCCCATGTCGTCGAACCGGATCGTATGAAGGCGCGACTAAAGCAGAACGGATTTACATCCGTTCGCGCTGGCTTCCGAGAAGCGCCAGAAGCGTTAGCACAGCACCGACGACGAAGACGAGCGTCGCGAGATAGATGAGTCCCAGGTGTCCGAGCGTGTCGAAATGGTTCGGATAGTGGGCAGGCAGCGCGACGGCAAGTGCCAGGACGGGTGTGGCGACGGCCGCGATCCACGCCCACAGTAGTCCTCGACGGACACCGAAGATGACGAGGAGCAGAACGGCTAGCCCCGTCGCTGCGATGAATCCCGAAAGCGCGATCTGCAGGTGGCTGATGTACTCATACAACGAGGGACTGAACGACTGGATCTCGTCCTTGCCGACATTCACCTCGTTCGGACCGATACCGAGCTCGAGGAAGCTGTCGGTGAAGTTCCGGATGAAGAACAGCACGGCGTAACCGATGAAGCCGACGGCGGCTGCGCCCATCAGCCAACTACCGAGCCGCAGCGATCCTTCAGCTGGAACCGTCCGTCGCTCGTGTCGCTCGTGCATTCCGATGTCTGCCATTGGCGTCCCCTCCCAGTAACGCTTAGGGCCGATCGTACGCCTGGCTTCGCCGTAGGCGCCATCGAGGCAGCGAAGTACGTGTGTCTGTGTGTACATGAATTCTCAGGCCCGTTTGGCCGCGGAGTCCCTGCCGGCCGGAACCGGTGGTCCTCGCGCTCGCCGACGACGCTGCCTGGCCGACGGCTACCGAGCGTTCTCGCTGTTCCAGCGAGGCGCAACGGTTCCGATACCCAATCGGCTTCCTGAAGCACAGTTGACCGACCGACGCACCGTCGTCCGCTCCAAGAAAGCGCCGGTCAGCCGGTACGTTTCCGGGAACGCGGTGAGGCGTCTTGCGAGCGATCCCGAGGATATCCCGCAGCAGGATCGAGCGCCGCTGCGATCTGCGCGTCCATCGACTCGAGCAGACTGCCGTGATGGGCCTCGATCATCCGCGTGGACGCGTGTCGGAGGCGGAACGCGACCAAGACCGGCGGCATGAGCCGAGCGCCATCCGTCGCGTGGGTACGCCGCAGGTTCGGAAACGCGAAGCTGTCCAGGGCCGGCTCGTTCGACGGCGGGCAGACGCGGCGCATGAAGTTCTGCCGGGCGGACCGGCCCGCCGTTCGGTGCCGTGAAGACGTGCTCCTCGAAGGTACACGCGGGGAAACGGAGTGCACATGCAGCATCGCTGAAGGGCCGGGATTGACAGCGGCCAGCGTCGGGAAGGCACCCCAGAGATGCCCTTCCTCCTGCTCGTGGTACTGCTGATCGTCGTCGTGCTGGCGTTGTGGTTCCGGCGGCCCCGTTGACCACAGCCCTCCCCGCGGGATGCGTGCCTGCGGGAACGAGGGCCGTGTCGCCCGGCGAGGGTCCGCATCCGGGCGTGCGTTCGTATCGGCCGCCGGCCCTCAGCCGCTAAAAGCGCGAGGCTCCCCTCAGCGCCATGGTCGCTGCTCCGGCGGCGTCTCGCCCCTCTCATGCCCGCAGCGAGAGGCGCGGATGCCCAGCCGGAAGCCGATCCCGAAGGTGGCCGGGGAGCCTCGACGGAACGATGATGCGTCGCGTCGGAGCGGGAATACAAGCCTGCTTTAGGCCATTGCGGAGATTCTCGGCTCACCCGCTAAGGGGACACTGGCTGTCGGCCGATAGGAGTGCTGATGGGCCGACAGGTCGAACTCAGGGACGTGGGCGCGTACCCATGGTCATCCCGAGCAATCGCTTGGGGGTACGACACCACTACGGGCGAGCATGTTGCGTTCGCCGTTTCGAAGAGCAAGGGTGCCGCGCTTCGGGATCGACTTGAGAACGACCCAAGCGCGATCATCGATGTGAACCCTCTGGACGTGCTCTTCGCTCGGCCGCCCGAGTAGTCGCTGGGTCTGGGACGCTCGACCCAGCCGGCAACCCCGGATGTCCACGTGAGGCTGCTGGCTCCACCGCCCCATCTCGGTTCATAGATGGAGATGGGATACGCCCTCAACGTTGCTACCGCGGTAGCAGGCGAGCTAACGGTTCAGCTGGCCAGCCTGACCGTCGGCAGATCTTCGACGATCCCGATCTCGTCGAGCATGTGCCTTAGCTTGCTGTACGCGACGGGGCGCTCCCGCTTGTTGAACCACAAGGGCGGCAGCCGATCCTCCTCGAAGTGGAGGCTGATCGTGTCGCCCTGCTCGACGACCTGGAATGTGACTTCAGCTCGGCGCGTCATGGGTTCCCCTCTCGCGCGCGCTGCGAACCGCGCTGTCGCCTTGGACCACGTCTCACGACGCGCCCGCCGAGCGTCGCTCTCACGCACGACTGCCGCCGGCGACAATCCGTTAGGCCTCGGGCCGAAGCCTCATGTCCGACGCGTACCCGCCCTCCGGGCGACGCTAAACGGGGCGCGTCGGCCGGGGATGGCTCATTTTCGGCTTCTGCGCGGCGGCAGGAGAGTACGTAGTTGACCTGGGAAGCCTTCGCCTGGAGGACGCCGATGAACAGCGTCATCCGGATCCGTGATCGCCTCGCGGTTCCTCGTAATCCCGCGGACATCACCACAGGACGTTCGGAATGCACCGAAACGACCAGACGACCTGAGGCTAGAAAGACGTTCAATGCCGTGCGGTGCGAACGGGCCCTAGGAAGCGGCGCCCTCGCCTAGCCCGAAGGCGCCGCTTCCGGGATGGGGTGTCAGACTTCGCAGCCTCTCTTGACCGCTGCGCTGACGCATCGGTCACGTCCGGGGCCGCCGCGAGCGGTGCCCGGACCCGATCCGCCGAACAACGCGTCGCGACCCCGGCCGCCGCTCATGAGGTCGTCGCCGCCGCCGCCGAGGATCTCCGGTCACGTCCGCGACGGCCGATGAGCGTGTCGTCACTGCCGCGCCCGCACAGCACGTCCGCGTTCAGACGGGGACCGTCCGCCTGGGGACCTGGACGAGGTCGCCGATCACTTAGCAACGTAGCTCCACGGGGGGCCGGTCGCCGGACGCGTCAGCTCCACCGAACGCTGATCGCGCGGGTGATGCCGGGCAGCGGGAGCGAGGCCGCCTCCGCCTCGACAGCTTCGCGTTGCCCACGCGTGAGTCTCCGCCAGATTTCGATCGAGACGACCTCGTTCGCGCGGCGCCAGGTGCCGACGATGTCGCCGTTCACGAGCAGCGCGCCCGGCCACACACGGCTCGTCCACAGCGCGGCGCGCTGCGAGGCGTTCGGAACCAGCAGCTCGCGATCTTCGGCGTAGAGGAGGAAGTACGCATCGCCGCTCGGGAGGAGGCGAGCGGCGGCGGACGGTCCGGCCGGTTCGCCGAGCGCCTGCTCGTCCCTCGTGAGGGTCCGCGCGTCGCCGATCGGCGTTCGGACCGACGTGAGCTCACCTGCGAGCGCATCGAACGCGGCGACGGCATCGCGCCGGGCGAGTCCCGACCACCGTGCGAACGAGTCGGGCGTTGTCGGGCCGTAGACGTTGAGGTACCGCCTCGCGAGCTCCAGACGGGCGTCGGCCGGATCGACGTCCGGCGGCGGAATGGTCCAGATGAGCGACGACCGCGCGCCGGTCCACCGGATTAGCACCCTGCCGGTCGCGGCGGCGTACCGGAGGCTGTTCGGATGGATCCCGAGGCCGAGCCCCGCCTCGTCGTACGTCATCGTGCGCCCCGCGAGGAACGTGTCGAGCCGGGCGGCCACATCGTCGGACCGCCACCGCGCCTTGCTGCCGTTTGGATCCAGAAGCGCGAGCGTGAAGACGGCGCGGTCGCGCGCGGGGACGACGAAGACGTTGTACCGAGGACCCCAGATCTGCACGAGCGACCGATCCGCCCAGGCGTCGGGCGTCGTTCCCGCGACCCGCGCGTGGATCGACAGCAGGGCGGCACGCGGCATGCTGTCCTGGAGGCCGGCCCACGCGGCCGTGCGCAGCGACGCTTCGCCGAGCTCCATCCGCTGTTCGAGCGAACCCGCGCGCCGCCGGAAGGCGAGGATCTGCGATCGAGTCACCCGCAGCGGCGTCGGCATGTCGGCCGCCCAGTCTGCTTCCTGAGCTTGTCGACGTCAGCCGAGGCGCCGGCGGCCCCGATCTCGCGATTCAGGCGTACGCGAGGCCTTCGGTAGACTGGGCGCCGTCCTCCGGTTCTGAGGGCAATCGATCGGCGGGGTGGCCGAGTGGTTAGGCAAGGGTCTGCAAAACCCTCTACACCGGTTCAATTCCGGTCCCCGCCTCGAACAGTCCCAGCGGTCGAGTACGATTCGACGCCCGAACGCGGGCGCTTAGCTCAGGGGTAGAGCGCTTCCTTGACGCGGAAGAGGTCAGAGGTTCGAATCCTCTAGCGCCCACCAGCAAAATGGCGGCCATCGCGCCGGCGCGTGGACGATCCTCGGCGATGCAGCCGAGTAGCCCTTCGCGAGACACGGCGGGTGCTGCTCGAGGCGGTATGTCAGCATGGGTCAATGACGTCGAAACAGGCTGCCGAGCTCACTGACTCGATCACAAGCCGTCAAGGTGACGCTGTGGAGGATGACTCGAGACGGTCAGCTGAAGGGCGACCAGGGTCGTTACTCCTAAGAACGCTCCTAAGAACGGCTGTAACCGCTGTAACCGAGTACCGCAGGTCGAGGATGGCGGTAAATGGGGCTACAGTGGTTACGCCGCTTCCAAGCGTTACGGATGCGTGAGGACGTTCGCACGAGGGCTGCACGGTATCTCGTCGCCGGGCCGTCTCGAGGTGCGCGACATCGACGGCCGAACGATCGAGGCGCGGTGTCGAGGGGGCAATGCCCAGCGGTACGAGCTCTGCTACCGGCGCGGTGGGTGGTCCTGCACCTGTCCTGCACGCGGGCGGTGCTGTCACCTCCAGGCATTGCACCGGGTCGCGCTACGACCGGAAGGAGAGTCCTGATGGGTCTGCTCGGACCGATGGATCCCGACTTCGGCGCGCCCACCCGACTGGGATGGGTAGTGGGTCAGATCGCCGAGCGGCTCTCGACGGAGATTGCCGTTCGCTCGACAACCCAATAAGTTCTGTTTGATGGTCGAAGGGTTCTCGACCAAGGTCGACGCGACGGCCGAGGGGACGATCATCCACGTCCGCGGCGAGATCGACATAGCGACCGCGGGACGGCTCCGGGATGTCATCGAGCCCCACATGGGTCCCAAGCAGACGATCATTTTGGACTTCTCCAAGGTGGAGTTCATGGACTCGTCGTGCCTGAACCTCCTCGTCCAAGCGCGAGGTCGGCTCACCGAGAACGGGGGATCACTAATCCTCCGCAACCCGTCGAGAGCGGCGCACCGCCTGCTCTCCATCAGGGGCGCGACCGACCTCCTCGAAACTGACGCCCAGGATCACCCCGCCGAGTCGAACTGACCCACTACGACTGGGCTGGGTCGGGTGTTCACCGAGGTCGAAGGATCCCACACGAACAAGTCGACGGAGCACTCTGCGCGGACGGAGTTGGTTCTCGCGACATGCTCGGGCAGGTGCTGTCCGAAGAAGGGGCAATCGCATTGACAACGGGCAGCCTGGTGACGTTGCGCCGAGAGGGCGTTGAGACGGCTTTCACCCCGTTCGCCGTGCGTCTGCCTGACCAAGTCGGACCCAGCCGACCATCGCCTCGAGCACCGGATCTCGCTCCAGACGCCGGACGTCGCCGCACTCGGGACACGTCCACGTCGCACGACCGGAGCCGTAGGCAACGGCACCTCGCACGGATGGTGGCTCATCCGCTCACCTTTCGCGACGCCACAGTAGGCGGGCCGCTCGCGCCACGGACGGATCCGCCGCGCAAGCGACCCAACTCGATTGTGTCTGCGCGGTGCAACTCTGCCGGTTCCGGTGTATGCGACAGAAGCGCGGGTAAAACCGAAACAGGATCGGAGGAAACCCGAATCGAACGCCATATGGAGCTACATCTGCCGGCGGATGCGATCGCTCCGGCGCTGGCGCGAGCGGGTTTGCGCACACTAACCGCCGACCTCTCCGATGAGGCGGCCGCAAACGTCACGCTGCTGACGACCGAACTCGTGTCGAACGCCGTCCGGCACGGAACGCCCGACCCGGCCGACGAGATCCTCGTCCGGGCTTCGTTAGACGGTGCAATCCGCGTCGAAGTTCTGGACGGAGCCCCAAGCGTGGCTGCTCCGGGGCCGGCGCCCTCGTCCGACCCAGCGCCCGGCGGGATGGGGTTGTTCATCGTCGACACCGTCGCGCGGTCGTGGGGCGTCGCCAGGGATGGCAACCGAGAAATGGTCTGGTTCGAGCTCGATTGCGCGGCATAGCGTGTCAGGCATGGACGAAGACGTCGGGGCAGATGTCGCCCAGATCGCTACGGACGTCGCCGGCACCGCAGCCCTTCTTCAAGATATCGTGGCGACGGTAGCGCGAATTGCATCGGCGTTGGAGAGCGAGAGTCGGAAGCGATAGTCGAGCGTCGGTGGTTTCGCGGTCTGGGCTCTCCGAACCTCCTATGGTGGCTTATGGCGTGGCGCTCACCATCGTCTGCCTCGCCGAGCCGGACCCAGACGACCATCGCCTCGAGCACTGGGGTCTCGCTCCATACGCCAGACGTCGCCGCACTGTGGACACGTCCACGCCGCGCCGGTCCGAGAGAACTGCTGGGCACGTCATGCATCTTCGCTGCTCGGACGTACGACGCAGCGGAACCCGAGATGGCCGGTTGTGGTGTGGATCGGCTCGCCTTGTCGAGCAGCCGGCCGGTACCGGTGGCAATAGTTCGGCGCGCACAGATGCGAGCCGCCCTTCGTCACGCGACGGGGGATATCGGGGAGGACCGTCGTCGGTGCCGGGGCGCAGCATGCACCCGCCTTCGCTTTCGCGTGGGAAGCCGTCCAGTCGTCGCGCGTCCACTCCCACACGTTGCCGGTGACATCGAACAACCCGTACCCGTTCGGCGGGAACGAGCCAACCGGCGACGTTCCCGCGAACCGATCGAGCACGAGGTTCTGCCACGGGAATTCGCCCTGCCACGTGTTGGCCATCAGGCGTCCGCGGGGCGCGAACTCGTCTCCCGATGCGTACGTCCCTCCTTCGAGCGCGCCGCGCGCGGCAAGCTCCCATTCGGCCTCAGTCGGCAGGTCCTTGCCGGCCCAGCGCGCGTACTCCCGCGCGTCCGCGAACCCGACGTGTGTCACGGGGTGGCGGTCGCGGCCGCCGACCTTGCTCGACGGGCCCTCGGGGTGTCGCCAGTCGGCGCCCGCCGCGTAGCTCCACCAGACCCGATGATCGTCGAGCGGAACGGGTCGGTCCGGCGGCGTGAACACGAGGGAGCCGGGGACGAGATCGGCGGGGTTGGCGCCCGGTTGAGCGCCGGTCCGGAGGACGTTCCGCAAGCGTCACATAGCGGGTTGCAGCGACGAAGCGGCGGAACTCCGCGACGTTTCGGGGGTGTTCGTCGATCCAGAAACCGTCGACGGTCGCGCGTCGGACGGGCGGTTCCTCCGGAGAGAAGTCCGCCGAGCCCAGCGCGAACGATGCGGATGGGATCCACGTCATGCTCTTCCGCACGTCGTCCGGCCGGACGCGCCCGTCAGGCGACATCTGCGGTTCGCGGCTGCTGATCAGCGGTTCTCGGGAGGTGGGTGCCCCGAGGTCGCCTGCCCGAGCGACGAGGACCGAACAGCCCGCTTCGCGCAGGAGGCGCGCGGTCACACGACCGATGCGCGGTGGTGCGGTCACCAGGCCGGCGTCGGGTCCGACGCAGACGAGACCGACCGCGTTCTCATCCGCCTCCTCCATCAAGCGCGTCGCCGGATCGCCCGCGATCTTCCGCGTCTCGGACTCGACGCCGTCCTGCGTCGCCAGGACGACCGCCCTCCCGAGCGCCGCCGATGCGACCGCGTCGACCGGCGGGTCGTGCGGGCGACCGGTGTCGATCACGAACAGGGCCTCGAGGCGCGCGCGTGTGGCCGACGCGAGTCGGGCGGCCTGCGTCACGGCGACCTCGGCACGCGGGGAACCGTCCGTGCCTACGAGGGTTCGCGAAAAGAGGCCGTCCGCGACGCCGATTCGACCCGCCATCCGATCCTCCGGTCCTTCCGGTTCCATGCCGGTTCTCCGTCCACCGAACGCGGAACCGTCCGCAGATCGATCTGCCGTGGCGTACGGCGGGCAGTTGTCTGACCGCTCGTGCGATCGTCGCCCAGATGTCCGTATCGTCCCTAGCGTGACGAAACGCTCGACGGGACGGGTGTGGCTCTCGTCAACGGTGACGGCGATCGTGGTCGTCGTCGCGGCAACGCTCGGGCTGCGGGGCTGGGCGGGGACCATCGACACCCTGTCCAACGCCCGAGCCGCTCGTCTTCCGGGTCTGCTGCGGACTACAGCGCCGTGGCCGAACAACACCTTGCAACTCTCGGCGCGGATCGCCGCCATGGGGTTGCCGCCACCAGGGTCCATCGAGCACGTCCACGTCTTCCTCGTCGTGTTCGTGCACGGGCGGCGCGTTCCGGTTCCGAGTGATGTCGGGCTGGCGCGCGACACGGAGTCGCCGTTGCATACGCACGCCGGCGAACCCGGAATCGTTCATGTCGAATCGCTTCTTCCGTTCTGGCATCCGACGCTGGGCGAGTTCTTCGACGTATGGGGCGTGCGACTCTCGTCGACCTGCCTCGGTGCGTACTGCACACGCGGCGCCGAACGGTTGGCCGTCTTTGTGGACGGGACGTACGTCAACGGCGATCCCCGCTTGATCCAGTTGGCCGACCACGACGCCATCGCGGTCGTCTTCGGAACGGCGGATCAAGCCCCTCGGGAGTTCCCGGTCGTCGACTGGTCGCGCGCGCTGTGACTTGTGCTACCCGAGCTCTCGACGTACGGTGATCGTCCGCGAGCATCGAAGAAAGAGCCCCGACAGAAGCACCGGTCGGGGCTCTTTCTCGTCCCGTCAGCAGAAGATGCTGACCCCGCCGGGCCCGATCAGCAGGCCGACGATGATCAGCACGATGCCCGCGAGGATGCCGCCGCGGATCAGGGTCACGATTCCCGCGATGACGAGGATCGCGGCGATGATCCACAGGATCGTCGAAACGGAGCCGCTGCACGTGTTGGCGGCGAGAAGCACGGTTGCCATGTTCAGCCTCCCTTCCGGGTTCGCCGCGGCTTTACCCGAGGATACCTCCTGCGATGCATCGTGATGGCTGATTAGCCACGCGGAGGAGGGGTACGGCCCATCCGACTCCGGAAGGGGGAGGGTGAACCAATGCTGGCAGACATCGACTATCAACAGGGACTGGAGAACGCCTGGGCGAAGGTGGTGGCGTTCGCGCCCAAGCTTCTCGGCTTCTTCATCATCCTGCTGATCGGCTATTTCATCGCGAAGGCGCTCTCGAAGGTAACCAACGCGGTTCTAGAGCGGATCGGGTTCGACAACTGGGTCGAGCGCGGCTCGCTGAAGACGGCGCTCGAGCGCAACAAGACAGACGCCTCGGACATCGTCGCCGTCATCGTGTTCTGGGCGGTCTTCCTCATCGCGCTCCAGCTGGCATTCGGCATCTGGGGCCCGAACCCGATCAGCGATCTTCTCCACGGTCTGATCGCGTACCTCCCGAACGTCTTCGTCGCCGTGATCATCCTCGTCATCGCGGCGGCGCTCGCTCGTGTCGTGACCGACATGTTGCAGGCGATGCTCGGTGCGGTCACGGGAGGCGAGTGGATCGCCCGATTGGCCGGCGTGGCTATCCTGGTGGTCGGCATCTTCGCGGCGCTCGACCAGCTGAACGTCGCGCCCGCGATCGTGACGGGACTGTTCTACGCGCTCCTCGTCGTGATCGCTGGTTCGCTCGTCATAGCGTTCGGCGTCGGTGGTATCCCCGTGGCGCGACGCTACGTCGAGCGGTGGGCGGCGCGAGCCGACACGACCGCCCAACAGGCCCGGGTAACGGCAGATCCGGAGGCGGGGAGGGCCGCGGCGCGGGCGCGCATCGAGCAGGAGCGTCAGCAGATGCGGTCCGAGGAATAGTAGCCGAGGTCCTTTGTGCGCGGTCACCTAGCGCGAGCGGAGCCGAACCACGGTCCGCCGCCCGGCGACCGCCTCTCGGAGCTCCTCCCGCGCCGGCATCTCGTCGCCGATCACGTCGACTCCGATCTTGGTGGCCTTCGCGTTGGCGAGCCCGATGTGTTCGATGAGGGCCTCGTAGATCGCCGCCACCTCGTCCGGGTCCTCGACAAGCTCGGCGCGCATCGGCACGCGACGTCCCTCGTGCACGAGCTCTACATCGGCGCCGCCTCGAAGGTTGCTCCTCCAGGGCGCCGCGGTCAGGATCACCGGTTCGCCGTTCAGCTCGTGGTAGGCGACGGGAATCTCATACCGCTTCCCCGAACGCCGACCCACGAACGACAGCAGCGCGAGCTCGTGGATGCCCTTCGCCGCGGAGGACCTCAGCAGCGGCCGAACGAGCCCGTTCGCGAGCCTGGTCATCCTGACGAAACCGGTGTTCGGCTCGAAGCACCGGACGCGCGATTCGACGTTCGTCTGCGTCGTCATCGTCCTCACGCTCCTTCTGACCCCAGTTC
>JBKPTC010000077.1:0-9214 GCA_046735355.1 bacterium
GCTCGGTCTCGACAGGGCGTGGCTGCCGACGGCGCTCGAGTCGCCCGCCCGCGCGGGCTCGGCGCCGAACGGCGTCGTCGTCGCGGCCGGCGCCGGCGATCAGGCGGCAGGCGCCGTCGGCGTGGGCGCCGTCGAGCCCGGCTCGATGTCCGTCGTGCTCGGTACGTCCGGCGTGGTGTTCGCGCCGCTTCCTTCGTTCGCTCCCGATCCGCTCGCGCGCGTGCACACCTTCTGTCACGCGGCACCCGGTGTCTGGCACGCGATGGGAGTGATGCTCTCGGCCGCGGCGTCGCTGCGGTGGCTGCGCGACGTCGTCGCGCCGGGCGAGCGGTACGAGACGCTGCTCGCCTCCGCGGAGGATCGGCCGCCCGGCGTCGACGGTCTCACGTTCCTTCCGTACCTGACGGGCGAGCGAACGCCGCACGCCGATCCCGACGCGCGCGGCGCGTTCGTCGGCCTCACATCACGGCATGATCGAGGGGCGCTGGTCCGCGCCGTCCTGGAGGGCGTGGCCTTCGGGCTGCGCGACGCGTTCGAGCTGGTCCGCAGGGCCGGGGGATCGCCGGCCGTCGCGCGGGCATCGGGCGGCGGTGCGCGCAGCGAGCTGTGGCTGCGGATCGTCGCGTCGGTGCTCGGCGTGCCGGTCCAGCGGATGGCGGTGGACGCGGGCGCCGCGTACGGCGCCGCCCTGCTCGGTGGCGTCGCGTGCGGCGCGTTCGCCGACGTCGCGGAGGCGGCTTGTGTTCCGCGCGTCCGGTCGACGATCGATCCGGAACCGGGATGGGTCGACGCCTACGCTGAGGCGTACGCGCGCTTCACCGCGCTGTATCCCGCGCTGCACGCGGGCGGGCGCGTGGAGGTCACGCCGTGACGAGCCGTTCGAGCTCCTCGCGCGTCGGCAGGCTCGTCCTCGCGCCGACGGCGCGCGTCGCGAGTGCTCCGGCGCCAGCGGCCAGCCGAACGGCGTCGTCCAGCGGGCGGCCGTCCGCGAGCGCCCACGCGAGCGCCCCGCTGAACGCGTCGCCCGCTCCGGTCGTGTCGCGGACGTCGACGGCGAAGGCGGGCTGATGATGGACGTCGTGTCCCGGTCGGTGCAGCTCGACGCCGTCCGCCCCGAGCGTGATCGCCACCGCGCCGACGCCGGCATCGAGGAGCGCGTCGACGGTCCCGGCCATGGCCGTCGCCTCCGTTCGATTGGGCGTGAGCACCGCGGTCCGCGAGAGGACCTCGACGGCGAGCGGTCGCGCCGGCGCGGGATTGAGCACGAACGGCCAGCCGCGCCGCGCCGCCGCCTCGGCGGCCGCCGCGACGGCGTCGTCGCCGATCTCGAGGTTCGCGAGCACGACCGCCGTCTCGACGTCGAGGACGTCGAGCGCCGCCCGCACGAAGGCGCGACCGACATCGGCGTTCGCCCCGGACGCCACGACGATCTCGTTCTCGCCCCCATCGTCGACCCAGATGTGCGCGACGCCCGTCGGGCGATCGGACGTTCCGAGCCGCGAGCAGTCGACGCCGGTCGACTCGAGGTCGCGGCGCGTCCACGCGCCGAGGTCGTCGTCGCCGACCTTTCCGACGAACCACGTGCGGGCGCCGAGCGTCGCCGCGGCGGCCGCCTGGTTGGCGCCCTTGCCGCCCGGCGCGCGCGAGAAGGTCGCGCCGATCACCGTCTCGCCCGGAGCCGGCAACCGCGGCACGCGCATCACCAGGTCGACGTTGGCCGATCCCACCACGATCACGCGTGCGCTCACGTCGTCCGCTCCCTCGAGCATCGAGCGGGGCGAGTCTAGAGCCCGAGGAAACGTGCACGTCACAGGAGGAACGATGGAACGAGGGGTGTACTTCGACGCGTGGTATCCGCGGCAGCACAACTATCATCCGAGCCTTCCGCCGCGGCGCCGGAAGATGGTCGACGACCTCGAGGCCTACCACGCCACGATGCTCGTGTGGTCGGCCCTCGGTGGTGGCGTCGTCTCGCTGCCGTACCTCGAGGAGGAGGCGTACGGGCCCGTTCCGGCGAGGTACCGCGTCTACGGACACCTGACGGACGCCGAGTTCATCCAGGAGTGCGGCCGGCGCGGCATCAAGGTCTTCGGCATCGTGTTCGAGCACGCGTGGGAGTACCCGGTCGAGCTCGACGGGGACGAACGCACCGTCCTCGCGTGGAACGAGCTGCCCGGCGATCGCCGCGGCGGACCGGACCAGGCCGCCCGCGGCGACACCGGCCGGGCGTTCCTGGGGATGCGCGAGTTCTGGCAGAACCGCTACCCCAACGTCTGGAAGCCTCGAGACGCCTACTTCGCCGACCCGGTGCTGAACGCTTGGGGCGAGCCGGTCGACGACATCCTCGAGGAGTGCGCGCAGCGCACGATCGAGGGCGAGCCGTGTCGCGCGTTGTGGGTCGAGTGCCCGGATCGCGAGCACTTCAACTACATGATGGACCGGAACAACCCGGTGTGGCGCGAGTACCTCAAGGCGATCGTCCGCATCCAGATCGACGCCGGCGTGCAGGGCGTGCAGTTCGACGAGACCGAGGTGCCGCTCACGTCGCTGCAGTACGGCGGCTGCTTCTGCCGGACGTGCGTGACGGGCTTCCGCGAGCACCTCCGCGCGATGCCGGTGGAGGAGCGTCCGGCCGAGATCCGGAGCGAGGATCTGTCGACATTCCACTACGGGGACTGGCTGCGTGAACGCGGCTACGACTTCATCAACGACCGGGCCGGCACGCCGCTGTTCTTCGAATACGTCCGGTGGCAGCACCGCAATATCGCACGGTTTTTCGCCGAGCTGGCCGAGTACACGCGCGAGTACGGGCGGAGCGCGGGGCGGGAGGTGCTCGTATCCGGCAACTTCTTCAACCTGTTCGAGCACTACTACCCGATGGTTCCGTACGTCGACGTCATCACGACCGAGATGCGGAACACGCTCTGGCGCCAGCCCGAGTGGTACCGGTACGCCGCCGGGTTCGGCCGCGGGAAGTCGGTCGTCGTCGTCGAGAACCCGTACGGCGGCGTCGTGCCGGAGATGGTCCGGATGTTGAAGGACGGTCGCGGGCGCGACCGGTTGCGGCAGTCGCTGTTCGAGGGCGCCGCGCTCGGCGTGAACATGTCGGTCCCGTACGGCTCCTGGATGGGCAGCGTGGTCGAGGACGCGTTCTACGCGCCGCACGACCTCGTGCTCGAGATCCAGGCGTTCCTCGCCGACCATGAGGACCTGTACGCGAGGGATCCGTCGGCGGCCGAGGTGGCCGTCGTGTACGGCATCCAGAGCAACGCGATGGCCCGCGCCGCCGTCGAGTTGCCGTCGGACAACCGCGTCAACGAGCTTCCCGAGGGCGACGTGCTGGCCTTCGACCAGGTCTCGCGTGTCCTGACGGCGGCGATGCAGCCGTACGACGTCCTGTTCTTCCCCGAGGGCGAGCTCCATCCGGACACGCTCGAGCCGGACGACCTCGCGCGATACCGGACGATCGTGGTGCCGGCCGTCGACACGCTGACCGATCGCCAGGCGGAGCTGCTCGAGACCTACGTCGGATCGGGCGGCCGGCTCGTCGTGCTCGGCGAGCTCGGCGCCAACCTCGGCTCCCGCGCCGAGGCGCTTCGGGCGGCCGAGGGTGTGACCACGGCGGATACGTTCGGATTCGCGTTGGACCTCCTTCCGCACGGGCCGCAGGTCCGCGTGCTCGAAGGCCGCACCGACGCGGCGGTCGCGCTGCACGACCTGGGCGACCGCGTGGCGCTGCACGTGATCCGGTACGAGCACGACGACGCGGCCGATCGCGTCCCGCCGCTGCCGCGGCTGGCCCTCGGCGTCCGCCTGCCCGCGCGCTTCTCGCGCGTCGAGGCGTTCGATCCGTCGGGAACCGCGCGAGCCTCGCTCGAGCGTGACGGCGACGTCCACCGCGTCTCGATCGCCGATCTCGGCGTGTACGGCGTGGCCGTCCTGTCCCGGTAGGGATCGCGTCGACGGGCGGCAGCGCTACCCGGATAGTGTCGTCGCGTGGACATCGGCCGAGGGCTCCGCGGCGTCGCGGCGGCGATCTGCTGGTTGGGCGCGGTCGCCGTCGGGTTCTACGGCGTTGCGTCCTTCGTGGGCGGGGGCGCCGAATGCGCCCGCGGCTCGACGACCGACTGCGGCTCGCCGAACGCCGGCGTCCTCGCGGGGTCGATCGCGATCGCCGTCGTGCTCGGCATCGCCGGCGCGATGCTGTGGACGCCTCGACCGAGGGGACGCGAGCTTAGGCGGCCGTGGGACTATCCGCGCTGAGGCTTCCGGGCGAGCGAGGCCCTGACGACGGCGTCGCTCCAGTCGCGGGCGAGACGCTCGCCGTCGGCACCCATCACGACCGTCGTCGGAACGCCGTCCTCGTCGATCGGCAGGCGCAGCTTGTCGCCGATCAGCTCCGGACGCAGGGAGAGCTTCTGCGTCCGCGCACCGTCCCATCCGCAGGCGATCGCCGCGGCGAGCGGGTCGTACTGGAAGTTCAACAGGTCCTGCGGGAGCACCGGGTGCCGCTCGGGGAGCCGGCTCATGTTGTGCTCCCTGCCACGGGCCCGCGCCTGGTCCGCGATGAGCCTCGCGAGCGGCCCGGCCTCCTCGAGCGCCGGAAGGTCGCGCTCGCGCAGGAACGTCTCGAGCGTCGCGGCGATCTGCGTGGCCACCGGGCGGCAGCGCTCGAACACCACCTTGGCCGCCAGCGCGTCCTGCTGCGTGTTGACCTCTTGGTCCCACACCCACTCGGGATAGCCGGCGAGCGGCGGCGTGATCCATCCGCCCATCACGACCAGGGGCACCTCGGCCAGCGCGCCGGGCCGAGCGGCCTCGAGGATCGCGAGGTTGGTGAACGGCCCGATCGCGACGACCGTGGCGCCGGCGGCGACGTTCGCCTCGAGGAGCTCGATCGCCGCGCCGGGTCCCGACGGCGCCGGCTCGATCGGCTCGGGCCAGACGTCCGGGAACTCGAGCGGGATGAAATACCCGCCGAGTGAGCCCTCGGCGCCGGCCGCGACGGGTACGTCGCTCCGGTCCGCGAGGCCGAGCGCGTACCGCGTCATGCCCGCGCGGATCCCGCCGGGGTCCGACACGGTCGTCACCCCGACCACCTCGACGCCCGGCCAGCCGAGCAGCATCGCGAGCGCGCAGAGGTCGTCGGTGTCCGAGCCGAGATCGGTGTCGAGGTGGATCCGGAGCATCGAGCGGCGAGCTTAAGCCGCAGGGCGCGCGAGCGGCGCCGCGCTCGACGGCGTGGCTAGGATGCCCACGCGGCGGCTCGGCGCTGCGCCCGCGACTCGAGGAGTTATGACGATGGACCTGCCACGTCGGCGGCTCGGTACGACGGACATGGACATCACGCGCGTGGGGCTCGGCGCGTGGGCGATCGGCGGCGGCGGCTGGTCGTTCGGATGGGGGCCGCAGGACGACGCCGCGTCGATCGCGACGATCCGCGCGGCGGTCGACCGCGGGATCAACTGGATCGACACAGCTGCGATCTACGGGCTCGGTCACTCCGAGGAGGTCGTCGGCCAGGCCGTCGCCGACATGCCCGACGCCGACCGTCCGTTCGTCTTCACGAAGCTCGGGCAGGTGGCGGACCCGTCGCGTCCGTTCGAGCCGGCGCGGACGATCCTGCGTCCCGACTCGATGCGCCGAGAACTTGACGACTCGCTCCGACGCCTGGGTGTCCAGCGCATCGACCTGTATCAGATCCACTGGCCCGAGTCGGACGGCGCGACGCCGATCGAGGAGACGTGGACGGAGATGACGCGTTTCCTCGACGAGGGGAAGGTTCGCGCGATCGGCGTCTCGAACTTCGACGTGGAGCTGCTCGAGCGGTGCGAGGCGATCCGGCACGTCGACTCGCTGCAGCCGCCGTTCTCGGCGATCCGGCGCGACGCCGCGGCGAGCGTCATCCCGTGGTCCCTCGAACACACAACGGGCGTCATCGTGTACAGCCCGATGCAGTCCGGGATCCTCACCGACCGGTTCTCGCGCGAGCGCGTCCAGGCGATGGCCGAGGACGATTGGCGCCGGCGCTCACCCGGCTTCACCGAGCCGGGTCTTTCGCGCAACATCGCGGTTCGTGACGCGCTTCGCCCGGTCGCGGAGCGCCACGACACGACCGTGGCAGCGGTCGCCGTCGCGTGGACGCTCGCTTGGGACGGCGTGACCGGCGCGATCGTCGGCGCGCGCCGCCCCGAGCAGATCGACGGCTGGATCGCCGCCGCCACGCTCGGACTGAGCGATCGCGATCTCGACGAGGTCGCCGCCGTGGTCGAGTCCTCGGGCGCCGGGTCCGGGCCGCCGCGCCCGTCGGAACGCGCGACCCACTGAACCGTCGCCCCTTCGGGGCGAGGCACGCGTCAGTCGCGCGGGGTGAGCCGGTCGCGGAGCGCGTCGTTGGCGGCGACGTCGATCGCCGTCCAGGCCATGGCGAGCGCGCCGTCGATCACCGCCCGGTCCGCCGATGCGTTCGCGCACGCCGCCGCGAACGCCGGCTGATGGTTCGCCGCGCCGCCCGCCTCGATCCCCACGAGCGGATGGATGGACGGCATCGCGAGCGAGACGTTGCCGAAGTCCGTCGACGCGGGGAACCGCCCCGCGAGCCACTCGGCGGGCGGGAAGGTCCGACCGATCGCCTCGGCGTTGCGCCGGTAGATCTCGGCGAGCGCGGGGTCCGTGCGCACCTCGGCGTACGTCGCCTCCTGCTCGATGGACAGCGTCGCGCCCGTGGCCACCGATCCGGCCTCGAAGCATCGGACGAGACGGGGGAGCAGCTCTTCGAGCTCCGCGATCGTCGGCGCGCGCAGCAGATACTCGGCCTCGGTGTGCGCGGGCACGATGTTCGGCGCATCGCCGCCCTTGGTCACGATGCCGTGGAACAGATCCGTCCGTCGTACGTGCTGACGGAGCAGCCCGAGCGCCACCTGCGCGACCGTGAGCGCGTCGGCCGCATTCACACCCGTCTCCGGCGCCGCGGCGGCGTGCGCCTCCACGCCCGTGTACGCCATCCGCAGATGGCCGGCCGCGATCAGCCCGGGGGCGGGATCGTCGAACGGCGCGGGATGGACCATCATCGCCGCGTCGACACCGGCGAACAGACCGCGATCGAGCATCGCGATCTTCCCGCCGCCGCCCTCCTCCGCCGGCGTGCCGAACACCGAGACGGTCAGACCGACGTCGTCCGCGACGTTCGCGAGCGCGCGCCCCGCGCCGACGGCCGACGCCGCGATGACGTTGTGACCGCACGCGTGTCCGACGCCCGGAAGCGCGTCGTACTCCGCGCAGATCCCGATGTGCAGCGGGCCGTCGCCGGCGCGCGCGACGAAGGCGGTCGGAAGGCCGTCCGGCACCTCGACCGCGAACCCACCGCTCGAGAGCGCCTCGGCCGTCCAGGCCGACGCCCGCTCCTCCTGCCATCCGGTTTCGGGGTTGGCGTGGATCCGGTGGCTGAGCTCCACGAGCTCGTCGCGGATCGCCTCGAGCGTGTCGCGCGCGGCCGTCTTCGCATCCGTCACGGCGGCGGATGATAGCCGGGCGATCGGGTTCCCGGAAGTCGACTACAGGTCCGAGTACGCGGGCGAGAACGTGTCGCACGCGTCGGGGTTGCCGCTCTCGAACCCCTTCCGGAGCCACCGGTCGCGCTGCGCAGACGTTCCGTGCGTGAACGTCTCGCGGTCGACCCGGCCGGTCGCCTGCTGCTGCAACCGGTCGTCGCCGACGGCCGCGGCCGCGGTCATGCCCTCCTCGAAATCGCCGGCCTCGAGCACCCCGCGCTCGTTCGCCGAGTGTCCCCACACGCCCGCGAGGCAGTCGGCCTGCAGCTCGAGCCGCACGGAGAGCTGGTTGGCCTCGTCGGCGTGCGCCTGGCTCTCTCGCTGGACCTGCTGCTCGATGCCGAGCAGGTTCTGCACGTGATGCCCGATCTCGTGCGCGATGACGTACGCCTCGGCGAAGTCGCCCGGCGCGCCGAACCGCGTCTCGAGCTCGCGGAAGAAGCTGCCGTCGAGGTACACCTGCTGATCGGGGGGGCAGTAGAAGGGGCCGGTGTCGGCGGAGCCGACGCCGCAGCCCGTCTGCGTCCGCTGGGTGTACAGGACGATCTCCGTCGGACGGTACCGGTCGCCGCTCTTCTGGAAGATGTCCTGCCACGTGAGGTTCACGTCGTCGCCCACCGCGTCGACGAACTGCCCGAGCGTGTCCGAGCGGTCCGACTCGTCGAGCGGTCCGTTCGTCGGCGCGGGCGCCTGACCCGGCAGCCCGACGTCGATCGCTCCCGGATCGGGGATGACCCCGCCCCCGGAGGACCCGCCGCCGAACAGCTGGCACGCCCCGAACACCAGCGCGACCACGATCAGCAGCCCGATCCCGAGCCCGCCGCCGCCCATCGGGATCGGCAGCCCGAACCCGCCGCCGGTCGAGCTCGCGCCCGGGAAGCCGAGCCCACCGCCTCCGGTGGCGCCCCGCCGGTCGATCACGCCGCCGCGCCGCCGGCGCAGCCGTCCAAGTCGCATGTCTCGTCCCCTCGTTCCGTCGCGGCCGCCTGGACGGTCCGTCGCAGGCGACGGCGGCATTCATCCCCGACCGAGCCGCTCGGAAAACGGGCTGGCCAGGTAACCGACTGGTTGCTCCGGCGGATCCAGGGCTTGCGCCCCAGGTCTTGCGGGTGCCACACTTCTCCGGTCCGAGCTGCGAGGCTCGGCGCTGGACGGCGGCGCGACGCGGGCACGCGCCGCCGTCTCCTTTTCCGCCGTCCGGGTCGGTGGCCGATCGGCCACGCCGGGGACGGGTGGTATCGTGAGCGGCCCGGGCGCGTAGCTCAGTGGGAGAGCGCTTGCTTCACACGCAAGAGGTCGCAGGTTCAAAACCTGCCGCGCCCACCACGGCGGTTCCGATGCGGCCAGCTGATCGCGCACTGGAGTAGTTTCACGAACGCGGAAACGATTCCTGCCGCCGACGATGCCGGGTCACGCGGCCGAATCGCTGTGACGCGTGATCGCGCCGGTGTCACGGCTGTCGCCGCGAGCGACGAGTTCCGCCAGCGCCGCGAACACGATGCCCCCGACGAGCGCCGCGATTCCCCATGCGAGGCCCTCGCTTCCGGGATAGGGCGAGTGGGTGCCCGGAAAGCGATGGAACACGATCGACGCCAACCCGTACGCCGCCAACCCCGCCGCTGCGCACCACGCGGTGAGACGCCATCCAGCCAGGCGCACTGAAG
>JBKPTC010000078.1:0-26610 GCA_046735355.1 bacterium
CGTCGCTCCCGCCAGCGTGGCGCCGCGCAGGAGCGTTCGACGATCCATCGTTCCCGCGGCCGCGTGACGCGCGGACGGCCGGCCGAGCGCGGGACGCCGCGAGCGCTCGAGCAGGCCGAGCAGGTATGCGCCCCACGCCACCGCGTAGACCGAATCCGAGCCGAGGAAGTACGGGTGCACGTGCCACGTCGCCGACAGCAATAACGACACGCTGACGGCCAGACCGCCCGCCGCGGCGGCGCGGGGCGCGACCCCCGCGAGCGTCGCGAGGCCGATCGCGATCTCGAGGAGCGCGATCCCGATGCCGGCGGGGACGGCCACCCGGGCGAGCGCGTCGAGGATCCAGGCGATCGGCGACCCCTGCGCGAACCCGCGCAGCTGTGTCCCGATGAAGTCCGGCGATCCGGCGTGCAGGAAGTTCGGGTCGAGCAGCTTCTGCGCGCCTGCGTAGAGGAACGTCGCGCCGAGGAACGCGCGCAGGACGAGCATCGGCGCCGGCATGCCGCGCCATCCCTCGGAACGGGCCGCCGATCGGCGGCGCGGCGGACCGGGCAGCTCCGAACGCCCCTCGCGAGCGGTGGTCGACGTCATCGCACCGAGCGTCGACGACGAGCCTGAATCGGCGATGAAGAGAACCTTAGGGATCGGTCAAGACCGGACCGATCAGACGCCGCCGGCCGTCGGAGCGGTCGCGTCGGTCGCTGCGAGCGTGGTGCCGATCGCGTGATAACCGCCGTCGACGTGAACGATCTCGCCCGTGATGCCGGCGGACCACTCGGACAGCAGCACGACGATCGCTCGCGCCACCGGCGTCGGATCGCCGGTGTCCCAGCCGAGCGGCGCCCGGTCGCTCCACACGTCGGCCAGATCGTTGAAGCCCGGGATGCCCTTGGCGGCCATCGTGCGGAGCGGGCCGGCCGAGACGCAGTTGATGCGGACGCCGTGCGGACCGAGGTCGCGCGCCAGATACCTCGTGACCGCCTCGAGTGCGGCCTTCGCCACGCCCATCCAGTCGTACAGCGGCCACGCGACCTGCGCGTCGAAGTCCAGGCTGACGACCGACGCGTCGCGCCCGTCCATCAGCGGAAGCAGCTCGGCCGCGATCGCCTTCAGCGAGTACGCGCTCGTCTGAACGGCCACGCCGACGCTCTCCCACGGCGTCGCGAGGAAGTTCCCTCCAAGGGCGTCCTGCGGCGCGAACGCGATCGCGTGCAGGAACCCGTCGAGCGAGCCCCACCGCCGCTCGAGCTCCTCGCGCACCGCCCCGACCTGGTCCGGATCGTTCGCGTCCATCTCGAGCACGTCGACCGGCGTCGGCAGGCGCCTCGCCGTCTTCTCGGTGAGGCTCATCGCCCGCCCGAACGACGTGAGGAGGATCTCCGCGCCCTGCTCCTGTGCGAGCTCGGCCGCGCGGTACGCGATGCTGTCGCGCGTCAGCACGCCGGTGATCAGCAGCCGTTTGCCCTCGAGCACGCTCGCCTCCTGGGTCGCGATGCGCGGATGGTAGCCGGTGATCGCTCGCGCGACCGTCTCACCGACGCCGCGCGCCGCGCCGCGGCAGCCGGGCGTACGATTCGAGCGTGAAGGGCGACCGCGTCGAGATCGTCGTCGACACCGGGAACGGCGTGCAGACCTACGAGATCGTCGCGACCAAGGCCGGCCGGCGGGTCGACGTCACGACCGGCCGCGGCATCGTCGAGGTCTCCGAGGTCACGCGGAGCGGTCAGCCGGTTCGCACGGGGCGGTTCATGACGACGCGGGTCATCGCGCTCGTTGAGCATCCGGCCGAGGAGGCGCCGGCGACGGGCCGTCGCTCCCACGCGCCGCGCGACCAGGGATCGCTGCTCTGATGGTCACGGGCCGGCGACAGGGGTGTCCGCGCCGACCCGCCGCAGCGGCTCCCAGTCGTGCGACGGCGTGACGGGGAACGTGTAGTAGCTCGCGCCGATCACCCGCCGCTCGCGAACCGCGTCGACGAACCCGCGCGTCTCCTGAAGCGAGGCGCCGATCCCGCCGATGACGTGGATCGGGACGTCCGGATCGCCGGTCTCGCGCCGGATGATGCCGATGTTCTGCGCGGTGAACGCGCGTGCGCCGTCGTGGCCGCTCACGCTGTACGTGAAGTAGTTCATCGGAAGGACCACGTCGTACTGCTGCGCGATCGCCCGGAACGGGAACGCGGGCCACCACGTGGTCGGCACGTCGAGGTTGCGCGGCGACGGGATGATCGCGCCGAGCGGATAGTCGGACCCCACCACGCTCCGCAGCCGATCCGTGTACGTGAGCACCCGCCTCGTCCGCGTCGAGGATCGTCCGACGGCCTGCGACTCGATGTCGACCGCGAACGAGTCGAACGTCTCGCCGCCGCCCGACCGGTAGCCGATCGCCGCGAGCGAACGGTGCACGTCGAGCGGCAGGTCGCGGAACCCGGGCAGGTACCAGGCGACGACGCGGATCCCCCGCCGGTGCGCGGCCTCGAGGAAGCGACCGATCTTCGTCCGATACACGAACGGGCCCGGGCGGCTGAAGTTCGACGTCTGCAGGTACAGCGTCCGGATCCCCTCGTCGGCCATGCGTCGGACCGACGACTCCGGATGGCGCCACGCGGCGTCGTACACGTCGATCCACGTGCCGAGCCCCCGATAGACCTCGATGCGGTCCTTCCTCACCGGCGATCCGACGTCCGATGCGACGCTGCGGGCGCGCGGCCGGTCCCGATCGTGGAGCGAGCGTAGGGCGGCGGACCGCGTTCGGCCGCCCGAGGCGAACGGACGGACCGCGAACAGCGTCAGCAGGGCGAGCAGGCAGACGACGAGCGCGAGCATCGCCGCCCGAGCCCCCGGTCGGGCGTCGAACATGGCGCGCTAGCCTACGCGGCCCGAACGCGGGAGGGCCGGACGTTCGGCCCACTAGGATTGGGCCTCTCGCGGCATCCGTCGCGACGCAACGACGACCGGCACGACGCGAAAGGGGCCCCGGGGTGAGCGACGCCGACGCCGCGCGAGCGCTGGTCGACCGGTACTGGGAGGGACTGCTCCGCACCGAGCCACTGCTCGGGACGCAGGTCGGCGACGAGCGCTACGACGACCGCCTCCCGGACCTCACCGAGGCCGGCATCGCGGAGCGCGAGACGCTGCACCGCGGTGCGCTCGAGGAGCTCGCGCTGCTCGATCGCGACATCGACGACCTCGGCCTTCGAACGACGCTCGACATGCTGGAGGCGATCGCGCAGCGGAGCCTCGTCGAGATCGAGCATCGCCTCGACCGGCTCCAGGTCGTGAGCCACTTCTGGGGACCGTCGCAGCTCCTCGGCGAGCTCGGCTCGATCCAGCGCGCGGACACGCCCGAGCGGCTCGAGCGTTACCTCGCCCGTCTGCGCGGCGTGCCGGCGTACTACGCCGGCGTGATCGAGATCGCACGACTCGGCATCTCGACCGGCGTGACCGCGCCGAAGGTCGTCGCCGAGCGCACGGTCGCCCAGGTCGAGCGGCTCCTCGCGATGCCGGTCGATGAGTCCCCTGCGCTGATGTCGGTTCCGGACGACGACGGCGACGCTCGCGCGGCGGTCGTCGACGCCCTGCGCTCCGACGCCCTGCCGGCGCTCGAGTCGTTCCTCACCGTCCTTCGCGACGAGTACGTCGCCCGAGCGACGGACACGATCGGCCTGTCCGCGCTGCCCGACGGGGACGCGATGTATGCGGCCGAGATCCTGTCGTGGACCACGCTGCCGCTGGAGGCGCAGGAGGTGCACGACCTCGGCGTCCGCGACCTCGCGAAGATCCAGGACGAGCGGCGAGCCTCGGCTCGGGCGCTCGGGGCCGACGACCCGGAGGGCGCGCTCCGCGTGCTCGCCGACACCGGCCGGAACGCGATCGGCAGCAAGGACGAGCTGAAGCAGATCGCCGAGGATCAGGTTCGGCGCGGCTGGGACGCGGCGCCCGCGTTCTTCGGCCGGATGCCACTTCGGAACTGCGAGGTTCGCATCGTCGAGGAGTTCCGAGAGGCCGACATGGCGTTCGCCTTCTACCAGCCGGCGTCGGAGGACGGCTCGAGGCCGGGCATCTATTACGTGAACGGCTACGAGCTCGGCGACCGGCCGCGGCACCACCTGGCCACCACGACGTACCACGAGGCCAACCCCGGACATCACTTCCAGATCGCGATCGAGCAGGAGATGGGCGATCGCCCCGCCTTGCGGCGGTTCGGCGGCCTCATGGCGGGAAGCGCGTTCGCCGAGGGCTGGGGGTTGTACAGCGAGCGGCTGGCCGACGAGATGGGGCTGTTCCTCGACGAGGCCGAACGGCTGGGGATGCTCGACGCGCAGGCGCACCGCGCGGCGCGGCTGATCGTCGACACGGGCATCCACGCGCTCGGCTGGTCGCGCGAGCGGTCCATCGAGACGCTCGAGGAGGCCGGCGTGCCGCACACCGACGCCGTGATCGAGACCGACCGCTACATCACGCTGCCGGGCCAGGCGCTCTCGTACAAGATCGGACAGTTCGAGATCGAGCGGCAGCGGCGCGACGCCGCCGAGCGCGAGGGCGACGCGTTCTCGCTGTCGAGCTTCCACGACCGCCTGCTGGCGCTCGGCTCGCTGCCGCTGCCGGCGCTCGCGCGCGAGCTCGCGCGGTAGCGCGAGCCCGCCCACACGCCAGGCGCAACCGAACGGCCCGCCGCGCGTGGGCCGACCGACACCGTCGGCCGCTCGTCCGCGCTGCCACCGTTGCGCCGAGACCTCCTCGAAGGGGTGAGCGACGCATGGGCAGGATCGACAGGCGGGACGCGTGGATCGACGCCGTTCGCGGCGGCCGACCCGTCGAGGTTTCGCTGCGCGGAACGGAGCTGCTGGAACATCCGCTGCTCAACAAGGACACCGCCTTCTCGAGCTCCGAGCGGCGTGCGTTCGACCTGGACGGCCTGCTGCCGAGCCGCGTCACACAGATCGACGAGCAGGTCGCGGTGGAGCTCGAGAAGCTCCGTCGCAAGGGCGACGATCTCGAGCGCTTCATCGGCCTCGCCGCGCTTCAAGATCGCAACGAGACGCTCTTCTACCGCGTGCTCGTCGAGAACCTCGAGGAGCTCATGCCGATCGTCTACACGCCGGTCGTCGGTCGCGCGTGTCAGGAGTACAGCCACATCTTCCGGCGACCGCGGGGGCTGTGGCTCACGCCCGACGACGCCG
The DNA here is from genome assembly GCA_046735355.1 of bacterium. Lineage (GTDB taxonomy): Bacteria > Actinomycetota > UBA4738 > UBA4738 > HRBIN12 > DATAEU01. The sequence goes on from JBKPTC010000078.1 coordinate 5,183, forward strand.
ACCACATCCCGGAGCTGCTTCGGAACGCACGCCACGCCGACGTCCGGTTGATCGTCGCCACCGACAACGAGCGCATCCTGGGGCTCGGCGACCAAGGCGCGGGCGGGATGGACATCCCCGTCGGCAAACTCGCGCTCTACACGGCCGGCGCCGGCATCTATCCCGCGCTCACGCTCCCGGTCTCGCTCGACGTCGGAACGGACAACGAGGAGCTCCTCGACGACCCGTACTACGTCGGGTACCGGCACCCGCGTCTTCGCGGCGCGGCGTACGACGTGTTCGTGGAGGCGTTCGTCGAAGGCGTCCGCGAGGTGTATCCGCACGCGGTGCTGCAGTGGGAGGACTTCAAGCAGCACAACGCGATCCGGCTCCTCGATCGGTACCGCCACCGCGTGACGACGTTCAACGACGACATCCAGGGGACGTCCGCGGTCGTGCTCGCCGGGATCTTCGGAGCGCTTCGGATCCTGCGGCAGCCGATCGGCGACCTACGGTTCGTGTTCGTCGGCGCCGGCGCCGCGGGCATCGGGATCGCGCGACTCCTCGTCGCCGAGCTCCGCCGCCGGGGCGTACCCGAGGCCGACATCCGTCGCGCCATCGTGATGATCGACTCCAACGGGCTGACGTTCGAGGGGCGGCGTCCGCTGGACGACGACAAGCGCGCGTTCGCGCTCGAAGCGGACGTCCTCGCGTCGTTCGGGTTCGCCGCCGCGGAGCGATACCCGCTGGAAACGGTCGTGGAGCACGTCCGACCGACGGTGCTGATCGGAACGAGCGGAACGCCCGGGTCGTTCACGGAGGCCGCGATCCGAACGATGGCGCGCCACGTCGCCATCCCCGTGGTCCTCCCGCTGTCGAACCCGACCTCGAAGACCGAGGCGACGCCGCGCGACATCCTGTCGTGGACCGGGGGGCGTGCGCTCGTCGCCACGGGAAGTCCGTTCGATCCCGTCGACGTCGGCGGCGGCGTCCGGACTATCGGGCAGGCGAACAACGCGTTCTGCTTCCCCGGGATCGGCCTGGGCGCGATCGTGTCCGAGGCGCGCGAGATCACCGACACGATGTTCCTCGCGGCGGCCGAGGCATGCGCCGCGAGCGTCGCCGACTTGCTGTTGCGCGCGGGGTCGCTCTATCCGAGCCAATCGGCGCTGCGAGAGGTGTCGCGTTCGATCGCAGGACGCGTCGTCCGCGTGGCGCGCGACGAGGGCGTCGGGCGGATGATGAGCGACGACGAGATCGACGCGGCCGTGGACGCGATGATGTGGTGGCCCGAGTACGTGCCGTACGTCCCGGCGAGCGCCGGCGAGCGCACGCGCGTCACCGCTGCGGCTTGACGGCGCGAAGCAACAGGTAGTCGATCAGACGACGTCGGCGCAGCAGCTCGACCTGCGCGAGGCCGGCGCGCGCGGCGGCGCGCATCGTCGGCGGCGCGGTCCGCCCGCGCTTGGATCGTTCGAGCCGTTGCCGCGCGAACGCCAGCGCCGGGTCGATGACGCGATCGCCGACGAGCGAGGCCTCGACGTCCTCGAACCCGGCGCCCACGACCAGGTCGACGATCCGCCCCGGCGACGCCGACGCGCCGAGACGAAGCCCCCAGATCCGGAGCTGCGCGAGGCCGGCGGCGACCTCGGCCGCGGTCCGCGGCCGTCGAAGCGTCGGAACGTCCGAGAACGACAGGACGCCGCCCGGCCGCAGCACGCGGAACGCCTCGTCGAGGAACGCCCGGCGCGAGGAGAAGTGGAACGCGGCCTCGACGCTGAGGAGGCCGTCCATCGTCTCGTCGGCGAACGGCAGCCGAACGGCGTCGGCATTCACCGCGATCGCGTGGGCGCGGTCCAGGCGCTCGCGGCCTGCGACGAGCTGCCCGCGCGTGATGTTGACCGCCACGAGCCGGCGCGGGCGAAGGATCTCGGCGATCAGCTCGTCCTGCGCGCCGAGCCCGTTGCCCACGTCGAGGACGTCGGCGTGCGTCGGCAGCGGCTCGGCGATCGTTCGGACGAGCCGACGGACGGCGGCCGGTGCCTCGGCCGGATCGGCGCCGCTCCCCTCCCAGAGCCCGAGGTTCAGCCAGCCGTCGTCGAGCGCGAGGAAGAAGTCCGGCCCGATGCTCTCGTACACCGTGGCCGCCGGTCGCGCGCCCTGCCTCACCAACCCGAGCGCGTGACGGACGTTCGCGGACGTGATCCGACCGGCCATGGCTCGACCGTAGCCGCGGCGCCGCCGAACGGCCACCGAGGTTGACGGCCGCGAGCGCCGTCGCGCAGGCTCCGTCCACACTCACCAGGAGGCCCCCCATGGAGAACACCATCGATCGGAGCCGGCTCCGCCAGCTCAGAAAGCGCGAACAGGAGCGCTTCGTGACCGAACACCCGCGATCGCGCGAGCTGTTCGAGCGCGGCAAGGCCAACCTCCTGGCCGGCGTGCCGATGCCGTGGATGACCGAGTGGGCGGGCCCGTATCCGGTCTTCGTCGCCGAGGCCGAGGGCGCTCGGTTCACGGACGTCGACGGCAAGACGTACGTCGACTTCTGTCTCGGCGACACCGGCGCGATGACCGGCCACGCACCGAAACAGGCCGTCGAGGCGATCGCCGAGCAGGCCGCGAAAGGGATCACCCTGATGCTGCCGACCGAGGACTCGATCTGGGTCGGCGCCGAGATGCAGCGACGGTTCGGCCTGCCGTACTGGCAGTTCTCGCTCACCGCGACCGACGCCAACCGCTTCACGCTCCGGCTCGCGCGCGCGATCACGGGCCGGCCGAAGGTCCTCGTCTTCTCGTGGTGCTATCACGGCTCGGTCGACGAGACGATCGTCGTGGTGGAGGACGGACGACCCACCGTGCGGCCCGGCAACATCGGCCCGGCCGTCCCGCCGACCGAGACGACCCGCGTCGTCGAGTTCAACGACGTCGACGCGCTCGAGGAGGCGCTCGCGCACGAGGACGTCGCGTGCGTCTTGGCCGAGCCCGCGCTCACCAACATCGGGATCGTTCCGCCCGAGCCCGGCTTCCACGACGCGCTGCGCGAGCTGACGCGCAAGCACGGTACCTACCTCGTGATCGACGAGACGCACACCATCTGCGCGGGGCCCGGGGGCGCGACCAAGGCGTGGGGGCTGCAGCCGGACTTCCTCACGATCGGGAAGCCGCTCGCGAGCGGCGTGCCGGCCGCGTGCTACGGGATGAGCGAGGAGGTGGCCGACCGCGTTCAGGACTACATGGGTTCGCTGCCGGCGAGCGACGTCGGCGGCGTCGGGGGGACGCTCTCGGGCAACGCGCTGTCGCTCGCGGTGATGCGCGCGACGCTCGAGCACGTCCTCACGGACGAGGCGTTCGAGCGCATGATCGACCTCGGCGCGAGGTGGGCCGACGGCGTGAAGGACGCGATCGAGCGCCACGGGCTGCCGTGGACGATCCAGCGGATCGGCGCGCGCGCCGAGTACTGGTTCATCCCGACGACGCCGCGCACCGGCGGCGAGGCGGCCGCGTCGGACGACCACGAGCTCGCGCGGTTCACGCACCTGTACGCGCTCAACCGCGGCGTCCTGCTCACGCCGTTCCACAACATGGCGCTGATGTCGCCGGCGACGACCGAGGAGGACGTCGACGCGCACACCAAGGTGTTCGACGAGATGGCCGCGGAGCTGACGGCATGAGCCGGGCGATCGGTCGCGCGCGATGGATTGTCATCGACAGCATCGATCCGGACGCGCTCGTTCCCTTCTGGTCCGCGCTGCTCGGCGTCGAACGAGCGGGGACGTTCGGCGAGGACTACGTCATGCTCACGAACGGCGATGGGACGGTTCCGCCGATCGCGTTCCAGCGCGTGCCCGAGCCGAAGAGCGGCAAGAACCGCGTCCACCTCGACATCAAGGTGGACGACGTCGACGAGGCCATCGCCCGCGTGGAGGAGCTCGGCGGCCGCCGGCTCGGCGAACGCCTGACGATGGGCGACATGCGGTGGCAGGTCATGGCGGATCCCGAGGGCAACGAGTTCTGTCTCGTGCCCGACTGACCGAGGGGAGGCGACATGAGCGAGCCCGAGAACCGCACGCGCTGGGAGGAGATGAGCGTCACCGGCGACCAGCTCGTCGCGACGGTCAAGAACCTCGTGCGCGAGGGCAACATCCGCCGGATCGTGATCAAGAACGAAGAGGGCCGGGTGTACCTCGAGATCCCGCTGACGGTCGGCGTCGTCGGCTCGGTCCTGCTGCCGGTCTTCGCCGCGATCGGCGCGCTCGCGGCGATCGCGAGCGGCCTCACGATCGCCGTCGAAAAGATCGTGGAGCCGGGTGACGGCGGTGGCACCCGAGCGACCCGACCGGCGACGACGGGCCGGAGTGAAGGACCCGACCGGCGCCCGCGACGCCGGTCAGCCGATGCGCTCGCGGCGGAACGCGTCGCGCAGCTTGACGCGTCCGGTCTGTAGCACGGCTCGCGAGTACGCCCGCGTCGCGACCGGGATGAGCGCGAGCGCCGCCGCGATCGTCAGCGCGGCCGACAGCACGCCCTCGAGCGCGGACGCCTGGCCGAGGACGAGCCGCGACGGCATCGTGAGCGGCGCCGAGAACGGCACCATCGACGCCACGGCAGCGAGCGTCGACGTCGGGTTCTGCATCGCCTGCACGCCGACGATGAACGACGCGACGATCACGAGCGACAGCGGCGTGATCGTCGCCTGCAGATCCTCCTGCCGCGACACGACGGACCCGGCGACGGCGAACAGCGACGCGTAGAAGAAGAAGCCGAGCAGGAACCAGATCACGACGTACACCGCGGCGACGGCGGCGCCGGCCGGAAACGTGAGCGCGCCCGTCGCCAGCCCGACGGCGATGCCGACCGTGGCGATCAGCAGCAGCTGACACAACCCGAGCGCGCCGATCCCGAGGATCTTCCCGCGCAGCAGCTGAGACGGCCGGATGGTCGCGAGCAGCACCTCGATGATCCTCGAGGCCTTCTCCTCGACGACGCCCGAGGCCACCCAGTACCCGTACGCGAACAGCTGTCCGTACAGCGCGAGCACGCCGACGAACGCGACGACCGCGGCCTGCCCGCGCCGCCCCTCCGCCGGCTCGAGCGCCCGGACCGGCGGCGCGGGCCGGTCGAGGGCGCGGGAGATCTCCTCGTCGCTCAAACCCTCCGCGGCGAGCTCCCGCCGAACCGCTCCGCGCTGCGCCGACACCTGGAGCGCGGCGACGAGCTGGTCCGGCCGAGCCGACTTCACGACGATCGCGCCGCCGACCACGGCCGCGTCGACCGTACCCTCGCGCACGGCGCGCTCGGCTGCATCGGCAGTCGCATACGTGTGGACCGCGATCGAGAACCCGAGCTGCCTCCCCGCCGCCTGCGCGAGCCGGACGTCCTCGATCGATCCGGACCCGACCACGCCGACGTCGTACCGCCGCGCGCCGCCGCCGAGCGACGACACGAGGATGAAGCCGATCAGGAACGTCATGGTGACGCCGGTCGAGATGCGGAAGCTCCGGTCGCGGCCACGCTCGACGAACTCGCGCCGTGCGACGAGGAGGAAGGCCGGTCGCTCGCGGCGTCGCGTCCCGGCCGTCGCGTCGCTCATCGGGCCGCCACCAATCGTCGGAAGATGTCCGGAAGGGAGGGCTGGACGATCGCGAAGGTGCGAACCGACCCCGCCGCGCGCGCCGCGTCGAGGAGCCGGTCGGGCGAACCGCCGTCGAGCAGCTCGACGACCCCGCCGCCCGGAAGCGGCTCGACCACGCGGACGCCGTCCAGGTCGTCGAGCCATCCGGGCGGCGCGCCGGCGACCTCGACCCGGACGAGCCGACGCGGATCGGCGCCGCGCAGATCGCCGACTCGGCCGGCCGCGACGATCCGACCGCGGTCGATCATCACGACCGAGTCGCACAGCCGCTCGACCAGCTCGAGCTGGTGGCTGGAGAACACGACCGGAACGCCGGTCGTCGCTCGGTCGCGCAGGACCGCGGAGAGCACGTCCACGCCGACCGGATCGAGCCCCGAGAACGGCTCGTCGAGGACCAGCACCTCGGGTCGATGGACGAGCGCCGCCGCGAGCTGCACGCGCTGCTGGTTGCCGAGCGACAGGGCCTCGGTCCGGTCGCCGGAGCGATCGGCCACACCGAGCAGCTCGAGCGTCCGCATCGCCTCGCGGCGCGCGGCGTCGGCAGTCACGCCGTGCAGCCGGGCGAGATACGTGAGCTGATCGAGCACACGCATCTTCGGATACAGACCGCGCTCCTCCGGCATGTAGCCGAAGCGGCGCCGGACGTCCCCGTCGACCTCGGCGCCGCGCCACCGGACCGAGCCCGCGTCGGCGGAGAGGACGCCGAGCACGATGCGCATCGCAGTCGTCTTGCCGGCGCCGTTCGGCCCGACGAACCCGACCATCGCGCCCTCGTCGACCGAGAACGACACGTGGTCGAGCGCGACGACGTCGCCGAACCGGCGCGTCACGCCGTCGAGCTCGAGGCTCACGGGATCGTCAGCACGGCCTTGCCGGCGATGCGGCGCTCGAGCAGCGCCGCGACCGCCGAGCCGGCGTCGTTCCAGGACGTCACCAGCTCGATATCGGCACGGAGGTCGCCGCGGCTGACCAGATCAACCAACGAACCGAGCTGTCTCGTGCCGATCCGCTCCTGCAGCAGCTCCCAGACGACGAACAGCGCGCGCATGACCGGCGCACCACGCCGGTAGAACGTTCGCGGGTCGAACTCGGTCGACGCGTTCGAGGAGTTGCCGAACGTGACGACCGTGCCCTCTTCGGACACGCGGGCGAGCGCCGCGGCGAGCGACGATCCGCCGACCGACTCGAGGATCAGGTCGAACGGCTCCCCCTCGGGCTCGAGCCCCACGACGACGTCGTCGGAGCCGAGCTCGCGGAGGCCGTTCGCGCGGTCCGGAGCCGTGACGATCGCCGTGACGTGTGCGCCGGCCGCCTTCGCGACCTGGATCGCGCACCGCCCGACGCCGCCGTTCGCACCGGTGATCGCGACCCGACCCGGCTCGCTACCGCCCATCTCGATGGCGACGACCGCGGTCAGGCCCGCCACGGGCAGCGTCGAGGCGACGTCGAACGAGACGTCGTCCGGCAGCTCGGCCAGGTGCGCGGTCCGGACGGCGGCGAGCTCGGCCCACGCGCCGCCGTTCACCCATCCGACGACGCGCGCTCCCTCACGAGGGCCGATGCCATCCGCGGCTGCGCGCACCACGACGCCCGCGAGATCCCATCCGGGACGGAACCCGTCGTCCGCCGTTCGGAGCGCCGCGCACTCGCCGCGGTTGAGCGACGCGGCGCGGACCTCGACGAGCGCCTGTCGCTCCTCCGGCTCGGGATCGGGGACGTCGCGCAGCTCCACCAGCGAGCCGCTCGCCCGCGCCGCGACGAGCGCGCGCATCAGGCGGCCTCGTCGAGCGCGCGCATCTCGTCGTCGGTGAGCGACACGGTCGCCGCGCCCAGGTTCTCCTCGAGGTGCGCGACCTTCGACGTGCCGGGGATCGGCAGCATGACCGGCGAACGGTGGAGCAGCCAGGCGAGCGCGACCTGCGACGGCGTCGCGCCGGTGCGCTCGGCCGACGCGGCGAGGGCGCCGCCGGGCTCCGCGAGCCGGCCCACCGCCAGCGGCCACCACGGGATGAACGCGATGCCGAGCTCCTCGCACCGCTCGAGGACGGGCTCCGAACGGCGGTTCGTCACGTTGTAGAGGTTCTGGACGCTGACCACGTCGACCAGCGTCCTCGCGTGTTCGAGCTGCTCGAGCGTCACCTCCGACAACCCGATCAGCCGGATCTTCCCGGCGTCCCGAAGGTCCTTCAGCGTGCCGAGCTGCTCGTCGGCCGGCACCTTCGGATCGATCCGGTGGAGCTGGAGGAGGTCGATGCGGTCGAGCCGTAGGCGCGCGAGCGATCCCTCGACGGCCTCGCGGAGGTGTTCGGGCCTTCCGTTCTCCTCCCACGCGCCGGGCCCGGGCCGCTCGAACCCTGCCTTCGTCGCGATGACGAGGCCGTCCGGATACGGATGCAGCGCCTCGGCGATCAGCTCCTCGCTGACGTACGGCCCGTAGGCGTCGGCCGTGTCGATCAGGCTGACGCCGAGCTCGAGCGCGCGACGCAGGACGCGGATCGCCTCGTCGTTGTCTGCGGGCGGACCCCAGATGCCGTCGCCGGTGATGCGCATCGCGCCGAAGCCGAGCCGGACGACCTCGAGCTCGCCGCCGATCCGGAACGTTCCCGATGCCCGCACGTCGATCGCCACGTCGCCGCCTCTCAGTCGATCGCTTCCAACGCCACAGGATGGCAGCAGACCGGACCATCCGACCGACCCGCGACGCGGACGAGGCCGGGCCTTGCGGCCCGGCCTCGGATGTGACGCTCTGCGCGATGCGGGTGCTAAGCCGCCGCGGGGGCTTCCTCGTCCTCGCGCTGCAGCGCGACGGCGAGCACCTGATCGATCGTCTCGACCGGGTGGAACGCCATCTGCTCGCGGACGCTCTCGGGCACGTCCTCGAGGTCGCCCTCGTTGCGCTTCGGCAGGACGACCTCGGTCAGCCCCGCGCGGTGCGCGGCCAGCACCTTCTGCTTCAGGCCGCCGATCGGCAGGACGCGCCCCTGCAGCGTGACCTCGCCCGTCATCCCGACCGTCGAACGGACCGGCCGACCGGTGAGCAGCGACGCGAACGCGGTCGTCATCGTGACGCCGGCGCTCGGGCCGTCCTTGGGGATCGCGCCCGCCGGAACGTGCAGGTGGAACCTCCCGCCGAGCGACCCGTTGTCGATGCCGAGCTCGCCCGTGTGCGACCGGACGTACGACAGCGCGATCTGCGCCGACTCCTTCATCACGTCGCCGAGCTGTCCGGTGAGGGTCAGCCCGTCGCCCTCGCCGTCCATCCGCGTCGCCTCGATGAACAGGACGTCGCCTCCGGTGCCGGTGACCGCGAGCCCGGTCGCCACGCCCGGCACGCTCGTCCGCTCGGCCGCCTCGAAGAAGAACTTCGGACGGCCCGCGTACTCGCGCACGTCGCCGGCGTCGATCCGGACCGGCGCGGTGAGCTCGCCGCTGGCGAGCCGCGTCGCGACCTTGCGAAGGACCTTGCCGATCTCGCGCTCGAGGTTTCGAACGCCCGCCTCGCGCGTGTAGTCGCCGACGATCGCTCGGAGCGCGTCGTCGGTCACCTCGACCTCGTCCTCGCGAAGGCCGTTGCGCTCGACCTGCCGCCGGAGCAGGTGGTACCTCGCGATCGCGACCTTCTCGTCCTCGGTGTAGCCGTCGAGCCGGATGACCTCCATCCGGTCGAGCAGCGGGCCGGGGATCGTCTCGGCGACGTTCGCGGTCGAGATGAACAGCACCTCGGACAGGTCGAGGTCGACGTCGAGGTAGTGGTCGCGGAACGTGTGGTTCTGCGCCGGGTCGAGCACCTCGAGCAGCGCGGACGAGGGATCGCCGCGCCAGTCGGCGCCGACCTTGTCCACCTCATCGAGCATCATGACCGGGTTCTTCGTGCCGGCGTCCTTGAGCGCGCGGACGATGCGGCCCGGGAGCGCCCCGACGTACGTCCGCCGGTGCCCGCGGATCTCCGCCTCGTCGTGGATGCCGCCGAGCGATACGCGGACGAACTTGCGTCCGAGCGCGCGCGCGACGGACTCGCCGAGCGAGGTCTTGCCGACGCCGGGAGGCCCGACGAGCGTCAGGATCGCGCCCGAGCCGCGGCCGGTCGCCTCGCCCATCCCGCGCTCCTGCCGGAGCTTGCGAACGGCGAGGTACTCGACGATGCGGTCCTTCACGTCCGAGAGCCCCTCGTGGTCCTCGTCGAGGATCCGACGCGCGTCGGCGATGTCGAGGTTGTCCTCGGTCCTGGTCGACCACGGCACCTCGACCATCCAGTCGAGGTACGTGCGGATCCAGCCGACCTCCGGGTTCTGCTCGCCCATGCGCTCCATGCGTCCGAGCTCGCGCTCGGCCTGCGCGCGGACGTCGTCCGGCATGCCGGCGTCGGCGATCTTGCGCCGGTACTCCTCGACGACGTTCTCCTCGTCGTCCTCGCCGAGCTCCTTGCGGATCGCGTCCATCTGCTGGCGCAGGATGTAGTCGCGCTGGTTCTTCTCCATGCCGTCGCGGACGTCGGCGCGGATCTTGTCCTTGAGCTCGAGCTCGGCCAGCGTCTCCTTGGCCCAAACGAGCACCTTCTCGAGCCGCTCCTCGAGCTCGACCGTCTCGAGGATCTCGACCTTCTGCTCGAGCGAGAGGTCCGGCGAGTACCCGGACATGTCGGCGATCTGGCTCGGATCGTGCATCCCGCGGAGCACGTCCGCGACCTGCGGGACGCCGCGGGCCTCGACGATGCTCTCGATGGCCGCGCGGTACTCGCGCGCGAGGCGAAGCGCCTCGGCGGTCGGCTCGCCCTCGTCGACGGGCTCGACCTCGACCCACACGGCGTCGCCCGTGCCGGGCACGCCCTGGCCGACGACGGCGCGGCGGAGGCCGCGGATCACGAGGGCCTCCATGCCGTTCTGCAGCCGTCCGACGTCCTCGATGCTGCCGATCGTGCCGACCCGGGCGTATCGGGAGTCGGCCTTGGGGAGCAGCAACAGCTCGGAGTCGGCCGCCCGAGCGGCGGCGACCGCGCGCCGGGCGTCGTCGGTCTCGATCGTCAGCGTGACCACCATGCCGGGCAGCACCACGCCGGTGGTCAGGGGAAGCAGCGGAAGGACCTTGGTGTCGAGACTGGGCATCGCGTCTCCTTGGGAGTTGAGCATCACGCACTCAAGAACAGGGCGGTGCCGCTCGCTATTCCGTTCGTAAGCGCGATTACACCACCACGGCAACCGATCAAGCCATCGCGACTGCACCGCCTCCGTCGGTCCGGTCCCGCGGGCCGCCGGGTCAGGCGCCAGGCTTGAGCACCATGTCGACGACGATCAGGATGACCAGCGCGAGTTCGATCCTGGAGAACACGAAGAGCCGCTCGACCAGGTCGACGGCCTCGGGCGCCTCGGGGCCGTGCTCCGCGTACAGGTGCTTCAGCCGGCCGAGCCGGGGCGACAGGTAGAACGCGCCGCTCGCGAACGAGTACGCGAACATCGCGATCGCCGCGGCAACCCAGAGCTGCGAGAAGTTCCACGCCGGCGTGATGACCACCATCCAGATCCCCAGGGCCAGGAGCGCGAGTGACGCGGGGACGAACACGCGCGTGCCTACGAACTCGAAGTGCCCCGCCATCGAGCGAGCTCCGCCGGGTCGTCGTCCCGCTTCACGCGCACGGCGAGGATTTGCAGCACGATCGACCCGCCCACCCACGTGACTGCCGCGAGCACGTGGAGCGTCTTCAAGACCGTGTAGAGCGTGACGATCGCGAGCACGAACGAACTCCTGATGACCGGCGGTAACCGGCGGTAACCGGCGGACGCGCCGACGGGCCAACGGGCCGCGACCATGACCGGCGCCTCAGGATAGCGGGAACACCCGGGCCGTCCGGCCGGTTGTCGGGTGTCGTTCGTATCCTGTGCGAAACGCGCAGAGCGAGGCCCTCGCCTGGTACCTGGGCGATGGACGGCCCGACGTCTGCCGAGAACGCTGGTCAGGAAGGGAGAGCGCGTGCCGACGTTCGGGTTCGGGGGCGAGAACGCCCGCGAGAAGGTCATCGTCCTGCTCACGATGTGCTTCGCCCTCGCGATGGCGATGCTCGACAACACCGTCGTCAACGTGGCGCTCCCCCGGATCAGCGAGGACCTGCACGCGGGCGTCTCGGAACTCCAGTGGATCGTCGACGGCTACGTCCTCGCGTTCGCCTCGCTGCTCCTCACCGGCGGGATCCTCGGGGACCGCTACGGGCGCAAGAAGACGTTCGTCACCGGTCTCGTCGTCTTCACGCTCGCCTCGCTCGCGTGCGGTCTGTCGCAGAGCACCGGCCAGCTGATCGGCGTCCGCGCGGTCCAGGGGATCGGCGCCGCGCTGCTCATGCCGGGCACGCTCAGCATCATCACGGTCACGTTTCCGCCGCACGAGCGCGCCCGCGCGATCGGGCTGTGGGCCGGCATGTCGGGCTTGGCGCTCGCGCTCGGGCCGACGATCGGCGGCCTGATGGTCGAGCACCTCGGCTGGGAATCGGTCTTCTTCCTGAATGTCCCGATCGGCGCGGTCGCGTTCGTCATCGCGCTCCGCACGGTTCGCGAATCGGTCTCCGAGGTCGAGCGTCGGCTCGACATCCCGGGTCTCGTGCTCGGAACGGCTGCGCTCTTCTCGGTGACGTACGCGCTGATCGAGGCCAACCAGCGCGGCTGGACCGATCCGCTCATCATCGGCGGGCTCGCCGGGTTCGTCGTCCTGGGTGGGGCGTTCCTGCTGTGGGAGATGCGCAACCAGCACGCCATGATGCCGCTGCGGTTCTTCCGGATCCCGGCCTTCTCGGCCGGGAGCACGGTCGCCTTCTCGGTCTCGCTCGGCATCTTCGCGATGCTCTTCTTCTTCAGCCTGTACCTGCAGCTGATCCGCGGCTACTCGCCGTTCGAGGCGGGCTACCGGTTCCTGCCGATGACGCTCCTCATTATCGTGACCGCGCCGAACGCCGGACGGTACGCGCAGCGCCACGGATCGCGGATCCCGATGACCTATGGCCTGACGCTCGTCGGCGCGTCGGTGCTGCTGCTCGGTCTGACGATGCACGTGGACACGTCGTATTGGTACCTGCTGCCCATTTTCGTCGTCATCGGCCACGGCATCGGAGCCACGATGGCGCCGATGACGGCGGCGGTGATGAACGCCGTCGGGCCGCAGCGCGCCGGTCTCGGCTCGGCCATGACCAACACCAGCCGCGAGGTCGGCGGCGTCCTCGGCATCGCGCTCCTGGGCACGATTCTCACGACCAAGCTCAAGGCTTCGTTCGGACCGGCGCTCGCCAACCTGGGGCTGTCGTCGCAACAGCAGCTGCAGCTCAAGACCGCCGCGAGCCACGGAACGCTCGACCCGTCCCTGGTCGCCGCGCTGCCGCCGCAGGTGCGCGCCCCGGTGTTCCAGGCTTTCGCGACGTCGTTCATGGACGGGTTCCATCTCGCGCTGTTGACCGGTGCCGCCGTGTTGCTGGTCGCCGCGGTCGTGGCGTACGTGTGGATTCCGCACGGCGGGCACCGAGAGGACGCGGTGCACGACGAGACGCCGCGCGAGCCCGTCGTCATCGAGGTCTGAGCGACCGTCGCGGAGACGGCGATGAGCCGGTAGTAGGGTGCAGCCGGGAGGTGCCGAGATGTCCGACGAAGACGTGATCCAGCGCATCAACGACCTCGCGCACGAAGAGCACTCGCTGTTCGAACGCGAGTCCTCCGGCGAGGCGACGGCCGCCGAGCGGCAGCGGCTCCAGGAGATCGCCGTGCAGCTCGACCAGTGCTACGACCTCCTGCATCAGCGACGTGCGCGCCGCGCGGCCGGGCTCGACCCGAACGACGCGAGCGTTCGCGATCCCGGCACCGTCGAGGGCTACGTCGGCTGAGGAGGCCCTCCCCCGCATGACGCCGGCACGCCCGCCGGTCCACGGGTCGATCCGTATCGGCGGCGTCGAGGTCGTCGCCCTCTGCGACGCCGTCGTGCTCTCGACCCGCTCGATGGCGGAGTCCTTCCCGCTCGTTCCCGAGGAGCGGTGGCCGGCTCTGCTGGCCGAGCATCCCGAGACGCTCTCGGACGACGGACGGTGGCGACTGCACGTGCACGCGTTCCTCGTCCGCGAGCAGCAGCGGACGATCCTGTTCGACGCGGGCATCGGCCCGGCGTCGGCGCCCGCGTTCGCCTGGACGCGGACCGAGGGGGCGCTGCTCGACGAGCTCGCCGCCGCGGGTGTCGGGCTCGCGCACGTCGACACCGTCGTCGTCTCACACGTCCACGACGACCATCTCGGCTGGCTCGCGACGCCGGACGGCCATCCACGGTTTCCCAACGCGCGCTACATCGTCAACGCCGCCGATCTCGAGGCGATCGACTCCGGTGACGACGACGACCGCGAGATCGAGCGCGCCACGCTCGAGCCGTTGTGGAGCGCCGGCGTCCTCGATGCGTCGGACGAGCGCGTGCGGCTGGGCGCCGCGCTCGAGGTCGTCCGGGCGCCCGGCCACACCCCCGGGCATCAGGTCCTCGTGATCGACGACGACGACGCCCGCGCGATCCTGTCGGCCGACGCGACCAACCACCCCGCGCTGATCGAGGACACCGCGTGGTCGGGGACGACGGACGCCGATCCGGAGCTCGCGGCGTCCACACGCGCCGAACTGCTGGATCTGGCCGAGCGCGACGCGCGGATCTGGATCGCGTCGCATCTTCCCGACCCGTTCCTCCGCATCTCGACCGACGGTGGGCGCCGCCGAGCCATCGCCGTCCAGCCCGCGTAACGGCCGCGTGCGCCGGTCGGGCGCGCCTCGGTAGCCTACGCGGGACCTGTGGACCGAAGGGCGGGTGGCCGATGGCACGGATCGACGTCTTCGAGATGGAGCGGATGCAATCGCTCCACTGGCACGAGGTCGAGTACGACCTGTCGGAGTCGGGCGTCCGCGCGATGTCGATGCGCGAGCTCCTGGGTGACGGAGCCGACGAGGCGCTCGACGTCGCGCTCGCCTATCCGCTGTCCGAGGGAAGCGACGCGTCGCGCGAGGCGATCGCGGGCTGGTATCCGGGCGCGACGTCCGCGAACGTCACGATGGTGAACGGCGGCTCGGAGGCCAACCATCTCGTCCTGTGGTCCCTCCTCGAGCCGGGCGACCGGCTGGCATTCATGGTGCCGAACTACCTGCAGGGGGTCGCGCTCGGACGGCGCATCGGCGAGGCGAGCGACACGTTCCCGCTCGTTCGCGCCGACGGCCGGTGGGCGCTCGACGTCGACGCGCTCGAACATGCCATCACGCCTCGCACGAAGGCCGTCATGGTCTGCAACCCGAACAACCCGACCGGTGGCGTGCTCACCGACGGCGAGATGGACGCGATCGTTCGCGCGGCCGACCGCGTCGGCGCGTGGATCGTCGCCGACGAGATCTACCGCGGCGCCGAGGTCGAGACCGACGAGACGACGCCGACGTTCTGGGGCCGCTCCGACCGCGTGATCGTGACGTCCGGGCTGTCGAAGGCCTTCGCGATGCCGGGGCTGCGGGTCGGCTGGATCGTCGCGCCGCCCGAGATCATCCGCGACGTGTGGGTCCATCACGACTACACGACGCTCACGCCCGGCATGCTGTCCGACCGGCTCACGGCGTTCGCGCTCCGGCCCGAGCAGCGCGAGCGCATCGTCACCCGGACGCGCTCGATCGTCCGTGAGAACCTCGCGCCCGTCGAGGAGTGGATCGCCGACCGGGGTGACGCGGTGACGTACATCCGGCCCGTCGCCGGCGCGATCGTCTATCTCGGCTACCGCGCCGATGCCGAACCCGTCGAGCTCGTCGATCGGATCCGGCGCGAACAGAGCGTCCTGCTGGTGCCGGGCCCGATGTTCGGCTTCGAGGGACCGGCGACCAGGGGCTTCCGCGTCGGGTTCGGCTTCGACCCCGAGGAGACGCTCAAGGGGCTCGACCGGGTCAGCGCGTACCTTCCGGCGTGACGGCGCCGAGGATCTTCGGGACCCCGGCCACGCGCGCCCCGATCGTCGCGATGCTCGCGCGCGGCCCGTCGTCGTGGATGCGCCTCGGACGGTGGGACGTCGAGCGCGACGAGTACGCGCACGGATCGTGGCTGGCCGGCACCGTGTATCCACAGCGATGCGATCTGTCGCCGGACGGGAGGTGGCGTGCCTACTTCGCCCTCAAGCCCTCCTCGTGGTGGAAGGCCGGCTGGACGTACGTCGCGATCTCGCGACTGCCGTGGTTCACGGCGCTCGCGGCATGGGGAACGGACGGCACCTGGACGCGGGGCGTGCGGTTCACCGAGGACCGCGATTCGGTGGACGGTCGGCGAGCCGGACGAGGGCGGTGCCGGGCCCCTCCGCGAGCGGTACGGGCTCGAGGTCCGGCGCGCGCAGACGTTCTCGATCGAACGCGACCGCGGCTGGACCGAGACGGACGACACGCCGCCGCGCGCTCCGGACGACGCTTGGGACGAGCATCGCGCGCCGCGCGTGACGATGCGCAAGCCGAACCCTTCGCGCGAGGAGCCGGTGCTCCTCGTCGGCGGCCGGTTCGCGGCGTTCCGCGACTCGCGCAACCACGACCCCGAGGTCTGGTACGCGTTCGAGGACGGCGGCGACCTCCGGCTCCTCGAGGACGTGCAGTGGGCGGACTGGGATCGCCGCGGGCGTCTGCTCGTCGCGACGACCGACGGACGGCTCCAGGTGCGCGAGCCGAACGGTTCCGACGTCGTGTGGGAGCTGGATCTGTCGGCGGACGTGCCCGACCCGGAGCCGCCGCCGGCCGAGGCGCGCGAGTGGTAGGGCTCAGACCTCGATGCCGACGCCCGGGAGCCGGTCGACCCCGGCGGTGCGGAGGGTCCGGAGCACGGACGGCGTCGGCGCGCGAAGCGTGATCGAGCGGCCGCTCACGATCGCGCGGAGCAGGACGCGCAGCCCGGAGCTGTCCACGAACGCCAGCCGCGACACGTCGAGCACGAGCGACGCGGACGGATCGGTCTCGAGCTCGGCCTCGAGGACGCCCGCCGTCGACAGGTCGAGGTCGCCCGATACGCGGTAGTGCCCGGCGCCGACCCGCTCGACCGCGAACCCCGGTCGCGTTCCGGTGCCGAGCGATTCCACGGACCGCGTAGTACCCGGTTCGGGCGGTGTCCTCACCGGGTTCGGCCGATCAGGTCGTCGGCGCGCTGTCGGCCGGCTCCGTGGCGCGCGGCGGCGGTCCGGCCGCCGCGGGCAGGTCGATCTCGAACCACACACGCGTGGCGGGCCCGTCGTCGATGCCCCACCGGTCCACCGTGCGCTCCATCAACAGCAGCGACCATCCGGCAGAAAGCGTCGGCTCAGGCGCGGCCTCCTCGCTCCGCGGCGGACCCGTGACGTGCACCCGAACGCGCGCGGCCGTCACGTCGACGTGCACGTCGAGGACCGTCTCGCCGTCGTCGCCCGGGCGCGAGAGGCGGCCGATCAGCTCGGTCACGACGAGCGACACGAGGTCGACGTCGACGAGGACGGTGCCCGCCAGCGTCGCCGCGATCGCCCGGCGCGCGACCGCAGCCGCCTCGGGCTCGTCGCGGAGACGCAGGTGCAGCGCGAGCGACATCCCCGACCCCCCTCGATCCGTGATCGCGTCGGCGCTACCCGGCCTCGGCGGTGCGGAAACCCGGCGGTTCCCCGACGGCCGTGGCGTCGGCGAGCAGGTCGTTCGGCTCGTTCCGGCTCTCGACGCGAACGACGTCCACGCCGCTTGCGTTTCCGGGGTGCGAAGGGTCAAACGGCCGGCTCGACGCGGGCGCCGAGCGGCGTCGCCGGGTCCTCGAACCCGACGAACTTGTGCGAGCCGTCGCAGAACGGCTTGTTCCTGGAGCGTCCGCACCGGCAGAGCGTCACGCGGTTGCGCACCTCGTAGGTCGAGCCGTCCTCGGACTCGATCGTGACGCCCCCACGGACCCAGATCGGTCCGTTCGGTTCGATGCCGATCGACGGCGGTCGGTAGTCCGGCTCGACGTCGGTCGCGTCGGGCGGCTCGGAGTACGCGAGCCGACCGGACGGACACTTGCGAACCATGTCTTTCAGCCGCTCGCGAACCTCCGGGTCGCTCGTTTGATGGATCATGACCCAGACGGTCGTGAACCGGTCGCCGCAGAATCCGGCGTGCGTGCAGAAGCCGCGGTCGTCGGTCATCGTGACGCCGTCGCCCTCGTACGCGATCCGGCGGTCCGCGCTCGGACCGCGCTCGGCCGTCTCCGTTCCGTCGAACGGCTCTCGCTCGTGCGTCGCGTCGCAGAACGGCTTGCGCGACGACTTCCCGCACCGGCAGAGCTCGAAGCCGCCGGGCGGTGTCTTGAACTCGGGCCCCTCGTCCCAGTCGATCGGCTCGCCGTACTCGGTCTCGACGATCGCCGTGCGAAGGACGCGCACGGAACCGCTCACGCGGTACGGCCCGTTCGTGCCGACGACGATCCTCGGGACCCGATCAGCCACGCGGCGGAGTCTAGGCGGACACGGCGCCGGCGTCCTTCGACCCACCGCCCGACCCACGCCCTGATCCACCGGTCGCGTCGTCGTCGTTCGAACGCAACCGCTTCCACAGGATCCGGCCGCCGATGCCGAGGACGAGCACGGCCAGGATCCCCCAGCCGAACCGCGACAGGATCGTCTCGACCAGATCGAGGTTGCGGCCGAAGACGTAGCCGACCAGCGTGATGCCGACGGCCCACAGCAGCACCGCCGGAACGTCGAACAGGAGGAAGCGGCGGTACCTCATCCCCGCCATCCCCGCGACGAACGGGATGAACGCGCCCGCCGCCGTCGCGTAGCGTCCGAGCGCGACGGTCTTGCCGCCGTGCCGCTCGAAGTACGCCTCGACGCCCTGGAGCCGGGGCTCGATTCGGTTCAGGAACGGCAGCCGCCGGATCAACCGCATCCCGTAGCGGCGCCCGAGCCAGAACCCGGTCGACTCGCCGCTGATCGCGGCGACGAACGCGATGGCCATAACCGCGGCGACGTTGAGGTCGCCGCGCGCGGCGTACACGCCTCCGAGCGCGATGATCACGTCGCCCGGCACGATCAGACCGAGGAGGATCGACCGCTCGAGCAGCACGCCGCCGGCGACGATCAGGTAGCCCCAGCCGGCGAACAGCGGGCCGAACCACCGCACGATCTCGTGGATCAGCCCGAGCATCCCTACGGAACTGCCTGTTCCTCGTCGGGCAGCTCGATGCCGACGTGGTCCGTCGCCTGGTGCGGGACGAGGTCCTCCTCACGCCCGAACGACTCGCCGCACACCATGCACGTCACCCTCTCATCCTCGGGCGTGGCCGTCTCGTGCTCGTGGCCCTCGAGCGCCGCCTCGTCGTCGAACTCCATCCCGCAGATCCCGCACAGGACCGTCATCGGATCTCACCTCGAGTCTCGCCTTGTGGCCGGGCAAGGCTTCCCTGCGTGTCGCAACAGGAAACGTCGTGCGGCTCGTCGGCGCCGTCGGCTCGTGCGGCGCCGTTTGGCGATGGTGGCCCGCGGCAACCGACATACTGGACGTATGGCGAACCGCGTGACCGTCGAGCAGTGGGGCGACCGACCGGCGTGGCACGTGCGTGTCGACGGCCTGCGCGTCGGCGTCGTGTTCCGCGAGCGCCGGGAGTTCCGCGCGGTCCGCGAGGGCTCGTCGCAGCCGGAGAGCGGCTCGTTCTCGTCCCGCGAGGCGGCCGCGAAGGCCCTCGCGCGCCACGCCGGCTATCGCGACATCGACACGCGCGTCGTCGATCTCGACGCGCGCGCCGCGCGCGAGCCGCGCTGACGGCGCCTACCGCACGGCCGTCGAGAGCTTGCGGACGGTCTCGACGATGCGATCGGCGTCCTCCTCGGTCGACAGGTAGTTGACGATGCCCGCCCGGAGGAACCGGGCGCCGCGCAGCGTCGTCGTGGAGACCCATCCGACGCCGCTCGCCGCGAGGGCCTGCTGGAGCCGGTCCTGGTAGTCGTCGAGCGCCTCACCCTCGAGCCCGCCCGGCAGGTGGCGGAAACACACGACCGACAGCTCGGGCTCCGCCGGAACCACCTCGAAGTCGCCGGCCTCGCGGCACGCGCTCGCGAGATACCGCGCGAGGTCGACGTTGTGCTCGATCAGCCGGCCGAAGCCGGCGGTTCCGAGGTGCTTCCACGACATCCACAGCTTCAACGCTCGGAACCGCCGCGTTCCCTCGAGCGAGTACTGGTACCAGTGCAGCGGCGCCTCCTCCGGACGCGGATGGCGGTAGTACTCCGGCTCGCGGTGGAACGTCTGGATCAGATCCTCGCGCCGCTGAACGATCAGCGCGCCGACGTCGTACGCCTGGAAGAACCACTTGTGCGGATCGACGGTCACCGTGTCGGCGCGCTCGATATCGCCGACCAGGTGCGCGTCGCGCTCCGACAACCTCGCCGCTCCGCCGTACGCGGCGTCGACGTGCAACCAGAGGCGCTCGGCCCGCGCGACGTCGGCGAG
Organism: bacterium; assembly: GCA_046735355.1. Taxonomy (GTDB): domain Bacteria; phylum Actinomycetota; class UBA4738; order UBA4738; family HRBIN12; genus DATAEU01. The sequence goes on from JBKPTC010000078.1 coordinate 25,238, forward strand.
CTGCCCGACGAGGTCGACGCTGCCGGTGTTGGTCGAGCCGCTCACCGCGGCGACGCAGAACGGAACGAGACCGGCCGACCGGTCCTCGGCGACGGCCGCCGCGACGACGTCGCCGTGCAGCCGGAAGCGATCGTCCGAGGGCAGGATGCGAAGCGTTTCCGGAGGAAACCCGAGCAGGTCGAGCGCCCGCGCGATCGAGAAGTGCGCCTGATCGCTCGCGTACACGCGGGCGCCCTCGAGCGCCGCGGCGCGAGGCGGGCCGCCGTCCCCGAGCAGCGTCGCGAGGTGGATGTCTCGCGCGACGGTGAGCGCCATCAGGTTGGCCATGACGCCACCCGAGGTGAGGACACCCCACCCGCCCTCGTCGAACCCGACCAGGCGGCGCAGCCACGACGTCACCTCCTCCTCGACGAACGCGGCGACGGGTCCGGCCTGGAAGATGTCGACGCCCTGGTTGACCCACTGCGCGAGCACCTCGCCGGCGATCGACGAGGGCAGCGGCGGCGGCGTGAAGTAGCTGTACGACCCCGGATGCTGCGCGCCGAACAGGTGCGGCGACACGCGGTCGCGGAACTCCTCGAGGATCTCCGCGGTCGTCGACGGTCCGCGCGGCGGCTCGGCGGGCTCGTTCGAGGGGCCGAAGAACGCGCGACGGAGCTCCTCGTACCCCTCCGGGCCGACCGGACGCCGCATCGCCTCGCCGTACAGCCAGTCGAGCGCGGCCGACCACGTCGCGCGCCCGAGCTCCTCGAGCGCCGCGCGCGCCTCGTCGTAGCGGAAGCCGATCAGGTGCGGTTCGGGATGCCAGTCGAACGCGTCGGATCCGTCGGGCACGCGCCGGAGGCTAGCAGAGGGCCCGCCGGCGACCGCTCAGACGCGGACCGCCGCGAGCGCGGCGACGCCGACGACGATCGTCGCGACGCCGGCGAGCTGGACGCGCGCGAGCCGCTCGTGGAACAGGTAGTACGCCGCGATCGCCGACACTGCCGCGAACTGCGACGCGAGAACCGCCGTGACCGCGATCCCGTGGCGAGCTCCGAACGTGAACGCCGCGAAGCCAGCCAGCTCGCACAGCCCCGACAGCACGACGAGCGGCACGACCGACCGCTCGATCCGCAGCCGTCTCGCGATCGCGGCCGGAACGGCCAGGGCGACGACCCCGACGACGCGCGCCGCGACGAGGATCCACGGAACGGCGACCACGTCACCGACCCGCGCGGTCGCGTAGAGCGAGACGCCGAACGACAGCGCGGCGCCCGCGCCGTACGCGGCCGCGACGGCGACGCGGCGGTCGCGCCGCACGCCGGGCTCGTTCGGCGCGATCGAGGCCAGGACGACGCCGAGCGCGATCAGGCCGAGCAGCACCGCCGTGG
>JBKPTC010000079.1:0-15416 GCA_046735355.1 bacterium
GAGGTTGGCCGCCGCTTCCCGGCGAGAGACGGCCCAGATCTGTGCATCGCTCGAACGCCCGACGCCGTGGCGGCCGACAGCTTCGATATCGTGTCCGCGGGCGATGGAGTCCGCCTGACCACAACCGCCGGATCCGGCTGATGACTCCTCCTGGACGACGTAGGAGGTGTCATGCGCACGTGGTTCGCGATCGCGGTCGCCGGCGCCGTCGGTGTCCTCGCACGGCACGCGATCCAGCAGGCGATCCCTCGGCACGGTGAGATCCCCTGGGGAACGTTCGTCGTGAACGTGTCGGGTGCGTTCGTCCTCGGGCTGCTGTTCACGGTGATCGTCCACCGATTCACCGTACCGATGTGGATGCAGGAGGCGGTCCTCGTAGGGCTGCTCGGGGGGTACACGACCTTCTCGACCCTGTCGCTGGAGACGTTCGTCCTCATCGACCGCGGTCGGTGGCTCGTCGCGGCCTGCTACAGCCTCGGCACGCTGGTCGCGGGCGTGCTGTCGCTGTTCGTCGGCATCCGGCTCGGCCGGCTCACGTAGGTCGCAAGCTCGCGTCAGGCGTACCGTCGCTCCTCGTCCCCGAGCGGATACCGCCCGAGCGATGCGACCGCGTCGGGTTCGGCCGCGGCCGCCTCCGGTCCGGGGACCCAGGCCTCGACGACCGTTCCGCTTCCCGGAAGACTCTGCACGACGCACGAACCTCCCGCGAGCTCCGCCCGCTCGCGCATCGACGTCAGCCCGAGGTGCCCCGGCGCCGACGCGCCGACATCCGTCGCGCCGAACCCGACGCCGTGATCCTTCACGCGGACGAAGTAGCCGCCGCGCCGGGTGCCGATACGGACCTCGACGTGATCCGTCCGGGCATGCTTTCGGACGTTGCCGATCGCCTCCTGTGCGATTCGGTACAGGATCACGCGCATGTCCGGCGACGGCTCCTCGAGAAGATCGTTCTCCAGGTCGTAGCTCATCTCGCCTGCCAACGAGTCGAGCAGCGAGCGGAGCGCCGCCGCGAGCCCCTCCTCGTCGAGGACCGTCGGCCGTAGCTCGAAGATCAGGTGACGCAGGCTCGCGATGGACGTTCGGATGCTAGCGAGGAGCTCCTCGAGATCGTCGGTCAGATCGGGGTCGCCGACCTGCCGGCGAAGCATCTGCAGTCGCATGCTCGCGACGACCATCTTCTGGATCGGATCGTCGTGGATGTCGCCGGCCAGCCGCGATCGCTCCTCCTCCTGCGCGGTGACGAGCTTGTCGAGCAGCGCCCGACGCGCGTCGTCGACCGTCCGCAGCTGCCGGAGCCGTTCGGTGACCTCGGCGGTCCGCTCCTCGACCGTTTGCTCGAGCGATCGGTTCTGCTCGAGGAGCCGATCATGGAGGGCTCGGTTCTCCTCGAGAGCGTCGCGGATGTCGTCGAGCAGCCAGCCGTTGCTCATGGCGAGCCACGCGTGCGTGCAGAACTGCTCGAGCATCGCCACCGTCGATCGCCTGAGCCCCGACGCGCGCCCGCCGCGCTCGAGCGCAACGACGCCGACGCGTCCGCGCTGCTCCGGCAGCGGGAGGACGACGACGTTCGTCGCCCCGGGCATCAGTGCAGCGATCCGTCGATCGCCGTCCGGATCCAGACGGCGGACGAGGATGGGCTTCCGACGCTCCCACGCGCGCTCGACGGCGTCATCGGGTCCGTGCGGAACCGCGTCGACATCCTCGAGCTCCGAGCCCGCCACGAGCGCCAGCTCGTCGCCGTGGGCGACGAGCACCGCCGCACGCCGAACGCCGAAGACCGGCCGCAGCGTCTCGACGAGCGCCACGGCGATGTCGTCGGTCACCGGGCTCGCCTCGAATCGGCGAACCATCGCCGACAGCGCCTCGAGGCGGAGCCGGTGTGCCCGCAGCTCCCGCTCGTTCACCCCGGCCGCGAGGGCGGCGACGACGAAGATCACCCACGTCACGCCGATGCCGGTGAGGCCGGTCCACGGCACCGGTGCGCCGGCGCGCGGGACGACGCGCGCCGGGTCGACGAGGGCGAGTGCGCCCGACGCCTCCGCGTACAGCACCGCGAGCCGCACCAGCGTGTGCCACACCACGACCTTGAGGCCGGTCGCCGACGACGCGAGCAGCGTCGCGGCAAGGACGTGCGCGTAGAGCAGGAACCACATCGGGCTCGCGCCGCCGCCGCTCACGTAGATCACCCAGCCGAGGTACACCCCGTCCGCGAGGAGCGAGGCGCCCATGACGAGTACCGCCCGCCGGAGCGACAGGCGCCCGACGAGCAGGGTCACCGCCGTGACGATCGCGCTGCCCGCCGTCGCCGTCACAACCGCGATCGGCGGAACGCGAACGCCGGCCGGCGCAAGGACGAGCGATGCGAGCACGGCCGCGTACGCGAGGGCGCGAACCGCCGCGAGCGCCCATGTGCGCTCGGCGAGCGAGAGCATGTCGTCGGGACGCGGCGCGGGAGCCGGCACGGCGGTCACGAGAACCGAACGAGGTCGCGGTCGACGTGCGCAACAGCGATCTTCGGAGACCGCCGGTCGATGCGGTGCTGGACGACGATGAACCCGAGCACGAGCACCAGCAGTCCGACAGGGAACGCCAACCGCTTCGCCGCCTCGACGACGGTGCGGCCGAGCGGCGACGCGAAGAACCCGCCCGGCGTTCGACCACGCTTGGCGACGTCGACGGCCGACGGAGCGCCGCCGTCCCCGGCCGGGTCGGACGACGAACGCTGAGCGCGAACCGCCCCGGGCGACGGCACACGCGCTACGCCGGAGCCGCGTTCGATGGATGCGTGGCGACCGCCGGGGTTGTGGGCTCCCGGCGTCGTCCCGCCGTCGCCGCCATCGCCGCCGGTGTCAGGTCCACCCCCGACCCGGTCGAACACGTCCGACACGGTGTCGTTCGCTCGATCGACGAGCGCCGCCCCAGTGTCCGTCGCCGTGCCGACGCCGTCTGTCACCGTTCCGGTCACCGATCCGGCGGCGTCGCCCACGGGATCGTCGGATCCGGTCAGCGATGCGGAGCACGCGGGATCGACGACCGAGCACGTGGCCGCGCTCGCCACGTTCGGAACGAGCAGTCCGGCGAGTGCCACGACCGAACCCGCGAGCGCTAGACGCGTGCGGGCTCCGAGCCCACGATGTGTCACCGGATCCTCCAGGCGGGAGTGCGGCGGGATACCTCGTTTCGGGTAAGTGTCGGAGCCGCGCGCCATCTGGGACGACCCCCAAACGGGTCATTTCGCCGCCCGATCGAGGAACGAGGGATCGCTCACGGCACGATGCGAAGCGCCGGACGACGTCCCGGATCGACGGCTCCCCGTCCGGGCCACGTTCGCGCCGGCGTCCAGGCAGGCATCCGGCCGGGCCTGCCTAGCAGGAACCCCTGCCCGTACTCGACGCCGAGCTCACGGAGGATCTCGAGCTGCGCCCGCGTCTCGATCCCCTCGGCAACCACCGTCGTGGAAGCCTTGTCCGCGAACGCCACCATCGTCGACACGAGCGCGGAACGGACGCTGTCGCGCTCCACGCCGAGCGTGAGGGCGATGTCGAGCTTGATGAAGTCCGGCCGGAGCGCCACGACGTGTCGCAGGCTGGAGAAGCCGGCGCCGACGTCGTCCACGGCGAAGCGAACACCTTCTTCCCGCAACATCGCCATGTGACGTCGGAGCTCGTCGTAGTCGTCGACGGGCGCGTGCTCGGTGATCTCCAGCACGATGCGCTGCCGACGCCGCCGGGACAGCGCCGCCCTCAGCTTGGGCGAGCAGACCGTGTCCGGCGAGACGTTGACCGACAGGTACATGCCCTCGGCGAGCTCCGGCACGTGCTCGAGCGCCTTCCGCGCCGCGGCGACCTCGAGGTCGACGCCGAGACCGACGGCGGTCGCCTCGGCGAACCACCGGTCGGGCGGGCGACGAGGCCGCGCGCCGAACCTGCTCAACGCCTCGACGCCGACGACGGCGCCGAAGCGGAGATCGACGATCGGCTGGAAGCGCATCGTCAGGCAGTCTCCGTCGGTGATGACACGGCGGATCCGCTCGACGGCACGGTGGCGCGACGCGGCCGTTCGTTCGTGATAGGCGCGACGTTCCGCGAGCGCCTCGGCCGCGACGTGCACGACCCCGGCCGACAGCGTGGCACGGCCGTCGGCCGAGCGCTGGATCGCACGGATGATCTCGTCCGTCGAATCGCCCTTCGCGACGTACGCGATCGCGCCGGCCTCGAGCATCGAGACGACGGTGTGCGGGTCCTCGTGCGCCGAGACGGCGATGACGCTGGTGGATGGGGAACGCCGCCTGATCTCGCGGGCGGCGCGGACGCCGCCACCGCCGGGCATGCGCGCGTCGACGAGCGCCACGTCGGGCGCGAGCTTGCTGGCCGCGTCGATCGCGCTCTCGGCGTCGCGAACGGCACCGACCACACGGAGTGACGGCTCCGAGGTCACGAGCGCGGTAAGCACGTCCAGAACGTTCTGATCGTCGTCCGCGATCAGCACCTCGATTGCCTCGCCCACCGCCACGACCTCCTCTCGCCCGACGACGTCGCCGTTCGGGCATCTACCCGGAATCAGGTATCGGGCGACGGCTCGACCGCGGCGTATGGACAGCCGGGGCCATCTTCGACGGCCCTGACACCGGGTCGCGTCACCGGAGCGAGGGACACCGCCCGCGACGGGCGTAGGGCGAGGGATCGAGACCGTCAGCCCATCCGGTCGGGGCCGATCGCCGCGGGACGACTTCGTTCCATGGGGCTGATTACACTCGCATGGTGGTCGAGGTCAGACCGATGTCCGGCGACGGGAGCAGGCTCGGGACGTTCGGCTCCGCGCGCTGCAGGACGCGCCGTCCGCGTTCGGATCGCGCCTGCAGGACGAGCGGCATCGCTCCGAGCATCAGTGGCGCGAGTGGGTCGCGCGTCCGAACGCCGCCACGATGCTCGCCTTCGATGACGGACGGGCGGCCGGGATCGTGCGCGTGGCGATCGACGAGGACGATCCCGACCGCGCCGAGCTGCACTCGACGTGGGTCGCCCCCGAGCGCCGGGCGGCCGGCGTCGGCGACGCGCTCGTCGGCGCGGTGAAGGAGTGGTGCCGTGCGCGCGCGGTGCGGGCCGTCGAGCTGTGGGTGACCGAGACCAACGAGCCGGCTCGGGCGCTGTACGAGCGCCACGGGTTCGAGCGGACCGACAACTGGCAACCGCTGCCCTCGGATCCGTCGCTCGACGAGGTCCAGATGATCGCGCGGATCGACGCCGGCTGACCGCCCGGCGCCGGCGCGGCTCCGTGCATCGGTCCCCCACGCGGCGGACCGCCCGGCCCTGACGCCTCGCGCGTCCGGCCGCTCGACTGGATGCGAGCGCTCGAAAGGAGAGGCCATGGCGGTCGCGACGATGACGCAGTCGATCCCGATGCCCATCGAGGCCGGTCGCGAGATGACCGACCTGCGACGGTTCTTCCCGGACGTCCGGTGGAGCGGCACGATCCACACGGGCGGGATGGGGCCGGGCACGCCCGCGATGACGGCGAAAGGGTCGGGGGTCGCTCGGATGATCCAGGACGGCCGATGGATCACCGGTGACTTCGAGCAGGAACAGTTCCTGATGGACGGCACGTTCGCGTTGCGCTGGCAGCTCCACTGGGTCTGCGGATGGGACGCCGAGCATCACGAATACCGCGCGAGCATGGTCGACAACTACGGCCACGCGATGGTGTATCGCGGCCGGATCGACGGCGATCGCCTGGTTTTCCAGTCGATGCCCGAGGCCGACGCGCGCCTCCGCTTCACGTGGGACGTCTCGGATCCGGGCGCGATGATCTGGAAAAACGAGGTCGGCCTGCCCGATGGCTCGTGGTTCCTCGTCGAGGAATACCGGATGGTTCCCGTCCGGGCGGCCTAGCCGATCAGCCGCGCCTCGATCGCTCGATCCTGGCCGTCGTCGTCGCGGAGCACCTCGACGTCGCCGAACCCGAGCCGCTCCAGCGCGTCGCGCATCGCGCTCGCCTGCTCGCCGCCGAGCTCGAGCAGGACCCGGCCACCCGGCCTAAGCAACCTGACTGCGGCGCCCGCGGCGCGCTCGAGGAGCGTGGTGCCACCCGGTCCGCCGTCGAGCGCCCGTCGGGGCTCGAACCGAACGACGTCGCGCGGCAACAGATGCAGTTCCTCGGTCGGGACGTACGGCACGACGGCGGTCACCACGTCGACGAGGCGACGGAGCGATGGCGCCAGGGGCTCGTCGAGGTCGCCGAGGCGCGCGTCGGCGCCGTTCGAGCGCGCGCATGCCACCGCGACGGGATCGACGTCTGTCGCCACGATCCGCGCGCCCGGTCGATCGCGCGCGAGGACGGCCGCGACCGCACCCGTGCCGGTGCACAGGTCGACGGCGACACCGGTCTGGGGAAGGAGCTGCACGGCGCGCCGAGCGAGCGGCTCGGTGTGCGGGCGCGGCACGAACACGCCCCGCTCGACGCGCAGCCGGACGCCGCAGAATATGCTCGTTCCGGTCACCCACGGCAGCGGCTCGCCGGCGACGCGACGCGCGAGGAGCTCGTCGAGCGCGCCGACACCCTCGGACGCCGCGCGGACGAGCTCGGCCGCCTCGGCGTCGGGAGCGACGCAGCCGGCGGCGGCGAGCGCGGACTCGACCTCGGCGCGGGTCGGCTCGGTCAGCGGCTCCTGCCCCGGCCCGCGATAGGGATCTCGCGTTCGACGCCGCCGCCTCGGACCCCGAACGCCACGTCGAACAGGTTGACGCACGCGCAGACGTGGAGCGGGATCACCTCGAGACGGTCGCCGATCGCGAGCCGCTCGTCGCCCTCGAGGTGACCCACGCCGTGCTCCTCGCTGAAGACGTCGAGCCGGAGGTTCGGCCGGCCGGCGACGACGCCGCGCCCCGGAAACGTCCGCGCGTCCGGAACACCGTCGGACGAGAACGCCTTGCTTCCCGCATCGATGACGAACCGATCCGCCGACGGCCTCGAGACGACCGTCGTCAGCACACGCGCCGCGCACTCGGCCTCGGTCGCCACGCCGAGTCGCATCTGTTGCACGTCGTTGAAGATGTACGTTCCCGGCCGGATCTCGGTCACGCCGTCGACGCCCGCGGCGATCCGGGCGGTCGGCGTGGACCCGACGCTGACCTCGCGAACGTCGACGCCGGCGCGCCGGCACGCTTCGGCCGTCTCGACCAGGTCGGCCGCCTCGCGCTCGGCCGCTGCGCGGAGCTCGTCGGGGCTCGTCGACCGGTACGCGTGCCCGGCGTGCGTCAGCAGGCCGACGACGTCGAGGCCGTCGACGCCGGCGATCGCGGCGACGAGCTCGACGGTCGGCTCGCCGGGTGGCCGGCCGAGCCGGTGCAGCCCGGTGTCGACCTCGACCAGCGCGGGAACGTCGCGGGCGAGCTCGCGGCCGACGCGCCCGAGCCCCTCGGCCACCTCGATCGAGTCGAGGCTCACGCGCACCGAGGCGCGCTCGAGCAACGCGCGGAGCCAACGCAGCTTGATCGCTCCCCACAGCGGATACGCGATCAGCAGGTCGTCGAAGCCGGCGTCGACCATCACCTCGGCCTCGCCGAGCTTCGCGACCGTGATCGCTCCGCCGCCGGCCGCCCGCTGGATGCCGGCGATGAACGGGCTCTTGTGCGTCTTGGTGTGCGGCCGCAGGCGGACGCCGGCGTCCGATGCCACCCGCGCCATCTCGCGCGCGTTGCGCTCGACCACGTCGAGGTCGAGCACGAGCGACGGCGTGTCGAGTTCGGGATACTGCTCGGTCACGACGCGGACGCCGCGGCGGCAAGGTGCAGGACGGCGTCGATCTCGACGCGGATCCCGACGAGGGCGGCGCCGACCGTCGTCCTCGCGGGGCGCGGCGTCGAGGAGAACGTCCGCTCGTAGACGGCGTTGTAGCCGGCGAAGTCGTCGATCGACGCGAGGTACGCCGAGACCTTCACGACGTCGGCGAGCGAGCCGCCGGCGGCCCGCGCGATCGCCTCGACGTTGCGGAGCGTCAGCTCCGTCTGCTCCTCGATCGTGTCGCCCGTGACCTCGCCGGTCGTCGGATCGATGGGTCCCTGGCCCGATATGAAGACGAACTCCCCCGCGCGGATCGCATGCGAGTACGCGCCCTTCGGCGCCGGCGCGTCGCTGGCTCGGATCTCGGCGCTCGCGTCCATGATCGGTCTCCTCGTCGTGTGGACGCGGATGCTACCGCTCGAGTGTCACGGCGCCGCCGCGCGCTCGCGCCGCGGGAAGCCCTCGGTGTCGCCGACCGTCGCCGCGACGGCGGCTCCGCACCGCGCGCCCTCGGCCAGCGCCTCCTCGACCGCTCCGGCCTCGAGTCGCACGGACAGGTAACCCGCGTCGAACGCGTCCCCGGCGCCCACCGGATCGACGTCCGGACCCGGCTCGGGCGCGTGCTCGATCCAGCGACCGTCCGGTCCGAGCGCGCACGCCCCGCGCGGCCCGCGCTTGACGACGACCTCGCGCGGGCCGCGTCGGGCGATCGCGCGCGCGAGATCCTCGCCGTGCGTGCCCGGCTCGAACGCCGACCACTCGTGCTCGCCGGCGAACGCGACGTCGGCGAGCGCCAGCAGCGGCTCGATCAGCTCGACCGCCCGATCCGAGCCCCACAGCCGCGGTCGCAGGTTGACGTCGATCACGCGGAGACCGTTCGCGCGCGACAGCAGCTCGCGCGCGGCGCTGCCGGGCTCCTCGCCGATCAACGCCGTGATACCCGTGACGAACACGGCTCGCGCCCGCTCGACCGGAACGCCGTCGAGCACGGACGGCGACATCGCGCTCGCCGCCGACCCCGACCGGTAGTACCGAACGGTTCCGCGCGTGTCGCGCAGCATCAGGCCGGTCTGGCGCTCGGGATCGCGGTGGAGCCAGCGAAGGTCGACGCCGTCGTCGGCAAGCGAGTTCGCGATGCGCTCTCCCGCCGGATCCTCGCCGAGCGCGCTCACCCACGCGGCGCGGTGCCCACGGCGGACGAGGCCGACGCAGACGTTGCTCTCGGCGCCGCCGTGCGTGGCGACGAACGACGTCGCGCCGTCGAGCGGTCCATCGACCGCGACGAGCGACAGCATCGTCTCGCCGAGCGCGACGACGTCCGGATCGTTCACGCCGACGCGAGCGCGACCGCCCGCGCGGCGCGCTCGGTGATCGCGGCGAGGTCGTCGCCGCTCGCCGGCGGCGTGCGACCGACCAGCTCGCCGCCCAGGCCGACGCAGTTCGCGCCGGCATCGAGATACGCCCGCACGTCGTCGACCGCGATGCCACCCGTCGGCACGAACGGAACGTCCGGGATCGGCCCGCGCAGCGCCCGGACGTACGCGGGCCCGCCGACCGGCGCCGGAAACAGCTTGACCGCGATCGCGCCAAGCTCGCGCGCCCGGAGGATCTCGGTCGGCGTGAACGCGCCCGCGATCGCGTCGACGCCGAGGTCGACGGCCGCGGCCACCATCTCCGGCATCACCGCGGGACTCACGAGGAACGCGGCCCCGGCGGCTCCGGCGGCCTTCACGTCGTCGGCCGTGACGACGGTTCCGATCCCGATCGCCCGTCCCTCGTCGCGCTCGGATTCGACGACCTCGAGCGCACCCGGCGTGTCGAGCGTGACCTCGATCTGTTCGACGCCGCCCTGCCTGATCGCGGCGAACACCGCGGCGAGATCGGATGCGGTGCGGTAGCGGACGATCGCGAGCAGCCGCGCCGATGCGTCCCAGGCCATCGCGAACCTCCCTCGTCGGACGTCCGCGAGGCTAGCAGCGCGCCCGGCTGCTATCGTCTGAGAATGATTCTCACACTCGGCCGCAGTCATGCCGCGGCGTGTGTGTGCCTGCTCTGTGCCATCGCGTCCCTTGCGGCCTGCGCCCCGGACGGTTCCGGCGGGGACGGCGCGAAGCCGCTGGTCGTCGCGAGCTTCTATCCGATCGCGGAGGCCGCGCAGGAGGTCGGGAAGAGTCACGTCACCGTGACCGACCTCACCGCTCCGGGCGTCGAGCCGCACGACCTCGAGCTCACGCCGCGCCAGCTCGAGGACGTCGCGGAGGCGGACGTCGTGCTGTATCTCGGCGGAGGCTTCCAGCCGGCCATCGAGGACGCGATCGGCGACGCGCAGGGCGACGTCGTCGACGTCGGCGCGGGGATCCCCCGCGACGCCGCGCCGCAGGGTGACGACGGGCTCTCGACCGACCCGCACGTCTGGCTCGATCCGGTGCGGTACGAGCGGATCGTCGCGACGACGGCCTCGGCCCTGGAGCGAGCCGATCCGCAGGACCGCGCCGCGTTCGAGCGCAACGCCGAGGCGTTCACGCTGCGGCTCGAGCAGCTCTCCGACGACTACGCGACCGGTCTGTCGACCTGCGAGCGGCATCAGATCGTGACGACGCACGCGGCGTTCGGCTACCTGGCCGACCGGTACGGGCTGACGCAGGAGGCGATCTCCGGTCTGTCGCCCGATGCCGAGCCGACGCCCCAGCGGCTCGCCGAGCTCAAGACAATCGTCGAGCGCGATCACGTGACGACGATCTTCACGGAGGAACTCGTGTCGCCGAAGGTCGCCGACACGCTGGCGAGCGAGACGGGCGCGACGACGGAGGTGCTGAGCCCGCTCGAGAGCCTGACCGAGTCCGAGCTCGCGGCCGGCGACGACTACGTGTCCGTCATGCGATCCAACCTCGCGAAGCTGGAGGCCGCCCTTGGCTGCTCGTGATCGGTCGGTCGAGCCGTCCCCCGACGTGCTGGTCCGCGCGTCCGGCGTCGCGTTCTCGTACGGGAGCGAGCCGGTGCTGTCCGACGTCGGCCTGGAGGTCCGTCGGGGCGAGTTCGTCGCCCTCGTCGGGCCCAACGGCTCGGGGAAGTCGACGCTGTTACGGCTGCTGCTCGGCTCGCTGACGCCGGACGCCGGCACGGTCACGCTGTTCGGTCGCGCGCCCGACCAACTACGCGACCGGTGGCGCATCGGCTACGTGCCGCAGCGCTCGCCCATCGCGTCCGAGGCGCCCGCGACGGTCGAGGAGATCGTCTCGACGGGGCGCCTGTCGCGCCGCGGATGGTGGCGCCCGGGAACACGCGAGGACCGGGACGCCGTTCGGCACGCGCTCGAGTCCGTCGGCCTGGGCGCGCTTGCGGCGCGGCCAATCAACGAGCTGTCGGGCGGCCAGCAGCAGCGCGCGTTCATCGCGCGGGCGTTCGCGAGCGATCCGGAGCTGCTCGTGTTGGACGAGCCGATCGCCGGTGTCGACGCCGAGTCGCAACGTCGGTTCCGCGAGTCGCTCACGCATCTGATCCGAGAGCACCGCGCCGCGGTCCTGCTCGTCTCGCACGAGCTGTCGGCCGTCGCCGACGAGATCGACCGCGTCATCGTGCTCAAGAACACGGTGCTGTTCGACGGGTCGCCGTCCGCGCTGATGAGCGGCGGTGTGTCGCTCGGCGTGCACCGGGACGACCTGCCGCTCTGGCTCGAGGGGCTCGAATGATCGGGATCTCGCTCCCCGCGCCGTTCGACCTCGGGTTCATGCAGCGGGCGGTGGCGGCCGGCGTGGTGGTCGGCGTGTTCGCTCCGCTCATCGGGACGTTCCTGGTCCAGAAGCGGCTCTCGCTGATCGGGGACGGGATCGGGCACGTCGCGTTCGCCGGCGTCGGCGCGGGACTGCTGATCGACCCGACCGCGGGGTCGCTCACGCCCGTCCTGACGGCATTGGTGTTCGCCGTGATCGGCGCGCTCGGCGTCGACCGCCTCCGCGCGCGGCGCGCCGCGTCCGGCGACCTCGCGCTCGCGCTGTTCTTCTATTCGGGGATCGCGCTCGGCGTGGTGTTCGTCAGCATGGGACCGGGACTCGGTCCCGGCATCTTGACGTATCTGTTCGGCCAGCCGCTCACCGTGACGAACGAGGAGGTCCTGCTGATCCTCGGGCTCGGAGCGGTGATCGTGGCGACGATGTTCGCCGTCGGCCGGGCGATGTTCGCGATCGTGACGGACGAGGACTGGGCGACGGTCGCCGGGCTCCCGGTGTCGACGCTCAACTCGTTGCTCGCCGTCTTGACGGCGTGCGCGATCGTCGCGGCGATGCGGATCGTCGGCATCCTGCTCATCGCGGCGCTCATGGTGCTGCCCGTCGCGTCGGCGCAGCTGCTCGCACGCTCGTTCCGCGGAACGCTCGCGTGGGCGGTCGGCGTCGGCATCGGATCGGTCGTGGTCGGGCTGCTCGCCTCGTGGTACCTCGACATCGCCCCGAGCGGCTCGGTCGTCCTCGTCGCGGCGCTCTTCTTCGCCGTCGTCGCCGTCGTGAAGCGAGCGGCGCCGCGCGCGCTGCGCCAGGAGGAACACGCGTGAGCGCGCGTCCGATCGAGGTCGTGCACATCACGGCGGCCGAACGGCTCCGCGGCGCGGGCCAGCGCTACACGGGCCAGCGGCGGCGACTCGTGGAGATCCTCGCCGACGCCCGCAGCCCGCTCTCGATCCCGGACATCATGCGCGGGCGAGGCGGGCTGCCGCAGAGCTCGGTGTACCGGAACCTGTCCGATCTCGTGGAGGCCGGTGTGGTCCGGCGGATCGTCACCGAGGAGGACTTCGGCCGGTACGAGCTCGCCGAGGACCTGCTCGGGCACCACCATCACGTGATCTGCTCGAGCTGCGGACGGACGCGCGACGTCACGCTGCCGCGGGAGCTCGAACGCACCCTCGACCGCACCCTCGACACCGTCGCGCGCGCCGCCGGGTTCGCCGACGTCGAGCACCGGCTGGATCTGGTCGGAACGTGTGACGACTGCGCGGCGGCCCGAAGGCCGCCGCGCAGCTAGCGAGTCGCCGCCCCGAACGGCCGAACGAGCGGGCAGGGCGACGGCTATGAGTGGCTACGAGTGGCCGAACCCGTTGCCCTGACCGTTGCCGTGATCGTAGCTCGAGCCACCGCCCGGCGCCCACGAGGGGTCGGCGTCGTGTGGGTTGCCGTGCTCCTTCTCGGGCTTGTCCGGCTTGCCGTGCGTCGCATCGGACTCGTGCCCGCCGCCCGGCTTGCCGTCCGGCCACTTGTCGGCGAACTTCTGCTCGAGCCAGAGCTCGTGGTCGTAGTGGCGGAGCCAGTTGAGACCGTGGTGATAGAGCGCGGTCTTGAGACCGTCGTTGGCGTGGTCCTCGCAGTTCTTCAGCAGCACGCGCACCGACTGGACCATGTGGTCGACCTGACCTAAGTCGAGTGAGTCCGCAAGGCTGCTGTAGGCGTCCACCACCGCGGGATCCGTGCCGTCGGCGGTCAGCTTCGTGTCTCCGAGGAGCGCCGAGCCGCAGTCGCTCGAGAAGTCGTCGAAGTACGCCTGCGCGTCGGCGGCCTTCTGCGTCTCGTCCTGCACGGTCTGATCGGTCTGATCACTCGTGCAGTCCGTCGTGGACGGGTCGGTCGAATCCTCCGTGTCGTCCGACGACTGCTCGTCCGTCGTCGGGTCGTCCGCGGATTCGTCGGTCGAGTCGTCCTGCGCGTCACCCGAGACGTCCGTCGAGTCGTCGTTCGTGTCGCCGGACTCGTCCGTCGCCGGGTCGTCCGCGGACTCGTCGGTCGACGTGTCGGTGGTGCCTTCGGTCGTTCCGTCCGTCGTGCCGTCGCACGGCGACTCCGCGGACAGCAGCGGCTGCGCCGACGGCGGGCCGGCGAGCGTCCGGGCCGCGGCGAAGCCGGCGCCCGCGAGCACCAGCAGCGCGCTGAGGAACACGACGAGGGAACGGGCGAGATGGATCGTTCTGTTTGTTCGCATGCGACGAGTATCGGCCCACGCCGCAATACCCGAACAGGGCTATCCGGGCATTTCACGCGACGCCGCGGCCCACCGCCGTAGGACCGTCGCGCGCCGGGCCCCGGGGGAGGCCGCTCGGCCGAACGGCCACCCCCGCCCGCTCGCCGGGCGCGACTCCACACCGTGCGCGCCGGCGCGCGTTCGACGCGGTCCTCACCCAATCGCGCCTCCGCTCCCGGCGCGGCTCGTCCTATCCGACGGCCGAGCGCAACGCACGGCCGGCTCGGTCCACGTCCTCGGGCGTCGGGCCGGTCGGCATGTTGAAGATCAGCCCGTCGAGGCCGGCGTCGAGGAACGGCCGGATCCGGTCTCCGATCGAGTGCGGATCGCCCCACGTGAGCCGGATCGCCGCGGCCTCGTCGTCGAGCCCCTTCTCCGCCTGCCACGTCGCCCTGCGGCGCTCGGCGTCCTCCGCCGTCGGCGCGACGATGATCGTTCCGAGCCGCGTCTTCACGATGTCGGACGGATCCCGGTTCACGTCGGCACAATGACGTTCGAGGACGTCGAGCTTCTGGCGGATCATCGGGACGTCGCCGAAGCCGTTCCACATGTCGGCGTACCGCGCGACCAGACGGAGGGTCTTGCGTTCGCCACCGCCGCCGATCAGCAGCTTCGGGCCACCGGCCTGCACCGGCTGCGGCACGTTCAGCGCTCCGTCGATGTGCGCGCGGCGGCCCGAGTAGCTCGAGCGCTCGTTGGTGAACATCGACTTGCAGATGTTGATCGCGTCCTCGAGCAGCTCGAACCGCTCGGCCACGGGCGGGAAGTCGTACCCGTACGCGCGGGACTCCTCGTCGTTCCACGCGGCGCCGATGCCGAGGATCGCCCGGCCAGCCGAGACGACGTCGAGCGTCGTGACGACCTTCGCGAGGAACGCGGGGTTGCGGTACGTGACGCCGGTGACCATCGTGCCGAGCTGTACGCGGGACGTTCGGGCGGCGACCGCGCCGAGCAGCGTGTACGCCTCAAGCATCGGGTCGGTCTCGGGCCCGACGTTGACGATCTGGTGATAGTGGTCCATGACCCAGAACGAATCGAACCCGGCGCCCTCGGCGGCATCCACGATCTCGGCGATGCGCTCGAACATCTTCTCGGTGGGAACGCCCTCGAACGTGAAGCTCGGCAGCTGCAGACCCAGGTGCGTCACGATGCTCCCTTCGTTCCGGCGACCAGTCGGTCGGCCGATCCGGCGGCCGGTGCGAACCGCTGCACACCCTAGCCCCGGAGCGCGGCGACCGTGACGCGCGACGAGGCGCTCGAGCGCGCGGCGACGGGACGCGTCGGGCGGCTCGCCACGGTGCGATCCGACGGATCGCCACACGTCGTGCCGGTCGTGTTCGCGCTCGTCGTCCGCGGAGACGGCACGACCGTGTTCTGGGCGGTCGACGACAAGCCGAAGCGCTCGGGCCGGCTCGCGCGGATCGAGAACCTCCGCGCCGATCCGGCGGCCGAGCTCGTCGTCGACGCGTACGACGACCACGAATGGTCGCGGCTGTGGTGGGTGCGCCTTCGCGGACGCGGCCGCGTCGTCGACGACGGCGCCGAACGCGAGGCGGCGCTCGACGCGCTGGCGGCGAAGTACCCGCAGTACGCCTCGACCCGTCCCGAAGGCGACGTCGTCGCGATCGACGTGACGC
>JBKPTC010000080.1:0-3548 GCA_046735355.1 bacterium
GCCGTGTACTGCGCGAGCATGAATCCGGAGTTGACGCCGCTGTCGGGAACGAGGAACGCGGGAAGCCCGTGGCTCGTCGTCGGATCGAGCAGCCGGTACAGCCGCCGCTCCGAGATGCTCGCGGTGCCGACGGTGGCGAGCGCCAGCGCGTCGAGCGCCACCGCGACCGGCTGCCCGTGGAAGTTTCCGCCCGAGACGATCTCACCGTCCTCGGGCAGCACGATCGGATTGTCGGAGACGGACGAGGCTTCGACCTCGAGGACGCTCGACGCGTAGCCGAGCACGTCCCGGGTTGCGCCGTGGACCTGCGGCGCGCACCGGATCGAGTACGCGTCCTGCACCAGATGCTGGCTCTCGCGGTGCGATGAGATGATCGCGCTGCCCGTGAGGATGCGGCGGAGGTTCGAGGCAGAGGCCGCCTGCCCGGCGTGCGGCCGAAGCGCTTGAAGCCGCTCGTCGAACGCTCGGTCGGTTCCGAGCGAGGCCTCGACCGACATCGCTGCCGCGACGTCGGCGGCGCGACAGAGGCGTCGAACGCGCTCGGCGGCGAGGATGCCCACCGCCATCATCCCCTGCGTGCCGTTCACGAGCGCGAGCCCTTCCTTCTCGACGAGCTTGAGCGGTTCGAGCCCGGCGTCGCGAAGCGCCTTCGCCGACGCCGTGGGGTGACCATCGACGAACAACGATCCGCCACCGATCAGCGGAAGCGCCAGCGCCGCGAGCGGCGCGAGGTCGCCCGACGCGCCGAGCGATCCGCGCTCGGGCACGACGGGGATCAGGTCGCGGTTGAGCAGCTCGACCATGCGGTCCACGACCTCGCGCCGGACGCCGGAGTGACCGAGCGCGAGCACGTGCGCGCGGAGCAACAGCATCGCCCGCGCCTCGTCGTGCGCGAGCGGACGGCCGACGGACGTGGCGTGCGAGCGGAGGATCGCGTGCTGAAGCTCGGCGGTCGCGTCGGGCTCGATGCGCACGTCGGCAAGGCTGCCGAACCCCGTCGTCACGCCGTAGACGGTCTCGCCGGCCACTGCCTTCGCGCGGACGACCGCCCGTGCGGCCTCGATGCGCGTTCCCGCACCCTCGGCTAGCTCGACGACCTCACCGCGCGAGACGGCCACGACGTCGTCGAGCCGAAGCTCGCCCCCGATCCGAACCGCCACGCGCGACAGGCTACTCGCGGTGCGGACCGGCGGCGGCCCGATGGCACCACCGCCGTACAGTGGCGGCGTGGCCGAACCACCGAACGCGTACGACTCGATGGATCCGGTTCCGGCCGCGGGCGGACCGCGCGGCAAGGAGCCCAGCGTCGCGACCGCGCTCGTGCGTGGGTCGGTCCGTCGCTGCGCGCGGTGCGGCTCGGGTCGTCTGTTTGCAGGCTGGTTCCACGTCCGCGACCGGTGTCCGCGGTGCGGCCTGCGCCTCGAACGAGAGGAGGGCGGCTTCCTCGGCGCGATGACGATCAACTACGCCGTCACGACGCTGCTCTGGGTCGTGCTGCTGGTGGTGTGGCTGTTCGTGGACCTGCCCGGCATCCATCTGGCCGCGCTGACGATCGTCTCCGTCGCGCTCGTGGGCCTGTTCCCGCTGTTGTTCTATCCGTTCTCGAAGACGATCTGGGCGGCCGTGGACTACCTCGTGTACCGGACGAACCCGGACTACCGAACGCGCGACGCGGCGGAGCGCTCGAGCGGCAACGGCGGGACGTACTGAGCGAACGCCCTCACTCGCGCCACGGCAGCCGCACGCCGCGCTCGGCGGCGACCTCGAGCGCCCGCTCGTAGCCCGCGTCGGCGTGGCGCACGACGCCCATGCCGGGGTCGGTCGTCAGCACGCGCTCGAGTCGGCGGGCCGCCCCGGCCGTGCCGTCGGCGACGACGACCATCCCCGCGTGGATCGAGTAGCCGATGCCCACGCCGCCGCCGTGATGGACGCTCACCCAGTCCGCGCCGGCGGCCGTATTCACGAGCGCGTTCAAGATCGGCCAGTCGGCGATCGCGTCGGAGCCGTCGCGCATGCCCTCCGTCTCGCGGTACGGGCTCGCGACGCTTCCGGAATCGAGATGGTCGCGACCGATCACGATCGGCGCCGACAGCTCGCCGCTCGCGACCATCTCGTTGAACCGCAGGCCGGCCTTCGCGCGCTCGCCGTATCCGAGCCAGCAGATGCGCGCGGGCAGCCCCTGGAACGCGACGCGCTCCTCGGCCATGTCCAGCCACCGCCGCAGACGCTCGTTGTCGGGGAACAGTGCCGCGACCGCGCGGTCGGTCTTCAGGATGTCCTCGGCGTCGCCGGACAGCGCGACCCATCGGAACGGGCCCTTGCCCTCGCAGAACATCGGGCGGACGAACGCCGGAACGAACCCGGGATAGGCGAACGCCCGATCGAACCCGCCGAGCTCCGCTCCGGCCCGGAGGTTGTTGCCGTAGTCGAACACCACCGCGCCGGCGTCGAGGAACGCGACCATCGCCTGGCAGTGGCGCGCCATCGATCCGAACGCCCGCTTCTGGTACTCCTCCGGATCGCTCGCCCGGAGCGCGGCGGCGTCCTCGAGCGACAGGTCGGCGGGAACGTACCCGCCGAGCGGATCGTGCGCGCTCGTCTGATCGGTGACGAGGTCGGGGCGGAACCCGCGCCGAACCAGCTCGGGCAGGACGTCGGCGCAGTTGCCGACGACGCCGATTGAGACCGACTCGCCGTTCGCGCGCGCGTCCTCGGCCCACCGGACCGCCTCGTCGAGGTCGGCCGTCTCGCGATCGAGGTACCGCGTCTTGATCCGCCGCTCGATCCGCGTCGGATCGACCTCGACGCAGAGCGCGACCCCCCCGTTCATGGTGACGGCGAGCGGCTGCGCGCCCCCCATCCCGCCGAGCCCGCCCGTGAGCGTGATCGTGCCTCGCAGCGTGCCGCCGAAGCGCTGCGTCGCGGCCTCGGCGAGCGTCTCGTACGTTCCCTGCAGGATCCCCTGCGTTCCGATGTAGATCCACGACCCGGCCGTCATCTGGCCGTACATCGTGAGGCCTCTGTCCTCGAGCTGGCGGAACGTGTCCCACGTCGCCCACTTCGGCACGAGCATCGCGTTGGAGATCAGGACGCGGGGCGCGTCGGGATGGGTCCTGAAGACGGCGACCGGCTTGCCCGACTGGACGAGCATCGTCTCATCGCTCTCGAGCGACCGGAGCGTCCGAACGATCTCGTCGAACGCGTCCCACGACCGCGCCGCGCGCCCCGTGCCGCCGTAGACCACCAGGTCCTGCGGACGCTCGGCGACGTCGGGATCGAGGTTGTTCATCAGCATTCGCAGCGCGGCCTCCTGCGGCCACGCCTTGCAGCTGAGCTCGGTTCCGCGAGGCGCGCGGATCTCCCTCATGACGGTGCTCTCCCTCGGCGGCGAGCGCTCGCGCTTCGCGCTCGCTTCTTGAGCCTCCGAACGCCTTTCCTCTCGGGGGCTACCGCTCGCGCTTCGCGCTCGCTTCTTGAGCCCCCGAACCCCTTTCCTCTCGGGGGGTACCGCTCGCGCTTCGCGCTCGCTTCTTGAGCCCCCGAACCCC
>JBKPTC010000081.1:0-15321 GCA_046735355.1 bacterium
CGCGAGCCCTCCGCCCTGTCCGAACTTCACGGCGACGACGGCGCCGCGCTCGCCGAGCGCCTCGGCCGCGACGTCGACGTCGTCGACGCCCGTGATCGCGCGCGCCTCGACGGAGTTCGGAAAGAACAGGTCGGTCTCGCGCAGCAGCTCGAGGAGCCCGCCGTTCCACGACTCGGCCGGATCCCAGTTGGGATCGATCGACGTGGTCGCGCCCGCGTCGTGCGCGACCCCGAACAGCGGCGCGAGGTCGGGCTGAAGCGCGCGCTGCAGGTAGTACGAGCTGACGTGGACGTGGCGGGCCGAGGCGATCGCCGCCTCGTCGACGAGCGACCCGCGAAGGTCGCCGATCGTTCCGAGCGCCGTGAGGATCGCTCGGTCGTCGGCGCGCGCGAGGATGACCGAGACGCCGGTCGGCCGGTTCGGATCGACCGCCAGCCATCGGGTGTCGACACCCCGCTCCTCGAGCGCCTCTCGCGAGAACCGGCCGAACGCGTCGTCCCCGACCACCCCGGCGAACGCCACGCGCAGACCGAGCCGTGCGGCACCGCACGCGGTGATCGCACCGGAACCGCCGAGGACCAGCGACGCCCGATCGAGCAACCGCTCCGCCTGGCCGAAGCGCGGCTCGACCTCGCCGCGCAGGATCAGGTCGGGATTCGCGTCGCCGAGGACGAGGAGGTCGAAGCCGCCGGACACCGGCGTAGCGTATCGGCGGCGATCTCAGCCGCGCGCCAGCCGGCGCTCGCGGAGGTGATCCGCGATCCCGAGGCTCGTGAACGGCAGCACCGGCGCGATCACGATCGTCGGCTGCGTCGCCAGCCGCACCATCACGAACGCGTACGCCGTCGCGACGAGCACGGCGAGCGCCCTCGACCGGGCGGAATGCGCGAGGTCCATCCGGAGCGCCGCGGCGCCGCCCGCCCCGAGGCCGGCGACGAGACCCGTGACGGCGTCGCCGAACACCGCGAGCGCCGGCGCGCCGACGACCACGCACAGCAGCATCGCCCGCAAGATCGCGTTGGCCGCGCGCGGATGCTCCGACAGGAACGCCAGCGCGACGAACACGAACGGGATGACCGCGAGGCCGAAGGCGATGAAGGGAGCCGCCTCGGGCGCGTTCCGATCGTCGGATCCGGTGGCGACGAGACCGATCACGATCGACCAGAACGCCGGCGCGAGCAGGAGCGTCGCGATCAGGATCGCGCGCCACTTGCGTCTCGGCGAGAGCGGCTCGGCGCCCGCCGGCGGCCCGCCCCTCCGGCGCACCGCCGATCTCATCCCTTGACGGATCCGGCCGTCAGCCCGCGCACGAAGTACTTCTGGAGCGAGAAGAAGACGATCAACGGCACGATCATCGAGATGAACGCGGCCGCGGTCAGCAGATGCCACGTCTGCCCGTGCGAGCCGTTGAGCGCCGCCAGCGCCAGCGTCAGGACCTGGACGTCGGGCGTCCCGCCGAGGAACACGTACGCGACGAGCAGGTCGTTCCAGACCCAGAGGAACTGGAAGATCGCGAACGCCGCGAGCGCCGGAACGGACAGCGGGATGATCAGCCGCCAGAAGATCGTGAAATGGTCGGCGCCGTCGATCTCGGCGGACTCGATGATCGACGACGGCAGCGAGCCGATGTAGTTCCGCAACAGGTAGATCGCGAGCGGCAGCCCGAACCCCGTGTGCGCGAGCCACACGCCGAGGAACGTCCCGTTGAGATGCAGATTCGGGAAGACCCAATGGCCGAACAGGATCGCCCCGTTCGCGTACAGCTTGAGCAACGGGATCAGCGCCATCTGGAGCGGGACGACCAGCAGGCCGACGACGACGACGAACAGGATGTACCGGCCCTTGAAGTGCATCCAGGCGAACGCGTACGCGGCGAACGCCGCGATCGTGATCGGGATCACGGTCGCCGGGATCGTCACGGCGACGCTGTTCAGGAACGCGTTGCCGAGGCCCTGGTCGAGCGCCGTCTTGTAGTTCTGCAGCGTCCACTGCGCGGCGTCGAACGGATGCGCGAACGCCGTCCACCACCCGGTCGTGTTGACCGCGTCGGCGTCGCGGAACGAGGTGACCAGGACGCCCATCGTCGGGATCATCCACAGCACGCACACAGCGATGATGGCGATCCGGACGAACCAGCCGCCGGAGCGGACGTCGCCGACGTTTCGGGACTCGACGACGAGCGGTCTCGACGCCGCCTGCGCGTCCCCCGTCTGCGCCAGGCTCATCGGATGCTCTCCTCCTCGCGGAACCGGCGCACGTTCCACACCATCACGGGGATGACGGCGAGGAACAGGATCACCGCGATCGCGGCGCCGCGTCCGTAGTTCGCCCCGATGAAGAACCAGTAGATCATCCGCTCCGCGATCACCTCGGTCCCGTTGGCCTGCGCGCTACCCATCACGAACACGATGTCGAACACCTTGAGCGCGTTGATGACCATGTACGTCGTGACGACGACGATCGTCGGCAGGATCGTCGGAACCATCACGCGGCGGAACACCTGCCACTCGGACGCCCCGTCGATCCGTGCTGCCTCGATGATCTCGTCCGGGATCGACTTGATCGCGGCCGACAGCACCACCATCGCGAATCCGGTCTGCATCCAGACCATGATCACCATGAGGTACAGGTTGTTCCACGGGTGCTGCGTGAGCCAGTCGACGGGATCGTGGCCGAGCCCGATCATGATCCCGTTCAGCAGTCCGATGTTGGACCCGAACCCCTGCGGGCGGTAGTTGTAGATCAACCGCCACGTGATGGACGCGCCGGCGAACGAGATCGCCATCGGCAGGAAGATGATCGACTTTGCGACCGCCTCGCCGCGCCGCAGACGGTCGGCGAGCGTCGCGAATGCGAGGCCGAGCGACACCGCGACGAGCGGGACGATCACCATCCACCCGACGGTGTTTCGGATCGCGCGGAGCATGCTCTCGTCGGTGAAGACGAAGGTGTAGTTGTCGAGCCCGATGAACCGCTGCGAGAACTGGTCCTTGAAGCTGATGAAGATCGTGTTGACCAAGGGATAGAGCAGGAACAACCCGAGCAGCACGAGCGCCGGCCCCACGAAGACCCACGGGCGGACCGATTCCCGGTACCGAAGGGGCAGCGCGTCGACCGCCTTGTTCATGGCGACGTACAGCAGGAAGATGCCTCCCACCCCGACGACGACGGCCACGACGACGACGAGCAGCCGGTTGGCCTGCTGGTTCCGAAGGTACTCGAACGCCGCCCACATCGCGGCGAAACCGATGACCGGGACGGCGAGCGCGACGATCAGCCGCAGGACGAACGTCGCGGCCGACCGAGGGCCGGGGGGCGCGACGGTGGTCGCGCCCCCCGGACTCGGTACTGGTTGGCTTGCGGACAACCGCTACCTCAGCTCGATGTCCAGCTGTTCTCGACGTCGTCCAGGAAGCCCTTCAGCGAGCTCGGGCCGTTCTGCAAGTACGTCGAGACGCCCTTGAAGTACTGCGCCTGCACATCGGCCGGCATCAGGTCCGACGCGTCGAACCGTGCGGTTCCGGCCTGCAGGCCTTGCTTCAGCGCGTCGGCCGACTGCTTCAGGATGTCGTTCCAGTAGCAGCTGGACGGAACGTCGGCGTTCGGTGAGATCCGCGAGGCCGTCTGGATCCCGCCCATCGCACACTGGACGTCGGTTCCCATGAACTTCTCGAGGAAGTCCTTCACCTCGGGAGCGTTCCGGAACACCATCGCCATCTCACCGCCGAACAGCGGCCCGCCCTCGGTATCCATCGACGGGAACGGGAACCAGTCGTAGTCGACGCCCGACTTGGAGTCCGTCGGGAAGAACGCGTTGATGAAGCTCGCCTGACGGTGAAGCCAGCACTTGGGCGGGTTCTCGAACATCGGGAGCGGCGCGTCGCCGAACGCGATGGACGGCGTCTTGTCGGCACCGCCGAGGACCCATCCCTGGTGGAACATCACGTCGCCGAAGATCTTCGCCGCCTTGGCGACGGATGGATCGTTGAACGGGATCTCGTGCCGCCACCACTGGTCGTAGACGTCCGGCCCCGCGGTGCGGAGCATGATGTCCTCGATCCAGTCGGTCGCGGGCCATCCGGTCGCCGTGCCGCTCTCGAACCCTGCGCACCACGGCGTGCCGCCGTCCTTGACGATCTGGTCCGACAGCGCCATCAGCTCGTCCCACGTCTTCGGGATCTTGTAGCCGGCCTTGTCGAAGTCGTCCTTCGGATACCAGATCATCGACTTCAGGTTGATGTTGGTCGGCAGCCCGTAGTGCTCGCCGTTGACGACACCGAGGTCCATGAACGGCTTGCCGAACGTCTCCTCGAGCTGGCCGATGTCGAACCCCATGTCCTCCAACGAGACGGCGTGGGCCGACTGCACGAGCGCGGGCAGCGAACCCGGCTGCGGCAGCAGGATGACGTCCAACGTTCCGGCCTGACCGCGCACCTGGATGTCCTGCTCGAACGTGTCGGACGCCTCGATCGTCGCCTTGTAGTCGGCGTTGGCGTTGATCTGGTCGTCGAAGATCTGCTGCATCGGCGCGGCCTCGGTCTTGGGATCGATCGCCGCGAGGACGTTCACCTTGCCGGTGTTCTCGCCCGTCGCCCCGCCCGATCCGTTGCCGTTGCCGCTGCCACCCTGATCGGCGGAGCATCCCGCGGCCACGATGAGCACCACGCCGACGACCGCGATGAGTCGCAGTCGACGCATACGCCTACCCCCTCTCTGCTCCGAGCGATATTCGCTCACATCTCCGTCCATACGGTCAAACGCGTCCGGCCGGCTTGCCGACGGTTGACGCCCGCACGACGAGCTCCGTCGGCAGGATCACCCGCCGCGGAACGTGCTCCGGGTCGGCGACCAGATCGAACAGCACACGCGCGGCCTCGCTTCCCTGCTCCCTCACCCCCTGTCGGATCGTCGTGAGCGGCGGGTCGAGGGCCGCCGCGAACCCGAGGTCGTCGAACCCGGCGAGCGCGACGTCCTCGGGGACCCGCAGTCCCGCCGCACGGATCGCGTCGAGCGCGCCGGAGGCCATCGCGTCGTTCGCGCAGAAGATCGCGTCGACGTCGCGCGCCAGCAGCTCGGACGCGCCCACCGCGCCGGCCGAGGCGCTGAAGTCGCCGTCGACGACGAAGGCGTCAGGATCGAGGCCGGCGCTCGACAGCGCCCGCCGGTATCCGGCGATCCTCTCCTCGCCCGCCACGGTGCCGCGCCGCCCCGAGACGTGCCCGATCCTGCGCCGCCCGATCGACACGAGATGGCCCGTCGCGTTCTCGGCGCCGCCGGCGTGGTCGACGTCGACGTAGCTCGCCGTGCGGTCCTCCCGTCGGTGGCCGATCAGCACGGTCGGCAGCGGCGAGGCGACGAGCCCGTCCACGAGCGGATCGCGGAGCGTGTCGGCCGTCGCGATGACGCCGTCGAGCAGCCCGATCCCGAGGATGTCCTCGAGCGTCTGCTCTTTCGTGCGGTTCGCGAGCCAGACCATCATCCCGGCCGCCCGGTCCGCGAGCCCGTCCGTCAGACCGCCGAGCAGCTCGGAGAAGTACGGATCGCCGAACAGCGTGTGCGAGTCGACGTGCATCACGATGCCGACGACGCCCGAGCGACCGGAGGCGAGCAGGCGCGCCGCGGCGTTGGGGCGGTATCCGGCATCGTCGAGCGCCGACAGCACCCGGTCGCGCGTCGACGATGCCACGGATCCCCCGTTGATCACCCGCGACACGGTCGCGCGCGAGACGCCGGCGATGGCCGCGACCTCGTCGAGCGTTCGAGCCACGGGCGACATCCTCCGAACTCCGTGTCGATCTCCGGACCGCGATGAGAGCGCTTTCACTGCGACTGAACGCTTCCGGGTGGCGTTTGTCAAGCCAAGGGCGTATGGTCCGCGCGGCGATGGGAGCGCTTCCATGACGACCGCTCCGACGGCGGCACTTCCGGCCGGCTTCGTGGTGGGCGCCGCCACGTCCTCGTACCAGATCGAGGGCGGCGTCCGGGAGGACGGCCGCGGCGAGAGCATCTGGGACCGCTTCTCAGACACGCCGGGCGCGACGCGGAACGGCGCGACCGGCGACGTGGCCGCCGACCATTTCCACCGCGTGCGCGAGGACGTCGGCCTCATCGCGGACCTCGGGCTGACCGCGTATCGCTTCTCGATCGCGTGGCCGCGGGTGCTCCCCGACGGCGTGGGGCGACCGAACGGCGCGGGGCTCGACTTCTACGACCGGCTGCTGGACGAGCTGACCGCGCGCGGGATCGCGTCGTTCGTGACGCTATACCACTGGGACCTGCCGCAGGCGCTCGAGGACGCCGGCGGATGGCCGAACCGAGCCACGGCGGAGGCCTTCGGCGAGTTCGCACGCGTGGTCGCCGGCCGCCTCGGTGACCGCGCAGCCGCCCTGACCACGCTGAACGAGCCGTGGTGCGCCGCCAACCTCGGCTACCGCACCGGAACGCACGCGCCGGGCCGGACGGATCCGGCGGCCGCGAACGCCGCCGCGCATCACCTGCTCGTCGCGCACGGCCTCGGCGTGCGCGCGATCCGCGACGCGGCGCCCGGCGTGCCCGTCGGCATCACCCTCAACTTCGAGCCCAAGCATCCGGCGAGCGGCCATCCGCTCGACCTCGAGGCCGCGATCGTCGAGCACGACCATTTCAACCGGTGGTTCCTCGATCCGATCGTCGGGCTGCCCTATCCGGAGGACGGCGGCCGGGCGTGGGGCTGGGACGGCGACGAGATCCGCTCGGGCGACCGGGAGCTCATCGCCGAGCCGATCGACCTCCTCGGCGTGAACTACTACCGGCGCCAGATCGTCCGGTCGCCGCTGCTGCCGGCGAACCCGCCTCCGACGGACGTGGAGCGGACGTCCATGGGGTGGGAGGTGTATCCCGGGGGCCTGGCGGAGACGCTCGAGTTCGTGCAATCGCGGACCGGAGAACTTCCGCTGTACGTGATGGAGAACGGGGCGGCGTTCGACGACGGCCCGGACCCGGCGCGCGATCCGGCGCGCGTCGAGTACCTCAGGCGACACCTCGAGGTCGCGCTCGGCGCTGTCGACCGGGGCGTGCCGCTCCGCGGCTACTTCGCCTGGTCGCTCCTCGACAACTTCGAGTGGGCCGAGGGCTACGGGCCGCGGTTCGGCATCGTGCACGTCGACTACGCCACGCAGGCGCGGCGGATCCGCGACAGCGGGCGGTTCCTCGGCTCGGTCGCTTCGTCGCGCTCGCTTCCGGTTCAGGACGACGCGTCGTAGATCCCGAGCCCGGTCTCGGGGTCGAAGAAGTGCATCCTGCCGACGTCGACCACGAGCTCGATCGACTGCCCCTTGCGCGCCGACGTCCTCGGGTTCAGCCGGGCGATGAACGTCGACTCGCCCGAGCGCACGCCCTGCTCCACGGCCTCGAGCGCCTCGCGGCCTACGTCGTGCGCGAGCTCACGCACGTCGTCGGTCAGCACGGCGGGCGCCTTGATCCGGATGTGCGCGAGGACGTCCGCCCCGAGCGCCTCGCGGAGCACGACCTCGGATGCGATCCGGCGGTCGGCCGGCGCGTCGGAGACGAGCCTGGCGTCCTCCATGTCCTCGGGTCGGATGCCGAGGATCACGCGCCGGCCGTCGAACGAGCGGAGCGCCGGCCGCTCGGCGAACACCTCGTCGGGGATCGAGAGCGACAGCCCGCCGAACTCGACGGTGCCCGTGCCGTTCGACCGCCGCAACTCCGCCTCGACGAGGTTCATCGAGGGCGAGCCGATGAAGCCCGCGACGAACAGGTTGCTCGGGTGGTCGTACAGGTATTGTGGCGTGTCGACCTGCTGCAGCAGGCCTTTGCGCAGCACCGCCACGCGGTCTCCCATCGTCATCGCCTCGACCTGGTCGTGCGTGACGTAGACCGTCGTGACCTGCAGGTCGTGCTGCAGCCCGGAGATCTCCGAGCGCATCTGCACCCGAAGCTTGGCGTCGAGGTTCGACAGCGGCTCGTCCATCAGGAACGCCTTCGGCTCGCGGACGATCGCCCGGCCCATCGCGACGCGCTGCCGCTGGCCGCCCGAGAGCGCCTTCGGCTTGCGAGAGAGGTACTCGTCGAGCCCGAGGATGTCCGCGGCGCGCCGGACGCGCTCGTCGATCTCGCTCTTCGAGAGCTTCCGAAGCTTGAGGCCGAACGCCATGTTGTCGTAGACCGACATGTGCGGATAGAGCGCGTAGTTCTGGAACACCATCGCGATGTCCCGCTCCTTCGGCGGCACCGCGTTCACCACGCGGTCGGCGATCGTGATGGTGCCCTCGGTGATGGTCTCGAGGCCGGCGATCATCCGAAGGGCGGTCGTCTTCCCGCATCCCGACGGGCCGACGAGCACGATGAACTCGCCGTCCTGGATGTCGAGGTTGAGGTCGTCGACGGCCTTGATGCCGTCGTCGCCGTAGACCTTCGTCACGTCGTCGAGGTCGATGTGCGCCACCGATGCGCCTCCGGTTCCTCCGCCGGTTCACTCCGGCCCCGTCGTCGGCCCGTCGTCGGCCCGTCGTCGGCGGCTAACGAAACCATACGAGGACGCCGGTCCGCAACGCGACGCGGTCGCGACCGCGCGGCCTACGATGCGCGCGTGCCGGCGATCGAGTGCGTTCGGGGCGACATCACGCGCGAGCGCGTCGACGCGATCGTCAACGCGGCGAACGGAACGCTGCTCGGCGGCGGCGGCGTGGACGGGGCGATCCACCGTGCGGGCGGTCCGGCGATCCTCGAGGCGTGCCGGGCGCTCCGACGGACCACCTATCCCGAGGGGCTGCCCACGGGATCCGCGGTGGCGACGACGGCCGGCGACCTGCCCGCGCGATGGGTGATCCACACCGTCGGCCCGGTGTACGCGGCCGAGGACGACCCCGCGTCGTTGCTCTCGTCGTGCCATACCGAGTCGCTGCGCGTGGCCGACGAACTGGGCGCTCGGTCGGTCGCGTTTCCGGCGATCTCGACCGGGGTGTTCGGCTATCCCGTCGAGCTCGCGGCCGCGGTCGCGATCGGCGCGGTCACGCGCGCGTCCACGCGAGTGCGGGAGGTTCGGTTCGTCCTGTTCTCGGACGCCGACCGCGAGGCGTTCGAGGGTGCGCTCGCCGCGGCGACCCGATAGCCGTTCGGGAAGCCACTGGTACAGTTGCACCTGCAATGAGCGAGCGCCCCGAGCTGACCACCGCGACCGGCGTCGGCGACCATCTCGACGAGATCCAGCTCGTCGACTGCCGCGAGCTGTACGAATGGAGCGCCGGCCGCATCGAGGGCGCGGTGCACATCCCGCTCAACTCGATCATGGCCGGCGTCACGGCCGACCTCGATCCCGGCAAGCCCGTGGTCGTCGTCTGCCGCTCGGGAAACCGCAGCGAGCTCGCGTCGCTGATGCTCCGCGCCCGTGGGTTCGAGGCGTACAACCTCGAGGGCGGCATGGAGGACTGGGAGGCCCACGGCCTGCCGTTCTCGACCCCCGAGGGCGCGCCCGGCCGCGTGGCCTGACGCTCGCCGACGCAACCGCGGCGCTCGCGTCCTGCCGCGTCAGTGGCAGCCGCCGAACGAGAAGTGTCCGGGATCCGTCGTCGGCAGCGGCTGGCACCAGCCGTGGTCGAGCAGCGCCGACACGATCCTCGGGTCGGCGAGCACCTCCGCGGTCGTGTCGATCGCGGCCGCGAGCTGATGCCAGGACGACCCGGGCGGAGCGCATCTCCCGGGACAGCCCTCCGGATCGCCGCAGATGTCCTTGCACGCGATGCGCTGCTGCCGGCAGCTCCGGTAGCTCCACACGACGGGGATCGGCTCGTCCGCCTGGCGCTCGGCCGCGCGGAACGCCTCCATCGCGGCGGGCTGGAGCGTGACGCCGTCGACCGTTCGCATCGGCGGCTCGGTCGTGCACGGATCGTCGGGGATCACGATCGGCGACCGGCTCGCGCGAGCGAGCAGCACACCCGAGCCGACCGCGGCCAGAACCAGCAGCCCGACCGCGACGCGGCGCCGACGCGCGACCGAGAGCCGATGCCGTCCCATCGCGCGACCCTACCGGCCGTCCGCCGAACGACGCGGCTACGATGGGCGTCCTCGACC
This sequence comes from bacterium, assembly GCA_046735355.1. Lineage (GTDB taxonomy): Bacteria > Actinomycetota > UBA4738 > UBA4738 > HRBIN12 > DATAEU01. Next base: position 10,069 of record JBKPTC010000081.1, read on the forward strand.
GAGGTTCGCGCCGTGCTCACACGCCCGCTCCGTGTCACGATACTCGCGATGACCGCGATCGCGCTCCTGGCGCCGGCGTGCACGTCGGGCGACGGCGGACCTCCGAGCGGAACGATCGTGTCCGCGTCGTCGGACGCGTCGAGCACGCCGGGTCCGACGTATCGGGGCAACGGCGTGACGTTCTCGTATCCGTCGGGCTGGAAGATCCTCGACGACGTCAGCACCTCGGCGTCGACCGGAGACCAAGTGTGGTCCACGGCGGTCGGCCTCGACGGCCGCAACCTCGTCAGCGTCGCGCGATACCGCCTGTCAATTCCGATCGACGACGAGAACATCGCCACGCGGACGGAAGCGATCCGCGCACAGCTCGAGAACCTGTTCGCGCAGGCCGGCGGATCGCTGACGTCGGGGCCGGCACGGTTGCGGATGGCCGATCTTCCGGCGCTCGCGTTCGTCGGGCGTGCGCACGACCCGTCGGGTCGGCAGGTCGAGGAGCGGCTCGTGCTGGCCTTCGACGGCACGACCGAGTACTTCGTCAACTGCCAGTACGACGACGGGACGCGGGCCGAGGTCCTCGCGGCATGCGACCTGGTCGTGTCGTCGTTCCGGGTGACCGCGTGAGCCGTCTCTCCGTCGCCGACCGCTGGTTCTCCGTCGACGAGGTCGACGACGGCGTGCTTCGGATCACCGAGCCGCACGCCTCGCCGCTGATCCGTGCCAACCTGTTCCTGGTCCGGGGACGCGAGGTCGACCTGCTCGTCGACTCAGGTCTCGGGATCGGTCGGCTCCGGACCGACCTCACGGATCTGTTCGAACGGCCGGTGGTCGTCGTCGCCACGCACCGCCATTACGACCACGTCGGCGGGCTCCACGAGTTCGAGCAGATCGTCATCCACCGCGGCGACGCCGACGCCGTGACGAGGGAGGGGCAGTTCGGATCGCTCACGACGGCGGACTTCGATCCCGAGTACGTCGCGATGCTGACCCATCCCGGCGAGACGGCGCCAGACGTGCTGATCGACGCCCTGCCCTACGAGGGCTACGACCCCGCCGGCTACGCGATCCGGCCGGTGACGCCGACGCGCATCGTCGAGGAGGGCGATGTGGTGACCACCGGCGATCGGTCGTTCACGGTGCTGCATCTTCCCGGTCACACGCCGGGCGAGATCGGTCTCTACGACGCGGACGGCCGGACGCTGTTCTCCGGCGACTGCGTCTACGAGTCGGGCGAGTTCCTGGACGAGATGCCGGAATCGAGCATCCCGGAGTACGTCGAGAGCATGCGGCGGCTGCGCGGCGTGCCGGTCCGGATCGTGCACGGCGGCCACGACTACTGCTTCGGACAGGCCAGGCTCGACGAGCTGATCGTGCTGTACCTGGAGCGCCGCGCGAGCGGCTGAGCCGCGTCACCCGGCGAGCGCGCGGCCGAGCTCTTCGAGGCTCTCCAGGTTGTGGCCGGGAAGGAACACGTCGACCGACGGCAGCGCGGCCGCCATACCGCGGGCGACCGGCTCGTAGCGGTCGCTCCCCTTCAACGGGTTGACCCACACGACGCGATGCGCGAGCCGCCGGAGCCGGCGCATCTGCGCCCGCAGCAGCGTCGGATCGCCCCGCTCGAGCCCGTCCGAGCAGATCACCACGACCGAACCGCGGAGCGCCGCGCGCTGGCTCCAGCCGTCGAGCAGCTCCTTGAGCGACGCGCCGATCCGGGTGCCACCCTCCCAGTCCTCGACATAGCGGCCGACCTCGTGGAGCGCGCGGTCCGGATCGCGTCGCATCAGCGTTCGCGTCACGCGCGTGAGCCGGGTGCCGAAGCAGAACACTTCGACGCGACGGCCCGCGGCCATCGCGGCGTACCCGAACTGCATCAGCGCGCGCGCATACGGCGTCATCGAGCCCGACACGTCGAGGATCAGCACGAGCGGCCGCGCCCTGGTCGTTCGCGTCCGCCACGCCCGTTCGAACGGCTCGCCGCGCGTACGGAGCGAACGGCGGAGCGTCCGGCGCATGTCGAACGCACGGCCGGACCGCGACGGCCGAAGCCGGCGGCTCGGACGCGACGGCACCTCGACGGCGAGCGCGCGGATCAACCGGGAGACGCGCGCGCGCTCGTCGTCCGACAGCTCGGCGAACGACTTCTCGCGAACGACCTCGGCCAGGCCGGCCGCGACGGCGCGCGACGCGTCGCCCTCGGTCGCGTCGCCGGCCTCATCCGTCGTGGCGACCACGACCACGTCGCCCGCGGCCTGCGTCGACGTGGCCGACTCGTCCGCGTCCGCCTGGTCGACCTCGGACGGAGCGGGCGCCGCGACGGCGAGCTCGAGCGTGACGGCGCCGCCGAAGACGCGTGCGAACGCCTGGTCGAACGCCTCGACGTCCTCGGGGCGCGAGATCAGCGAGGCTCGCGCCGCCCAGTACAGGTCGTCGCGATCGGCCGGCGACAGCGCCGCGACCGACCGCGCGAACGTCACGATGCGCGCCGTCCCGACGGGCAACCCGTTCGCGCGGAGCTCGCGCCCGAACGCCGTCAGCGTCGCGAACGGCGCCCGGTCAGACGGGGCCATCGCCGAGGACGTCGGACAGCTTGGACGCGGTCAGCTCGAGGTCCTCGTGATCCTTGAGGACGGCGCCGAGCGTCGCCGCGGCCGAGTCCTCGTCGAGCCGGTCGGCGCCGAGGAACGCGACGGCGTTCGCCCAGTCGATCGTCTCGGCGACGCCCGGACGCTTGGCCACGTCCATCGCGCGGATGCGCTCGACCGCGCCGGCCACGTCTCGAGCGATCCGCTCCGAGACCTCCGGCGCGCGGGCGCGAACGATCTCGATCTCGCGGTCGAGGCTCGGATGATCGATCCAGTGGTACAGGCACCGGCGCTTGAGCGCGTCGTGCAGCTCGCGCGTGCGGTTGGACGTGACGATCACGACGGGCGGCTCCTCGGCGGCGATCCGACCGATCTCCGGGATCGTGACCGCGAACTCGGACAGGATCTCGAGCAGGAACGCCTCGAACTCGTCGTCGGCGCGGTCGAGCTCGTCGACCAACAGCACCGCGTTCGAGCCCGCCCGGATCGCGGCGAGCAGGGGGCGTTCGATCAGGAACTCGGGACCGAACAGGTCCTCGACGTGCGTCTCGGCCTCGGTGTCCGCCATCGCACGCACGGCGATGAGCTGGCGCGAGTAGTTCCATTCGTACAACGCCTGCGACGCGTCGATGCCCTCGTAGCACTGCAGGCGGATCAGCCGGCGGCCGAGCACGTCGGCGAGCACCTTGGCGACCTCGGTCTTGCCGACGCCGGCCTCGCCCTCGAGCAGCAGCGGCCGGTCGAGCGAAACCGCGAGGTAGATCGCCGTCGCGAGGCCGCGGTCGGTCAGGTACCGGTGCGCGCGCAGCGCGTCGCCGAGCTCGTCGACCGACCCGAACGGCGCGCTGGTGGTCATGCCGCGCAGCGTATCGAACGGGCGGCGTCGGTCAGGCGGCGGGCCGCAGCGGACGCGTCTCGTCCATGTCCTCGCGGCGATACCGCCCGAGCACGTACGCGGCGACGCCGGCGAGGATGCCGGCCAGAAGGACCAGGACGCCCGGAACGAGCCCGCGCGCGAGGATGCCGAGCGCCTTGTCGAGCGAGATGCGGCCGGGGCCGGTGAACCCGAGGGCGGTCGCGACGCCGATCAGCACGAGCGGGAACTCGATCCCGCCGCGCGCGTTCCAGAAGCCGTTCGCCGCGTGCACCGCGAGGATCGCGTTCACCATGACCGCGATGATCGCCACGCACGCGAGCGGCGTGAGCAGGCCGAGCACCAGCAACAGCCCGGCGAGCGCCTCGGCCGCCCCGGCCACCAGCGCCATCGTCCGCGACGAGCGGTAGCCGAGACCGTCGAGCATCCGGGTCGTGCCCTCGGGACCGCCTCCGCCGAACCAACCGAGCAGCTTCTGTGCTCCGTGCCCGAGAAAGATCCCTCCGACCACCAGGCGGAGGAGCAACAGACCGACGGCCATGCCGGCACCACCTCCGATACGCATCGAGCCTCAGGTACCCAGCGGCCGGCGGATCCGAACGAACCGGGCGAACGGCCTCAGCGGCGTTCGGAGCCGGGAACGGCGGCGGGCGGAAGCGGCACCTGGATGCCGCGCTCCGCCAGGCGCGCGGCGATCCGCTCGCGAAGCACGCGCTCGGTGTCGAAGCGCTTCGACGGCCGCGTCTCGGCGACGACGCGGACGACCTGTCCGTACTCGCCGAGCGTCTCGATCCCCAGGACGCTCGGGCCGTCCATCAGCCAGTCGCGCATCGCCGGCTCCGTCTTGAGCTCGTCGAACAGCTCGTCGAGCGTCTCCCGGACGCGCTGCAGGTCCTCGCCGTATCCGACGCGCACGTCGACGATGGCCCGCGCCCAGCCGCGGGACTTGTTGCTCACGATCTGGATGTTGCCGTTCGGGATGACGTGCAACGTGCCGTCGAACGCGCGGAGCGTCGTGATGCGAAGCGTGAGCGACTCGACCTTGCCGCCGACGGCGCCGGCCGTCGTCTGGACGTCGACGATGTCGCCGACGCCGAACTGGTTCTCGAGCAGGATGAAGAACCCGGACAACGTGTCGCGGACGATCGACTGCGCGCCGAAGCCGAGCGCCACGCCGACCACACCGGCGCTCGCGAGGAGCGGCGCGAGGTTGATGTCGAGCTTGCTGAGGATCAGCAGCACCGCGGTCGACCAGATCAACACGACCGCTGCGGTCGAGAGCGCGTGTGTCAGCGTCGCGGCGCGCTGCAGGTTGAGGTCCTGCGTGATGCTGACGGTTCCCTCGAGCTTCCGCTGGAACCGCCCGACGAGCAGTCGCGCGACGGCGGTGATGGCGACCGCCCCCACGACGATCACGACGACCGCGACGGTGTCGGCGCGCGTCCAGACGAACCGGTCGGACGCCCTCGAGGCGGCCACGAGGCTCAGCATCGGCCACAGTCAACGGTCCGAGGGCGCGGTCGTCAAAGACCGCTACCGAGTCCGGACCTCCTCGAGCGCTCGGCGCACGAGGACCTTCGCGAGGTCGCGGCGGTATCCGTCGGTGCCGAACGTGTCGCTCGGCGGGCTCGTTCCCTCGTCGGCGCGGTCGGCCGCCGTCGCCGGGTCGGCGCCCCGCTCGAGCGCCTGCTCGACGCCCGAGGCCCGGAGCGGCCGCGGACCCATGTTCGCGAGCGCGACCGACGCGACTCCCCCGGCGCCGGCGACGGCCGCGACGCCGACGAGCGCCCAGTCCTGCGC